>CAIPHQ010000103.1 GCA_903864895.1 uncultured Rhodospirillales bacterium
GGGCCACATGACCGACAGCCGAACCGATCTGCTGGCCGCCCTGCAAACCGACGCCGCCCGCCGCGCCACACCCGCCCCCCATGTGGTGGCGGATGATGCGGGCGAGACGACGTGGGAATTGCGCGTCCGGCTGGTCAATGCATGGCCGCGCGAAACCCTGCCCGCCTTCGATGCGCTCCGCAGCGAACTCGCCCCGTTCGGCTACACGCTGTCGCCGCTGCACCCCACCGCGAGCCTGCACCCGCCCCGGATGCAGACCGTGCTGCTGCGCACCGAGGCCGGTGCGCAACAGGCCTTCGCCCCGCTGGTGTTCGAACTGATCGACACGGCAGGCACGCTGCGCGCCTCGGTGCGGCAATTCGGCGGCCGCCTCGCGCCCGATTTCCCACCGCGCACGCTGCCGCTCACCGCACCCGCCGATCCGGCAGCGCTGACCGGGATTTTGCGCGCCTACGCCATCTGCATGTTGCGCCCGCAGCCGGTCTGAAGCTGCGCGATGGTTTAATCTTGGCTTAACCATTGCGGCCGTGATAGTTAGGCACATGCTTAACCAATCGGCACACCTCGACCGCACCTTCCACGCCCTCGCCGACCCGGCGCGGCGGGCGATGGTCGAGCGGCTGTCGCACAGCCCGGCCACCGTCAGCGACCTCGCCCGCCCGCTCTCGATGTCGCTGCCCGCCGTGTTGCAGCACCTGATGGTGCTGGAGAACGCCGGTCTGGTGGCCACCCGCAAGCAGGGCCGGGTACGCACCTGCGAAATCGCCCCCGCCGCCCTGGCCCCGCTGGAAGCCTGGATCGCCGCGCGCCGCGCCGAGTGGGAGCAGCGTTTCGACGCCCTCGCCAGCTACCTCGACGGATTGCAACGCCAAGGAGACCCCGATGCCTGAGGCTAACGCCCCGCTCACGCCGCCGCCGCTGGTGCTGCGCCGCTGGTTCGCCGCCCCGCCCGCCCTGGTGTTCAGCGCCTGGAGCAGTGCCGAGCATCTGAAGCAATGGTTCTCCCCCGCCGGTTTCACCACCCCGCACGCCGAGGTGGATTTCCGCCCCGGCGGCGTCTGCGCAGTATGCATGCGCGCCCCGGACGGGCAGGAATTCTGGTCGCGCGGCACCTATCTTGAGATCGTGCCGCATGAGCGGCTGGTGTCCACCAGCAGCATGGACGTGGCCGGAGAGGTGAAATTCACCGCCATTTCCACTATCACCTTCGCCGCCGAAGCGGGCGGCACGCAGGTGGTGGTGCAGCAGGACTACACCGTGTTCGACCCCGAATTCATGGCCGCCGTGAACGGCGCCCCGCAGGGCTGGCGCACCACGCTCGACAAACTCGTTGCCCTGCTCGGCACCCTCACCGCAGCTACCCCGGCCGAGCACGCCACGTTCACCATCGAGCGCGTCTTCACTGCCCCGCCCGCGCAGGTGTTCCGCGCCTTCACCAGCCCCGAGGCCAAGGCGCAATGGTTCGCCGGCGGCGACGGCTATACGCTGCTGTCACGCGAGATGGATGTGCGCCCCGGCGGGCGCGAGCATCTCAGCGGACGCTGGGCCAGCGGCGTGGTCTCGACATTCGATGCCGTCTATTTCGACGTCACCCCCGAACGCCGCCTCGTCTACGCCTACGACATGCATCTGGACGCGTGCCGAATCTCGGTCTCGCTGGCCACGCTGGATTTCTTCGCAGATCCGGCGGGCACGCGGCTGGTGCTGACCGAACAGGGCGCGTTCCTGAACGGCTATCAGGACGGCGGCTCCCGCCAGCACGGCACCGGCTTTCTGCTCGACCGTCTGGCCGCGTCGCTTACCGCCTGATTCGCATCCCCTGGCGCAAGGCGGCGAGCAGATACGCGCCGCCGCTGAGCGCCGTGATCCAGAAACTGGCAGGCCAGTCAGTGTGGTAGGCCAGCGTCAGCCCGCCCCACGCCTCGGCCAGCGCCAGCACCGCCGCCAGCGCCACGCCACGCGCCAGCCGCGCGGTCAGCGCCTGTGCCGCCGCCGCAGGACCGGCCATCAGTGAGAACACCAGCAGCACGCCGACAATCTGCACGCACAGCGCGGTGGCCAGCGCCACCACGGCCAGAAACCCCACCCCCATCAGGCGCAGGTTCACGCCCTTGGCCTCGGCCAGTTCCGGCTGCAACGTGGCGAACAGCAGCGGCCGCGCCAGCACCGCAAGCCCTGCGAGGCTCACCACCGCCAGCGCCAGCAGCGTCCAGACCGCCCCGGCCGTTACCCCCAGCACATTGCCGAACAGCAACGCCGTGGCCTGGCTGGCCGAGGCAGTGAAGAAATGCAGGAACAGCATCCCCAGCCCCAGCGACATCGACAGCACCAGCCCGATCGCCACATCGCGATGCGCCAGCTTCTCGCCCAGCAACCCCATGCCGATGCCGCCCGCCAGCGTCATCAGCACCATGCCCCACAGCGGTGATACACCCAGCAACACCGCGCCGGTCGCCCCGCTGAACCCCACATGCGACAGCGCATGGCCCGCAAAGGTCTGCCCGCGCAGCACCAGCACATAGCCCACCACGCCCGCCAGCACCGCCACGATGCCGGCGGCGGCGAAGGCATTGACCATGAAGCCGTAGCCGAACATCTCCATCAGCTCAGCCCGCCGCCAGCGGCGCGTGCTCATGCGCGCAGCCCACCGTCTGCCCGCCCGCCACCACGAAAATCCGCCCGCCGATCCGCGCCACGTCGATGGACGCGCCATACAGGCGCGACAGCACCGGCGCTGTCACCACCGCGTCCACCGTGCCCAAAGCCGCCTGCCCGCCGCCCAGATACAGCACCTGATCCAGCACCCCCAGCACCGCGTTCAGGTCATGCGCGCTGAACAGCACGGTCAGTTTCAGGTGCTGCTGAATCTCGCGCACCAGCGTCACCACGCCGTGCTGATGGCGCGGGTCAAGACTGGCCAAAGGCTCGTCCAGCAGCAGCAGTTCCGGCCGCCCAAGCAACGCCTGCGCCAGCAACAGGCGCTGCCGTTCGCCGCCCGACAACTCGCCCAGCGGGCGTTCGGCCAGCGCCGTGCCGCCCACCAGATCGAGCGCCCAGTCCACCTCCCGCCGTTCGGCGGCCCCGCCCAGCGTCAGACCAAACCGGTGGCCTGACGCGGCAGCAGCCACCAGATCATAGCCGCGCAGCCGCAGCCCGGCGGTGGACCCGCGCGCCTGCGGCAGATAGCCAATGGCCGGGTTGCCCCGCCGCGCGGGCGCGCCAAACACGCTCACCGTGCCGCGCACGGGCCGCAGCAGGCCCAGCACGGCGCGCATCAGCGTGGTCTTGCCCGCCCCGTTCGGCCCCAGCACGCCGACAAATGCGCCGTCCGGCACCGCGAACGACACGCCGGACAGCACCTCCCGCCCGCCCAGCGCGAGCGTGACCCCGGACAGCGCCAGCGCGGTCACGAAGCCGGGCCAGACAGCGCCTGCGCCACCGCGTCCAGCGTGGACAGCAGCCAGCCCTGCACGGTGGTGCCCGCAGGCTGGGTTTCCGTAACCCCCACCACCGGAATATGCGCCGCCTGCGCCATCGCCAGCAGCCGTTGTGCCGACGGGTCGCTGGCCTGGCTGTTGTAGAACAGCACCCGCACCGCGCGCTGCTTGATGTCGCGCTCGAACGCCATCACGTCCGACGCCGCAGGCTCGGTGCCGTTCATCACCGCAAGCTGAAACCGCTCGTTGCGCATTGCCAGCCCCAGTGCCGCCGCCATCGGGCCGAACACCGGCTCGGTCGCCGTCACCGGCACACCGGCGAATTTCGCCCGCAAGGCTGCAACCCGCGCCACCACCGGGGCGAACCCGGCCTGAAACGCGGCCAGCCTTGCCGCATAGGCCGCCGCATTGCCCGGATCCATGGCGCTCAGCGCCCCGGTCAGCGCCACCGCCAGCGCGGGCAGCGCGGCCGGGTCGTACCAGAGATGCGGGTTGCCGCCCGGCGCGCGGTGCAGCAGGCCGGCCACCACCAGACTGCGCCGCTGCGCCGCCGGGCTTGCGGCCAGCAGTTTGGCCATCCACGGGTCATAGTCAGCGCCATTGGCAATCACGATGCTGGCCCCGGCCAGCGCGCGCGCCACCGAGGGGCTGGCCTCGAACATATGCGGATCGCTGTCCGGGTTGCTCAGAATGGCCGAGACCACCGCATCCGGCCCGGCAATCTGGCGCGCCACATCGGCATAAAAATTCTCGGCCGCCACGATGCGCAATGCCGGCTCGGCGTCCGCCTGCCCGGCTGATGCCTGCCCGGCTGATGCACGCCCGGTCAATCCCGCAGCCATGGCCACCAGACCAGGCAGAATCGCACGCCGCCCCACCCGATGCACCGCCACCACCGCCTCCGCAAATCCGGCAGGACACCAAGGTCCAGCAAGACCGGATGTTATAACATACCAATTTGACGGTCCAGCCGCCCCTTCCACACCAGTTTGAACGAGTCATGATTGCCGCCGCCGTCACGGCAGTCCAAGTTAGCGGCATGGAGTCTGCCCAAACCGAACTGTTGACCCTGCCGAACGGCCCCACCCGCATCGAGTGGCGGCGCAGCGCGCGGGCGCGCCGTGTCAGTCTGCGCATCGACCCGCGCGGCGGCGCCGTGGTGGTCACGCTGCCGCCGCGGGCCGGGCGCAACGCCGGGATGGCACTGCTGATGAGCCATGCAGACTGGGTGGCCGAACGGCTCGCAGCCCTGCCCGGCGCCATCAGCTTTGCCGATGGCGCGCTGCTGCCGCTGCATGGCGAGGAGCATGTGGTCCGCCACCGCCCCGGCGCGCGCGGCACCGCGTGGCGGGAAGGGCGGGAGATTGTGGTGGCCGGCGACCCGGCCTTCCTCGCACGGCGGGTCAGCGACTTCCTGCGCACCGAAGCCAAGCGCAGCCTGACCGACCTGGCGCAGCGCAAGGCGCGCATGGCGGGCGTGGCGCCGCGCCGTATCACGGTCAAGGATACCAAAAGCCGCTGGGGCTCATGTGCTGCCAACCGCAATCTGGCGTTCAGCTGGCGGCTCGTGATGGCCCCCGCCTTCGTGCAGGACTATGTGGCGGCGCATGAGGTGGCGCATCTGCTGCACATGAACCACAGTGCGAAATTCTGGAGCGTGGTCACCCAGCTGACCCCGCACACCGACACGGCTATGACATGGCTGCGTGACCACGGGCCACGGCTGCTGCGGATCGGGTAGCGCATGCTGACCAACAGCGATGCTGTGCCCGGCGCGTCAGGCGCCATGCCCGCGCTGGCGCGGCTGATCTGCGACATCAATCACCTGATTGCCTACGGCCAGTCACTGTCGGTTGGCTATGAGGGCTGGCCCGCGCTGTCGGTGATCCAGCCGCATGATTCGCTGA
>CAIPHQ010000104.1 GCA_903864895.1 uncultured Rhodospirillales bacterium
ACCGGTGCCGGGCGGCACGCGCATCGAGGTCCGGCTGTCGCAGAAGGACCTTGCCGCCATCGCCGGCGCCTCGCGCGAGAAGGTGAACCGGCAATTGCGGCTGTGGGAAGACGCAGGTGCCATCGGCCACGATACCGGACGTATCACCGTGCTGCGGCCCGAGGTGCTGGAGGAACTGCCGGAGGAGAAAACCTAGACGGGCCTGGCGCGGCCGCCCGGTGGCACAGCGGCTCCGGGGCACCCGCAAACCCGTCCGGCGATGTTACCGGGGTCACAAATGGCCGGAACCGGCGGTGGCAAAACGGCTTCAGACGATGCGGCCCACGCAAGGGCCTGATCCATGAAGGAGCCTTCCGATGGCCTATGTTGCACAGACCGTCCGCCCCGCCACCCAGTCCCGCCGCCCCGCCAGCGTGACACTGGCCGACCGCGCGCTCAGCCCCGGTGCCCGCTTCGTGGTCACCACGCAGTGCGCCGCCAAGCCGGTGGCGCTGGTGGCCGCCGAATACCTGATGGCCACGCTGACCTGCGGCATCGCGGTGTATTTGTCGCTGGGAATGTAAGCCCGCGCGTCACGCGCCGCCGCGCTTGACCTGCCCGAACAGATCCACCGCCCCGATCTGCCCGCCCTTCAGCAGAATCTCCACCGGCGCCTGCCCGCGCCGGTGCCCCAGACACAGCGGCCCGCCAGGTGCGACCGGCATCACCGCTTCCAGTGCCTGAATGCCCAGACGCTGCGTGGCCGCCCCCGAAGTGTCGCCGCCCGCAATGACAATCCGGGTCAGGCCGCTGCGGGACGTGACCAGTGCTGCCACCTCGCCCAGCGTGGCCGCCACGTGGCGCTGCAAGTCAGCGGGCGCACGGCCCATGCCGCTGGCCAGCACCGACAGTCCGGCGATGCTGGCATCGCCCGGCCCTTCGGCGGAAAACACGATGGCGTCCTGCCCCGCCGCCAGTGCCGCACAGGCCGCCTGCGCCGCCCGCGCCGCCTCGGCAGGCGCGGTGACGGGGTCGGAGGCGGCGGCGATGTCCAGCCGCACCGGGGCGAAGCCATTGGCCACCGCCCAGCCGATCTGCCCGGCGGAGACCGGCGAGCAACTGCCGGACACCACCAGCAACCGGTCCACTTTCCCGCGCGATGCGGGCGGCGAAGCGGGCAGCAGCATTCCGGCAGAGCGCCAGTGCGCCACCAGCGCATAGGTCAGGCCCGAGGACGATACCGCGAACAACCCGCCATCGCGCGCAGCCCAGATCAGCCGCCCAACCTCGGCCAGCGTGGCGTTGTCCATCACGTCGAACAGCACGGCGCGGTGCTGCGCGCGGGCGGCGGCCAGTGCCGCGCCGCCCTGCCCGGTGGTCAGCGCCACATGATCCACCAGACCGATGGGCTCGTGCGTTTGCGCCGCCAGATGGCGCCGCAGATCGGCCTCGTGCATGGGCGTCACGGGATGGCGCGACATCGTGGGGTGGCGGTCCAAGCGGTAGCCGGCGCCATCCACGGCGGCGAACAGGGTGCCGAACGCCTGATAGCGCCGCAGCGCCGGGGTGGCGACCACCATCGGGCACCAGGCCCGCTGCGTCTGCGCCAGACCGATCTCCAGCGCGCAGCCGATGGAGCCGATCTGCGGGCTGGAATCGAAGGTCGAGCAGACCTTGTAGTGCAACACCGGGGTTTGCAGCGCATCCAGCGCCCTCAGCGCCGGGGCAAGATTTTCCTGCATCCATGCCGGAGACTGGCTGCGCGCGGTGCCCGCGATGCCGATGGCCCGCGCTTCGGGAAAGCGGGCGAGGTCCTCGGGGCTGGGCACGTCCAGAAACAGCACCGTGGGCAGACCGGCGAAGGCCAGCACCTCCATCACGTCGGTCGAGCCGGTGAAATCGTCGCCGTAGAAGGCGATCAGGCGGCCATCGGGCAGCGAATCACCTTGCATTGGCGGCCAGCGCCTCGCGCAGTTCGCGATGGCTGCGCGCCGCGATCTCGGCCGGAATGCCGGCCACTGCGGCCTCCCACGCCTGCCGCAACCCCGCCACCCCGGCGGCGGGGCCGCCGGGATGCGCCATGATGCCGCCGCCCGCTGCAAATATCAGATCGGTGGAGCCGAGGGCGGCGAACGTGCCCCATGCCTGCGCCGCCGTCTGGCCGGAGGAGAACACCGGCATGGCGATATGCGGATGAGCTTGCGTCAGCGGTGACAGGCAAGTGCGGGCCGAGGCGATCACGCTGGAATCGTCTTCGGAGAATTTGTTGCGCAGGCCGTTCACGTGCAGATGGTCGGCGCCTGCCATGCGCCACAGTTTCTGCCATGCCACATAGGACCAACCCAGCATGGGATGGCGCGACAGCATGCCCCAGCCATTGCGGTGCGCGTGCAGCGGCAGCGTGGCGTGGCGGCGCAGCGCCAGCAGACCAGTGAAGCCCACACTGTTCAGGCTGGCCATCACGCAGGTGCCGCCTTCGGCCCGCACCAGATCGTGGCGCGCGCGCATTTCGTCCACCTCACCGGTCAGGTTGAACGCCACCATCACTGTCTTGCCGCTACGCCCGGCATGGTCACGCACCACGCGCATCACCGCGCGCACCCGTGCGTCGAACGGGCAGTGCGGGCCATCGGCCTGCAGTTCGTCGTCCTTGATGAAGTCGATGCCCGCCGCACACAGCGTGGCCACCAGTTCCGCCGTGTCCTCCGCCGAAAGGCCGACGCTGGGCTTGATGATGGTGCCGATCAGCGGCCCCTGCGCCACGCCTGCCAGCGCGCGGGTGCCCGAAACGCCGAATTGCGGGCCGGGATTG
>CAIPHQ010000105.1 GCA_903864895.1 uncultured Rhodospirillales bacterium
AGCTATTGGTGGAATGGCGACCGCTATCTCGGCCCGGCGACGCTGTTGCAGGCCTATCGCTGGATCGCCGACAGCCGCGACGAATGCACCGGCGAGCGTCTGGACGCGTTGCAGGACCCGTTCAAGCTGTATCGCTGCCACACCATCATGAACTGCACCCAGACCTGCCCGAAGGGCCTGAACCCGGCGCAGGCCATCGGCGAGATCAAGCAGTTGCTGGCTGAGCGGGCGGGGTAACCCCGCCGCGCTGCACCGGCGTTTTGCTGGCGAAATCCGTAGCGGGCGGGCTACACTCTAACGTGCTGGATGCGATGGAGTGCCTAATGGCTGTTACCATAACCGCCGAAACACCTCTGGCCGAGTTTAGCGCCGTGACGTTGCGCTGCGCCGTAACTTGGCGCGGCATGACCTTTCCAGCCGGGGCACGTGGCGTCGTGGTGCATCGCCACCATGATGGCGAAGGCTACGAGGTGGAGTTTGCTGAACCGGCCGAGGCGGTGCTCAGCCTGTCCCGTGGGGACCTTGCCTGACACGTGGCGGTGTTCTTCGATGTCGATCCCAAAAAGCTGCTGAACTACCTGCTGTCCACCGCGACACCGGAGGCAGCGGGCAAAAGCCGATTTTTTCACGGCGCTGGCTTCACCGCTGAAGCATGGCAGGCGTTGCAGGCTGCGTTGCTGGCGCATCCTTTGCGGGCGGCACTGGAATATGAAGACCCGTCATCCCCCTATGGCCGCAAGCTGATTTTTCGCTGCACCCTGCCGGGTGCGCCGAACGGCCGGGCCTATTGTGTTCGCTCGGTCTGGCAATTGCGGGGCGGCGTGTATTGGTTCCTGACCGCCTACCCCCAATCTGATCGCTGATTGGCGGCACGGTTGCGCCGATGCGCTGGATCAGTCATGCGACCGCACTCGCCTGTGCTCCTTCGCCAAAATTGGACATGCCATGGCTTTTGCCGGTGAACTCGCCTCCTCTGCCGGCCGCCGCGCCGCATGGATCGACAGCCTGTTTGTCGATCATGCGGTGTTCCGCACCGTGTGGGACAATTTTCACGCCGTCATCCCCGGCAAGCTGTATCGCTGCAACCACCCCACGCCATCCCGGCTGGCACGGCTGAAGCAGCGTTATGGGCTGAAAACGCTGGTCAATCTGCGCGGCCATCGACGCTGCGGGTCCGATGCGCTGTCGCGGGAGGCCGCGGGGCAGTTGGGCCTGCAGCACATCGACATGGCGTTCGAAAGCCGTGGCGCACCGCACCGCGAGCGGATTCTGCGCTTCCACGGCCTGTACCGGACCATGCAGTTCCCCGCGCTGATGCACTGCAAGTCGGGGGCCGACCGGGCCGGGCTCGCCAGCGGTTTGGCCATCATGTTCGAGGGCGGCACGGCGGCCGATGCCATGCGGCAACTGCACTGGCGCTTCGGCCATTTCAACACCTCACCCACCGGCATACTGGACGCATTCTTTATCCACTACGCCACGGTGGCGGAGGGGCGGATGCCGTTTCTGGAATGGGTTGCCACCGAATACGATGAGGTGGCGCTGCGGGCGCGGTTCCGGGCCAGCGGGCTGGCAACGTTCCTGAACGACCGGATTCTTGTCCGGGAGTAGTCAATATTCGGGCGCATCCAGAGGATTGCGGATTGTAATTTAATACACAACTGTCACCCTGTTAAAACACGACGATTGCGCAGGGGGCAGCGTGGCGGCAAAAACATGGACCGGCGGCACCGGGGACTACTCGGCACCAGCCAATTGGTCAGATGGCGCCGTACCGGTCAAATACGATCAGGCGTACATTCCCGGCGGCACCGTGCAGGCCGGCGCCATCACCATCGAAGCCGGCACCCAGCTGCGGATCGTCAATTCCGATTTCAGCCTTCCGGTCACGCTACAGTTCACCGGCACCACAATCGCCGGCAACACCTCGGCCGGCACGCATACCGACACCACGGTGGCGGACAACCAGATTGTCGCGCTCGGCGGCACCGTCACGCTCAGCGGCGTGATCAGCACGTTTCTGACCTACGGCACCCTGCGTGTGACCGATCTGGCCGCCGCCGCCACATTGGTGCTGCCGCCCGTACCGCTGCTATCGGCGTATGGCGGTACGCTGGATCTGTCGGTGACCAATCTGGTCAATAACAGTTCGATCAACGGCACCGACGCGCATATTTCCAGCACCAACATCTCCGGCACCGGTGTCTTCGGCGTCGGTAGCACGCTGCTGTTCGATCATGCGGTGCCGGCTGGCCTGTCTGTGTTGTTTGGCACTGCCCCCGGCGGCACGCCGGCCGAACTGGAACTGGCCGACCCGGGCGGGTTTGCCGCCACCATCAAGTTGTTCAACTACACGTCCAATATCCAGTTGCACGGCGTGCAGGCCGACGCGGCCACATGGAGCGACGGCACGCTGAGCGTGACCAATGGCGGCAGCCCGGTGGCGGCGCTGAACGTGGCTGGCTATTTTCCGCATGGCTTCAAGGTCGATCACCTTGACCCTGCCGGCAATAACGATCCGGCCAACAGCTACATTCACGGTCTCGGCCTGCATGCCGCCGTCACCAAAACGTGGAACGGCGGCGCGGGGGACTTCACGGCGGGTGCCAACTGGTCCGACGGCGTGGCACCCGACCCGGGTGATACCGGGATCGTCGTGAACGGCACATTGAACGTGGATCACGCCACCATAGGGCCGCTGACCACCATCAAGATGTCGAACGGTGACTACACCACGCCGGTGCATGTGGTGTTCACCGATGCCACCATTGGCGGCGGTTTTCTGGCCAATGGCGCGAAGAGCCCGAGCCAGGGCGACAGCGAATCGTACGAATTCGCCGGTACTTCCACCCTGTCGGGTCTGATTGCCGGGTCGCAGCCATACGGCGTCATCGACATCAAGGACGCGTCCAGCACCCCGGCCAGCCTGATCGTTACACGTGACGGGCAGATTTCCAGCACCTACGCCGATCTCAATATCGCGGTCAGCACGCTGGACCTGGAGGGCAAGGCGCTCCTGCTCGGTGCATTCGGCTATGTCAGCAGTTCAACCATCACCGGAACCGGCACATTCCTGATCGGCACCACCTCAACCTTCTCGTTCGATCACGGGGTCGGCAGCGGCATCACCGTGTCGTTCAACGGCAATGGCACCAAGGCGGGTGCGATGCTGGAACTGTCGGATCCGGCCCATTTCGAAGCCACCATCGCAGGCTTTGCGCCCGGCTATCTGATCGACCTGAACAATATCCTGGCCGATCGCGCAACGTTCTCCGGCGGGGTACTGAAGGTCACACTCGCTGGCGCGCCGGTGGCGTCGCTGCACATGACCGGCGATTTTACGCATGGCTTCACGGTCAACGATATCAACGGTTTCGGCTTTCCCGAGCCGGGCAGCAGCTTCATTCACGCCAACGTGGCCTGCTTCGCAGCCGGCACACGCATTGCCACGGCGCGCGGCGATGTGGCGGTGGAGGATTTGCGCCCGGGCGACCGCGCGGCGCTGCCCCGCTCGGGCGGGTTTGCGCCGATTGTCTGGATCGGCCATCGGCGCATTGATGTGCGCCGCCATCCGCGTCCGCACGACGTGGCACCCATCCGGGTGCTGGCGGGCGCGTTCGGGCCTGCCTGCCCGGCGCGTGACCTGCTTCTGTCCCCCGACCACGCGGTGTTTGCCGATGGCGTGCTGATCCCCATCCGCTATCTGCTGAACGGTGCCACGGTCCGGCAGGAGGCTGTGCCGTTGGTGACCTACTACCACATCGAACTGGACCGGCATGATGTGGTGCTGGCCGAGGGCCTGCCCGCCGAAAGCTTTCTGGACACCGGCAACCGTGCCGCCTTTGCCAATGGCGGTGCCGCGCTGCATCTGCACGCCGATTTTGCGCTGCAAGTCTGGGCCGCGCAGGCCTGCGCGCCGCTGGTGCGCGGCGGCGCGCGGCTTGTGGCCGTGCGCAGCGCGTTGCTGGCACAGGCCGCCGGCCTCGGCGGCACCCTGACGGACGAGCCTGCACTGAGCGTGCTGGCCGATGACCGGCCCGTGCCGCTGGCGTGCTCCGGCGGAATGTGGCAGGCGCTGCTGCCCGAAAACACGCACGAGGTCCGCGTCCTGTCACGCCGTTGGGTGCCTTCCCATACGCGGCCCGATGAGCACGACACGCGGCAATTGGGTGTGGCAATCGCCCAATTGTGGCTGGACGGGCGCGCGGTGAGCCTCGACAGTCCCGCCTTGCACACTGGCTGGCATACCCCGGAGCCGGGGTGGCGCTGGACCGGCGGTGATGCAGCATTCGCTGTGGCGGGCGTGCGCGATGTGCGGTTCATGCTGGCACTGACAGGGACTTATTGGCGGGACGAAGGTGGCCTGAACCGCGCTGTTGCGTGAAGCGGCAGGGCGTGGGGACTGCGATACGTCCGGCCGGTGAGCGGAATGGGAGGTTCAGATGGCTGAGAGCGCAGAAATCATTCCCTACATCTTCTATCGCAGCGTCCCCGATGCGCTGGACTGGCTGGCGCGCGTGTTCGGGTTCGCTGAAGAACTGCGGCACGTCAATCCGGGCGGCGGGATGCACGCGCAAATGCGGTTCGGCGGCCAGCGGATCATGCTGGGCACCAGCAGCACGGTCTGGAACTTGCGCACGCCCGCCGAAACCGGCACGCCCACGCAAGGCGTGTTCATCTATGTCGATGACGTTGCAGCGCAGCACGCGCGTTCTGCCGCCGGAGCGGCGAACCCGGACGCCTTGGCCGACCACGGCTATGGGCTGACCTTCACGGTGCACGATCTGGACGGGCATCCGTGGTATTTCACGCAGCGGTCTGCCCCGGAAGTCTGAGTCAGCCGTCCACGGTCTCCGGCGTGCGGTGCTTGGTGATCTTGGCCCACACATGCTCGCCCGACGTGGTGCGCCCGTATTTCGGCGGGTGCGCCGCATCGGTGCAGGTAGGCAGGCACTCGATCACCGCGTCGTAGTTGGGCTGGTGGAAGAACGCCATCGAGATGCGGTCCGCCGCCGCCCCGGCTTCCGCAGGCGGGTTGACCACCCGGTGCAGCGTGGAGCGCCAGCGGTCGTTGGTCCATTCCGCCATCAGGTCGCCGAGGTTCACCACGAAGGTGCCGGGAATAAACGGCACGTCGATCCATGCGCCGTCCAGCCCATGCACCTGCAAGCCACCGGGCGATTCGTCGGTCTTCAGGATGGTCAGGCTGCCATAATCGGTGTGTGCGCCTGCGCGCAACTGGCCCGGCAGCGGCGGGATGGTCTGCGGCGGGTAGTGCAGCACGCTGAAATTGGTGATGTGGCGGTCGATGGCGGCGTCGAAATAGGTCTCGGGCAGACCCAGCCCCAGCGCGAAGCCGCGCATCAGCGTGCCCGCCAATTGTTCCATCGCCGCGTAATATTCCTCCCACGTGGCGCGGAAGCCAGGCACGTCCGGCCACATGTTGGCCGCGAAGAAGTTCGCCGGGCGCGCGCTGCGGGAATAATCGTTGTCCGGCACGTTGTGCGGCCCGGTGGAGAAACTTTCCTTCAGGTCGGGCGGGGTCACATCATCGAGGCTGTAGGCCAGCGCCTCGTTGCCCGGTGCGATATAGCCCCGGTAGCGATCGGGCGGCATTGCCAGCGCCTTCTTGTCCTCCAGCGGCAGCGCGAAGAATTGGCGGGAGACGCTGCGGATGCGCTCGACCAGACTGTCCGGCACGCCGTGGCCAGACACGATCAGAAAACCCAGATCGGTGCAGGCACGGTCCAGCGCCCGGCCCACCGTGGCCCGCGCCGCCGGGTCGGCGCTGAACAGGCCCGCGATGTCGATCACCGGAATGGCTTGGGTCATGACGGCCGCTTTCGTTCGGGGAAGCAGGCTGAAACGCTAGTCATGCAACCTGCGCCCGGCAAGCCGCTTACGCCAGAAACGCGCGGGTTTCCGCCGCCGCCTGCGCCAGCCCCACCCGGCGCACCAGCACGCCGTGCGGAAACGCCGACAGCAGGCGGCTTGGCGTCTGCCGGTCCAGCAGCACGAACACGCCGCGATCTGTTGCACTGCGGATCAACCGCCCGAACGCCTGCCGCAGGCGGAAGCGCGCCACCCGGTCATCGAAGCCTTTCGGGTCACCGTTCGACAGATGGGTGCGCCGTTCCCGGTGCAGAATATCCGGGCGTGGCCACGGCACCCTATCAAACACCACCAACCGCAACGCGCGCCCCGGGACGTCCACGCCGTCGCGCATCGCATCGGTGCCCAGCAGGCAGGATTCTTCCTCGGTGCGGAAAATGTCCACCAGCGTCGCGTTGTCCATCGCGTCCACATGCTGCGCGAACAGCGGCAGGCCCGCGTCTTCCAGCGCCGGGGCGATCTTGGCATGGACGGCCTGCAACCGGCGGATGGCGGTGAACAGCCCCAGCGCCCCGCCGCCCGAGGCAAGGAACAGCGCGCGATAGGCCGCCGCCAGCGCCGCCGTGTCGCCGATGGCGACATCGGTGATCACGAAGGCGCGGGTCTGTGCGGCGTAGTCGAACGGGCTTGCCACCGCGATGCGGATGGCCGGGCGCGGCAGATGGATGGCCCCGGCGCGGGTCTCGGCGGCGGCCCATGCGGCCTCCGGGTCGTCCTCGCCAGTGTCGCGCAGCGTGGCCGACGTGACCAGCAGCCCATGGGCGGCGCGGGCCAGTGTGGCGGCGAACGGGATGGTCGGGTCGAGCCAGTGGCTGTGCAGCCCCACATCGGCATCGCGGTTCTGCCCGCCCCAGCGTTCGCCGCCGAAATTGCGCGCCAGATGCAGGAACCGCACATGGTCTGGCCGCGTGCCCGGTTCGGGCGGGGCTTCGGCGGTGGCGCGCAGCATGGATTGCCACGCGGTCAGCTTGTCGATGGCGCGGCGCTTCAGCGAGCGGCAGATGGCTTCGATGCGGTTGCGGGTGGCTTCGTCCAGTTCCTCGGCCTCATCGTCCAGCCGTTCCGCCAGCCGTGCGGCCAGCGTGCCGAGCGGGGTGGCAAGACGCGCCAAGGCCCGCGCCAGCGTCTCGGCGGCGGCGGGCAGTTCGGGCAGCACCGGGTGCAGGTCACATTCCAGATTGAACGGGCTGGGCTCGCCATCCTGCGCCTGCCGCGCCAGCACCTGCTGGCGGGCGAGGCGCAGGAACGCCTCGGTGGGGTTGGGCGGGCCAGAGTCGCTGTCCATTTCCGCCGCGTCGCCGGACAGGCGGATGGCCCAGCCCAGCGAGGGCAGGGCGCGGGCGGCCTGCAAGGCGGCTTCCAGCGGCGCTTCCAGTTCCGCCTTGCCCGCCACCAGTTCCTCCACCCGCCGCCGCAACCCCCGCGCGCGGGAGCGTCCGCCCTCCGCCCCCAGCAGCCAGCGGCGCAACTCGGCGGCTTCCGCACCCGACAACTCGGCGGAAAACGCGCCATCGGCGGCGTCGAACACGTGGTGGCCCTCGTCGAACACGTAGCGGGCGGGCACGCTGGCGTCGTCGATGCCGCCGCCCCAGGTGAACGCATAGGCGGCCTGGCTCATCACCAAGGCATGGTTGGCCACCACCAGATCAGCGGTGCGGGCGCGGCGGATGGTGTGCTCCACGAAGCAGCGCTTCCAGTGCGGGCAGGCGGCATGAATGCACTCGCCGCGCCGGTCAGCCACGCCATAAAGCAGGCCGATGCCGAACAGTTCGCCGAACCAGCCGGGCAGGTCGCCGCCCTGGATGTCGCCATCGGCGGTGGCCAGCACCCAGCGCGCCAGCAGACCCAGCGGCACCAGTGTGGCTGCCGCCGGGCCGCCGGACACGGCGGCGTTGACCGAGTCTTCCAGATTGAGCAGGCACAGATAGTTTTCACGCCCCTTGCGCACGACCACCTTGGCCCGCCGCTCCGCCGGGTCGGGGAAAAGCCGGAACAACTCACCGTCGATTTGCCGCTGCAAGTGCCGGGTGAAGGTGGAGATCCAAACCGCCCCCTTGTTGCGCTCGGCCCACAGGCTGGCGGGCGCGATGTATCCCAGCGTCTTGCCGGTGCCGGTGCCCGCTTCGGCCAGCACCACGTGCGGGTCGCCCGGCTGTTCACGCGGCGCGAACGCGGCGGCCGCGGCGGCAGCGTAGTCGGACTGGCCGGGCCGCTGTTCCGAGCCGGGGCCGAGCATGGCGGCGAGCCGCATGCGTGCCTCGTGTGGCGCCACGGGCAGCGCGCCGGGCGGGGGCGGCGGGGCTTCCTCCTCCCACTCGGCCAGCCGTTTCCACACGCGCAGCGTGTTGGCGTCCGGCGTGGCGCGTGGGTCGCCCAGCGCGGCCAGCACGAACGGGGCCCAGCCCCAGCCAGCCTGACCCATCCGTGCCGCCAGACCGGCGGCGTCCTTGTTCATCGGCGTGTCCCGCCCGGCAGCGAGGCGCGCCAGCAGCGTGCGGGCAATCTCGGGCAGCAGCAGGCAGGCGGCCTCGTTGCCGGTGGGCGGTGGCAGGTCCAGCGCCAGCGCCAATCCGCGCGGGGTAGGCGCGGCGGGACGGGCGGGCAGCACGAAGGCGAACAACTCCAGCAGGTCGAAGGCCGGCATCCCGCGCAGCCCCAGCCGCCGCGCGGTGGCCGGGGCATGCACCAGCAGTGGCGGACCTAACCCCCGCAGCATTCGCCCGGCTTCCTCGGCGGGCAGGTCGAGCAACTCGCCGTCGCCGGTCAGCACGCTGGCGCGCCCCACCCCTGCCACCACACAGGCGGCATCGGGCAGTGTCAGCGCAGGGCTGGCACGCGGAGTCGGGCGCGGCATGGTGGGAGAGGACATGTTCGCACTATATGTACGCTGACCAATTGACCAAGCCATTGCCCGTCCATAGCTTCCGCCGAATGTCCGACATCGCAAATTCCACGCCGCCCGCCCTGCCGAAATCCTGGCCGTTTGAGGAAGCCGCGAAAGTGGCGCAGCGGCTGGCTGCGCGCGGCGGAACCCATGCGCTGTTCGAGACCGGCTACGGCCCCTCGGGCCTGCCGCATATCGGCACGTTCGGCGAAGTGGCGCGCACATCATGGGTGCGGCACGCCTTCACCACGCTCACCGGCCTGCCGTCCCGCCTGCTTGCGTTCAGCGACGACATGGACGGCCTGCGCAAGGTGCCGGACAACGTGCCGAACAAGGCGATGCTGACCGAGTTCCTCGGCCGCCCGCTGACCCGCATTCCGGACCCGTTCGGCACCCATGACAGCTTCGGCGCGCACAACAATGCGCGGCTGCGGGCGTTTCTGGACGGGTTCGGCTTTTCCTACGAATTCGCCAGTTCCACCGAATACTATACCAGCGGCCGGTTCGACGCCGCGCTGCGCCGGGTGCTGGAGCGGCATGACGAAATCGTTGCGGTGATCCTGCCGACGCTGGGCAGTGAGCGGCAATCCACCTACTCGCCGTTCCTGCCGATCAATCCGCGCACCGGCGTGGTGATGCAGGTGAAGATCGAGCGCGCCGACCCGGACGCGGGCACGGTCACGTGGCAGGACCCCGAGACCGGCGCGTGGGTCCAATCCCCGGTGACCGGCGGCGGCTGCAAGCTGCAATGGAAAGCCGACTGGGCGATGCGCTGGCATGCGCTGAGCGTGGACTATGAGATGTCCGGCAAGGATCTGATCGACAGTGTGAAACTGTCGGGCCGCATCTGCCGCATTCTGGGCAGTGAGCCGCCCGCCGGGTTCACCTATGAACTGTTCCTCGACGAGCAGGCGCAGAAGATCAGCAAGAGCAAGGGCAACGGGCTGAGCGTGGACGAGTGGCTGCGCTATGCGCCGCCCGAAAGCCTGTCGCAGTTCATGTACAACCAGCCGCAGCGCGCCAAGCGGCTGTTTTTCGACGTGATTCCGAAGGCGGTGGACGAGTATCTGGCCAATGCCGAGAAGGCACGGGTGCAGGAACCGGCCGATGCTATGGCCAATCCGGCATGGCATATCCATGGCGGCGCGGTGCCCGGTACGGCGCACAGCGTGCTGTCGTTTGCCATGCTGAAGAACCTCGCCAGCGTGGTGAACGCCGAAACGCCCGACATTCTGTGGGGCTTCATCCGCCGCTACAACCCGCATGCCACGCCTGAGACGATGCCGTTTCTGGCCGGACTGGTCGAGTATGCGCTGCGCTACTACCGCGAGCGTGAAGCGCCGAAGAAAACCTTCCGCCAGCCCGATGACAATGAGCGCGCGGCGCTGGAAGATCTGGCCGCCGTGCTGGCGGCGATGGAGCCGGGCCTGCCCGCCGAAGACATCCAGAACCAGATTTACGAAGTGGGCAAACGCCACGCCTTCCCCGAACTGCGCGCATGGTTTGGCTGCCTGTATCAGGTGCTGCTGGGCCAGCAGGAAGGGCCGCGCTTCGGCCAGTTCGTGGCGTTGTATGGCGTGGCCGAAACCGTGGCATTGATCGGCGCAGCGCTTGCGCGGAAACTGCCGGAAAACGCGGCGAGCGCCGCCTGACAGGAACTCGTCCGTGAACGACAGATGGAAACGGCTTCTGCGGCATGCCCCCGCGGTACTCGGGGTCGCGTTGCTGGTCGGCGCCATCTATGTGGTGCAGCACGAATTCCGCACGTTAAAAATCGAGGACATCCGCAAGGCGCTGGACGCGATTCCGCAGCGGGCGCTGATCCTGTCTGCCATCTGGACGTTTGCCGCCTATGGCATCCTGACCTTCTATGACCGCCTCGGCACCATCTACGCGGGCAAGGTGGTCAGCTACGGCAAGGTCGCCTTCGCATCATTCTGTGCCTACACGCTGTCGCATAATCTGGGCTTCGCCGCCGTCTCGGGCGCGGCCGTGCGCTACCGGCTGTATGCCCATTGGGGGCTGACGGCCGCACAGATTGGCAAGGTCATCGCCTTCTGCAGCCTGACCTATGGGTTGGGCGGCATGATGCTGGGCGGCATCATTCTGGCCATCGAGCCGAGTGCCGTGCCGTTCATCGGCGAAAAAGTGCCGCACTGGGCGATGTACGGGCTGGCCGCGGCACTGATCGCGGTGGATTTGGCCTATATCTCGCTGGCCAAGGTGCTGGGCAGCTTCAAGGTGTTCGGCCATGAGGTCGAGTTGCCCAATGTCGGCATGGCGCTGGCGCAGGTACTGATTGCCGCGGCGGACGTGGCGGTGACGGCGGCGATTTTCTACGCGCTGCTGCCGGATGCGCCGGGGCTGACCTATTTCAAGTTTCTGGGCGTGTATCTGGCGTCCTACTCCGCCGGGCTGGTGGCCACCATTCCGGGTGGGCTGGGCGTGTTCGACGGCGTGATGCTGCTGGGCCTGGCGCCCTACCTGGATGCCCCGGTGATCGTGGGCGCCATCGTGGTGTTCCGGCTGTACTACTACATCATCCCGCTGTTCATTGCCGGTGGCCTGTTCACCGGCAACGAGGTGCTGCTGCGCAGCCGCGCGCTGCTGGTGGCCAAGAACGGCGGCGTGGCAATCGAGCCAAGGCGCGGTCCGCGCTTCAGCGAGCCGGATTTCGCGGTGGCGGCGGGTACTGGTGCCGTCGCGCTGTGCGGTTTCATGCTGCTGTCGCTGGGCGTGCTGGAGGCGCGGCCGGATTTCTCGTGGGTTGACCCCGACTTTGCCGATGTGGTGACGCAGGCAGGGCAATTCGTGCCGTCGCTGATCGGGGCCGCGCTGATGGTGCTGGCGGTGGCGATGTCGCAGCGCGTCAATCTGGCGTGGGGCAGCACCATCGTGCTGCTGCTGCTGGCCGCCGCCTTCGCGGTGGCACAGAGTGAGCCGTTGTGGATCCCGGCGGTGCTGGTGGTGGCCGCCGTGCTGATTGCGCCGTACCGGCGCGCCTTCTACCGCCACGCACATCTGCTGTCCGGCCCGTTGCAGGGTGCCAGTGCATTGCCGCTGTTCGCGCTGGTGGTGTGCGTGCTGGCGCTGGCGGCGTTCGAGCGGCATGTGCGGTTCCTGTCCGACAACTCCTGGTGGTCGGTGATTTTGTCGCCGGACGTGCCGAACTCGCTGCGCGTCTCCGTGGCGCTGACGGTGGGTGTCGCCCTGCTGGCCATGTGGCGGCTGCTGCGCCCGCGCCGGGTGACATGGGCGCCGTGGGTGGCCGCGCAGCAATTGCGCTATGCCAGTCTGGGCGTCACGCCGCCGCAGCATGCCGATGGGATCGTGTGGGGTGAAGCGGACCGCGCGGGCATCCCGTTCCGCCGTCTCAGCCGCACGCTGCTGGCGCTGGGCGACCCGGCGGGTGCGGATAGCGACCGGATTTCCGCCATCTGGCGGCTGCGCGATCTGGCACAGCAGGAAGGCCGCAACCCGGCGATCTGGATGGCCGGGCGGTCGCTGCTGAAAGTCTATGCCGATCTGGGGCTGACGGCGCTGCCGCTGGATGCGGCGGGGCTGCCGATGCAAAGCGCCTCGGCGGACGCCGAGGCCGAGCGGTTTCTGGTCTGCCGTGCCGAGCGTGATCTGGCCGGATTGCTGCCCGCGCTTGCCGAATTGCACGACCTTCCCGCCCCCGCAGAACCGGTTTAGCCGCATCTGTCGGAATCGTCAGGCAGCGGCAACTTGATCTGGTGCGGACGATCCCGCACCGTTTGGCACTCGCAAATCACGGAGATGGATGATGCTGGCGCAAACCGCCTTGGATCCGCAGGAAGCGCTGGTGTGCACCATGGTACTGGTGGCCGCCGCCGGAGACGGGATCAGTGACCGCGAGATCGGCACCATGGCCGGGCTGGTGCAGACGCTCCCGGTGTTCCGGGGGTTTTCCAAGGGCCGCTTGCAGGTGGCAACCGACTCTGTGGTGGCGCTGTTGCTGAAGGCCGACGGGTTGGCCCATGCGGCCAAGCTGATCCGCGAGGCGCTGGAACCCCGCCTGCGGGAGACGGCGTACGCGCTGGCCTGTGACGTGCTGGCCGCCGACCGCTCCAGCGATCAGGACAGTCTGCGGATGCTGGAGTTCATCAAGGTGGAGCTGGCCATCGACAAACTGGTCGCGGCAGCCATTGAGCGTGGGGCGCGGGCGCGCCACCAGTTGCTGCCCGCAATCGCCTGAGCTTCCTGCCGCCATAAAAAAGGGGCGGCCGCGATGTGCGGCCGCCCCGATTTCATGCCGTCACGCCCGAAGGCGTGTGCGGTTCAGGCCAGCTTGAGGTTGACGGCGGCGGCCTTGCCGCGCTCCATCGCCACATCGTAGCTGACCTTCTGGCCGTCATTGAGGCCCTTCAGGCCGGCGGTCTGCACGGCCGTGATGTGCACGAACACATCCTTGCCGCCGTCCTGCGGCATGATGAAGCCGAAACCCTTGGTCGCATTGAACCACTTAACGGTACCGATAGCCATGTCTGCGGACTCCTGAGTGTGGGAGCGGTTGGGCCGCCCCGGTCGTCTTGGTTAGAAGGTTGGGGGGCATGCCGACGCAGACGATGTCATCGGCGGCAAACGCATCGATCCCGGATGGCACAAACATGCCGCCCAGGAAACGATTTTGGTTCCGATTTGCCGAGCGGGCAATTCGAGATATGAAACTAGGGACGATCCGCCTGACGGATCAAGCGACCTTGAGATTGGTCGCCGCGGCCTTGCCGCGTTCCATCGCCACGTCGTAGCTGACCTTCTGGCCTTCGTTCAGACCACGAAGCCCGGCAGCCTGCACCGCGGTGATATGCACGAACACATCCTTGCCGCCGTCCTGCGGCATGATGAACCCAAAGCCTTTGGTGGTGTTGAACCACTTGACCGTACCGATAGCCATAGCTGCGTCGCTCTCCGTCCGTTGGCCACCGGCACAGCGCCGGTAGCGTCAGACAACCGGGCTTAGGGAAGTGGTTTGAAGGCACCCGGAAACGGAAGCGCAGCAAGCCAAGCCGAAAGGCGATTGTAGTCCTAGCTTGGGCAGAAACCCAAGAATGAGTCAATCTCCAGCCAATGACAGGGGATTGGCCTCCCTGCAAGAGGTGGTTTGATGAAAATTGCGGCATTTGGCCGCGTTCGGCGCGGGTCAGATCGGCGCCTTGAGCGAGGCAAGGTGGTGTGAGCAACGAAAAAGGGCGGGCCCTGCGGCCCGCCCTCCGTGGCAGACGTGTAATCCCGTGCGGGATTAGAAGTCCATATCGCCCATGCCGCCCATGCCGCCGCCCGGCGGGCCGCCCGCCGGGGCCTTCTTTTCCGGCCGCTCGGCGATCATGGCTTCGGTGGTCACCAGCAGGCCGGCAACCGAGGCCGCGTCCTGCAGGGCCGTGCGCACGACCTTGGTCGGGTCGATGATGCCAGCCGCGACCATGTCCTTGTACTGGCCGGTCTGGGCATCGAAGCCCCAGTTGTAGTCGTCTTTGTCGAGCACCTTGCCCGAGATCACCGCGCCGTCTTCACCGGCGTTCTCGGCAATCTGGCGCAGCGGGGTCAGCGCCGCCTTGCGGACGATGTCGATGCCGAAG
>CAIPHQ010000106.1 GCA_903864895.1 uncultured Rhodospirillales bacterium
CACCGTGGTCCGGGATGTGAGCGAGCGCCATGCAGCGCAGGTGGCGGCCGAAAAGGCGCGTGCCGAAATCGAGGAAATCGTGGCGTTTGGCCCGGGCGTGCTGTCGCGCTTCGAGGTGTTGCCCGATGGCACGTACCGGCCGCTGTATGTCTCGCCCAACCTTAAACAGATTTCCGGCATCACGCCGATTGATGCGCTGTCGGAAAACGGGATGATCACCAAAAGCCTCACCTATCTCGGGCCAATGGTGGAGACAAAGCTGGCCGCATCCCTGACACCCGGGCGCGCGGTGGTGGAGTTTTCCAACCTGTTCGCGGATGGCGTGCTGCACTGGCGCCGGGCGCATATCCGCAGGCTGGAACTGCCGGACGGGCGGCGCGAAGAAATCTGGTACGTGGTGGACATCACCGACCTGCACGCGGCCGAAGCCGCCCGCCGCGCGGCCGAACTGCGGTTGGCCGAGTTGGTGGAGCGCAGCCCGGCGGTGCTGTTCCAGTACGTGATCGAAACCGATGGGCAGTTGTGGCGCAACTACCACTCGCCGAACATGACGCAACTGACCGGGTATCCGCAGGACTTCGTGGACCGTGAGGATGCGTGGGCCAGCATGGTCGATCCCGGTACCGTGGCGCGCTGGCCCG
Source organism: uncultured Rhodospirillales bacterium (assembly GCA_903864895.1). Lineage (GTDB taxonomy): Bacteria > Pseudomonadota > Alphaproteobacteria > Acetobacterales > Acetobacteraceae > CAIPHQ01. Next base: position 642 of record CAIPHQ010000106.1, read on the forward strand.
CCGTGCGGGATACGGCCATCGCCACCGGCGCGGCACAATGGGAATACGAGATCATCTGCGCCGGCGGCAGCCGCAAGTTGATGCTGTCCTCCTGCCGGGCGGAAAAAGTGGACGCCGGCTGGCTGCTGACCGGCTCGATGCTGGATATCACCGCGCAGCGCAAGGTGGAGCGGGAACTGGAACAGACCCGCCGCGACCTGCAGGCGTCGGTAGAGGCGGGTCCTGGCGTATTGCTGCGGATTCTGTTGCACCCGCTGCGGGCGCCCGAGGTGCTGGCGGTGGCCGGCGCGGTGGAACGGCTGACCGGCTACGCGGCACAGGACGCCGTGGTGGCCGGCTGGCTGCAACGGATCATCGACCCTGATGAGTCGGAGGCTGTGGCGAAGTGCCAGCGCACCGGGCTGGCCTTCGAGCCATGCGGCGTGGAATTGCGTATCCGCACCCGTGACGGTGACTGGCGCTGGATGCAGTTCACCCTGCGGCCGCTGGAGCGGATGGCGGACGGGGGCGTTGTGATGGTGGCCTACGTGCTCGACATCACCCAGAAAAAGGAACAGGACGCCCGCATCCTGCACAACGCCAAGCTGGCAACCCTTGGCGAGATGGCCACGTCGCTGGCGCACGAACTGAACCAGCCATTGGCGATCATGAGCATGGCGGCGGAAAACGCGCTGCGTGATCTGGCCGTGCCGGAGCGGACCGATTCGGTCATGCGGCGTCTGGACCGCATTCACGCGCAGGCGATGCGGGCGTCCAGGCTGATCGACCATCTGCGGGTCTTCGGCCGCACGCAGGAGGGAGGGATCACCCGGCTGGCCTTGCCGGACGTGATCGAAGGTGCGCTGCTGCTGGGCAGCGCCAAGCTGCGCCACAGTTCGGTGCAAATCCACACTTATATCCCCGGAGACCTGCCGCAGGTGCGGGGGAACCTGGTGTTGCTGGAGCAGGTATTGCTCAACCTGATTTCCAACGCCTGCGACGCTTACGAATCGGCTGAGGCCGGCATCCCGATGGAGAACCGCGTGCTGGATCTGACAGCGCAGGCGGTGGATGGGCATGTGCTGCTGAGCGTGGCCGACAAGGCCGGCGGTATTCCGCCCGCCATTGCCGACCGGGTGTTCGAACCGTTCTTCACCACGAAATCCGAATCCAAGGGC
>CAIPHQ010000107.1 GCA_903864895.1 uncultured Rhodospirillales bacterium
CGGCTTTGCCAGCTGGCTGGACATGACCCCGGCGGACCCGGACGTGATGGCCATCCCCGACCCGGACAGCCTGATCCAGTTGCCGTGGAAGCCCGAGGTGGGCTGGCTGGCCGCTGACCCGTGGATGGCAGGCGCCCCGGTGGCGCAGGCGCCACGGCTGGTGCTCAAGCGCGCGATTGCCGCGGCGGGCAACCTTGAGATGAAAACCGGCGTGGAATGCGAATTCTTCCTGATCTCGCCCGATGGCTCTGCCTTGTCGGATGGGTCCGACCGCCAGCCCAAGCCCTGCTACGACCAGTCGGCGCTGATGCGGCGTTATGACGTGATCACCGAGATCTGCGATGCGATGCTGACACTCGGATGGGGGCCGTATCAGAACGACCACGAGGACGCCAACGGCCAGTTTGAGATGAATTGGGAATACGCGCCTGCACTGGTCACCGCGGACCGGCACGTGTTTTTCAAATACATGGTCAAGGCGATTGCTGAAAAACACGGCATGCGCGCGACGTTCATGCCCAAGCCGTTCATCGACCTCACCGGGTCGGGCTGCCACGCACATGTGTCCGTGTGGCGGGATGGGCACAACATTTTTGAAGATGCGGCTGGTGAACTGGGCCTGTCGCAGGCCGCCTATCACTTCATCGGCGGTGTGCTGGCGCATGCCGAATCGTTGTGCGCGCTGACCAACCCGGCGGTGAACTCCTACAAGCGGCTGAACGCCCCCTCCACCACCTCCGGCTCCACGTGGGCACCGAACGCGATCAGCTATGGCGGCAACAACCGCACGCACATGATCCGCATTCCGGATGCGGGGCGGTTCGAGTTCCGGCTGGCCGATGGCGCGGCCAACCCGTATCTGCTGCAGGCGGGCCTGCTGGTGGCGGGGCTGGACGGCATGGCCACCGCGCGTGACCCCGGCAAGCGGCTGGACATCAACATGTACACCCACGCCCACAAGGCGGGCAAAGTGCGCCGCCTGCCGTTGAACCTGCTGGATGCGCTGCGCAATCTTGAGCGGTCGGACGTGCTGAGCAACGGACTCGGCAGCGAGTTCATTGGATCGTACACCAAATTAAAACATCAGGAATGGCAGTCCTACATGCGCCACTTGACGCAATGGGAATGCGACAGCACGTTGGACTGCTGATGGAATACTCGTTCGTCTCCCTGTTGCGAGAAGCGTTGCGCGGCCACACCGGGTGGCGGCCCGCGTGGCGTGATGCCGCGCCGAAACCGGCGTACGACGCCGTCATTGTCGGCGGCGGCGGGCACGGGCTGGCCACCGCGTATTATCTGGCCAAGGAACACGGCCTGACCCACATTGCGGTGCTGGAGAAATCCTTCATCGGCAGCGGCAATGCGGGCCGCAACACCACCATCATCCGCTCCAACTATCTGTTGCCGGGCAATGAGCGGTTCTACGAAAAATCCATGCAGCTCTGGGAAGGGCTGGAACAGGATTTGAACTACAACGCCATGGTCAGCCAGCGCGGCGTGCTGAACCTGTACCACAGTGATTCACAGCGCGACCAATATGCGCGCCGCGGCAATGGTATGCGCCTGCACGGCGTGGATGCCGAATTGCTGGATCAGGCGGGCGTGCGCAAGCTGTACCCGTGGCTGGATTTCGCCAATGCGCGCTTCCCCATCAAGGGCGGACTGCTGCAACGGCGCGGCGGCACCGCGCGGCATGATGCCGTGGTCTGGGGCTACGCGCGCGCTGCCGACCGGCTTGGCGTGGACATCATCCAGAACTGCGAAGTCACCGGCATCCGCATCGAAGGCGGCGCGGTGCAAGGCGTGGAAACCACGCGCGGCTACATCGCCACCAACAAGGCCGGTCTGGCGGTGGCAGGCAATACGTCACGCGTCGCCGCCTTGGCCGGGCTGCGGCTGCCGATTGAAAGCCATGTTCTGCAAGCCTTCGTGTCCGAAGGCATCAAGCCGATGGTGGACGGCGTGATCACCTACGGCGCCGGGCATTTCTACATCAGCCAGTCTGACAAGGGCGGTCTGGTGTTCGGCGGCGATATCGACGGCTACAACTCCTACGCCCAGCGCGGCAGCATGCCGGTGGTGGAAGACGTGCTGGAAAGCGGGATGGCGTTGATGCCGCGCCTCGGCCGCCTGCGCGTGCTGCGGCAATGGGGCGGCATCATGGACATGTCGATGGACGGCTCACCGATCATCGACCGCACGCCGGTTGACGGCCTGTATCTGAACGCTGGCTGGTGCTACGGCGGCTTCAAGGCAACGCCTGCGTCCGGCTGGTGCTTCGCACACACCATCGCGCGTGACGCGCCGCATTTCATCAATTCCGAATTGCGGCTGGACCGCTTCGCCACCGGCGCGCTGCTCGACGAGCGCGGCGCCGGTGCCACGCCCAATCTGCACTGACGCGGAAGCATCATGCGCATCCCCTGTCCCCATTGCGGCGAGCGCGGCAATGACGAGTTTTTCTATCTCGGCGCCGCAGGGCTGACCCGCCCCGCCGCCGATGCGCAGCCCGAGGCGTGGCACGACTACGTGTATCTGCGCGACAATCCTGCCGGAAAACACAGCGAACTCTGGCAGCACGCGCACGGTTGCCGCCGCTGGCTGGTGGTAACGCGCGACACGCGCACGCACGCAGTGTTCAGCGCCGTGGATGCCACACCATGACCCGCATATCCACCGGCGGCCTGATCGACCGCAGCAAGACACTGCGCTTCCGCTTCGATGGCACCAACTACTCGGGCCGGCCCGGCGACACGCTGGCCTCGGCCTTGCTCGCCAATGGCGTGCGGTTGATGGGGCGCTCGTTCAAATACCATCGCCCGCGCGGCGTGCTGTCGGCCGGGCCGGAAGAACCCAGTGCGCTGGTGGAACTTCGCAGCGGCGCGCGGCGAGAGCCCAATATCCCGGCCCCCGTGGTGGAACTGTTCCACGGGCTGGAAGCCAGCAGCCAGAACCGGTTTCCGTCGCTGGGTTTCGACCTGATGGCGGTGAACGGTCTGCTGGCACCGCTGTTTTCTGCCGGATTCTACTACAAGACCTTCATGTGGCCTGCCTCGTGGTGGGAAAAGCTGTACGAACCGCTGATCCGCCACGCCGCAGGCTTGGGCCGCGCCGCCACCGAGGACGACCCGGACAGCTACGACCGCGCGCATTTGTTCTGCGACGTCCTGGTGGTGGGCAGCGGACCGGCTGGTTTGGCCGCCGCCCTGGCCGCCGGGCGGCGTGGCGCGCGGGTGGTGCTGTGTGAATCCGGCCCATTGCTGGGCGGGCGGTTGCTGGCCGAACACACCGAGATTGACGGCATGCCCGGCCCGGCCTGGGCCGCCGCCACGGAAGCTGCGCTGCGCGACTGCCCCGGCGTGACCATTCTGCGCCGCACCACGGTGGCCGCCGTGTTCGATCACGGCAGCTATGTGGCCGTAGAGCGCGTGGCCGACCACAAGCCGGTGCCGGACAGCCATGAACCGCGCCAGCGCGTGTGGCGCATCGTGGCCAAACGCTGCGTGCTGGCGGCGGGTGCCTTCGAACGGCTGGCCACGTTTGGCGACAACGACCGCCCGGGCGTGATGCTGGCAGGTGCAGTGCGGACCTATCTGAACCGCTACGCGGTGCTGCCCGGCCGCGCGCCGGTGGTGGCCACCAGCGGCGACGATGGCTGGCGCACGGTGGCCGATTGCGTGCGGCTGGGCATTGGCGTGGCCGCCATCATCGACCGCCGCAGCGAGATCACATCGCAGCAGCGCCAGTTGGCCGAGGCCAGCGGCGCGCAATTGCTGCTGGGCGGGCGCATCGCGCGCGTGTACGGCGGCACCGGTCTGTACGGGCTGGACGTGGAAGACGCTGCGGGCAAACGCCAGTTTGTTTCCACCGAATTGCTTGCGGTGGCGGGCGGCTGGAACCCTGCCGTGCAGTTGGCATGCCATCTCGGCGGCAAGCCGGTATGGAGTGAGCACACGCAGGCCTTCGTGCCCGGCACGCTGCCGCCCGGCATGTCCGTGGCAGGGGCGGCGCGCGGCACGTTTGGCTTGGCCGCCGCATTGGCCGAAGGCAGCGCAGCGGGCGCCGCCGCCGCGGACGGCACCGGCTTTGCCGGGTCTGCTCCGGCGGTGCCCCGCGCCGATGACGCCGCCACCACGCCAGCACCCATCTGGTTCCTCGCGGGCGGACGCGGCAAGGCGTTCGTGGATTTCCAGCACGACGTGACCACGGCAGACATCGCGCAGGCGCAGCAGGAAGGCTTCGTCAGCGTCGAGCACATGAAGCGCTACACCACGCACGGCATGGCCACCGATCAGGGCAAGACCGGCGGTGTGGCGGGCATGGCGGCGATGGCCGCACTCACCGGGCGCAGCATGGCCGAAACCGGCACCACGCTGCACCGGCCACCCTACACCCCCATCGCCATCGGCGCGCTGGCGGGCCACCATCGCGGCAAGGATTTCCGCCCCACCCGCCGCACCCCCGCGCATGACTGGGCCGCCGAACAAGGGGCCAGTTTCGTGGAAACCGGCCCGTGGCTGCGCGCGGAATGGTTCACCCAACCGGGCGAGCGGACATGGCTGCAAAGCTGCACCCGCGAGGTCAACGCCGTGCGTGGCGGCGTGGGCGTGTGCGACGTGTCCACGCTGGGCAAGATCGAGATTGTGGGGCCGGACGCCGGCGCGTTCCTCGACTTCCTGTATATCAACACGTTCTCCACGCTGCCGGTGGGCCGGGTGCGCTACGGCACCATGCTGCGGGAAGACGGGTTCGTGTTCGACGACGGCACCACCGCACGGCTGGCGCCGGACCGCTGGGTGATGACCACCACCACCGCCAACGCACCGCGCGTGCTACAGCACATGGAATTCGTGCATCAGGTGCTGCGCCCGGACTGGCGGGTGGCGTTTGTGAGCGTGACGGACCAGTGGGCGCAGTTCGCCGTGGCAGGGCCGCGCGCGCGCAGCGTGATCGCCGCCGTACTGGATGCGGGCTTCGACGTTTCGGACGCCGCCTTCCCGTTCATGGCGGCGGGCAATTTCACGTCGCTGGGCGGGGTGGAAACACGGCTGTTCCGCATTTCGTTCTCGGGTGAACAGGCCTACGAAATCGGCGTGCCCTCCGCCTATGGTGACGCCTTGGTGCGCAAGATTGCCGCAGCCGGCGCGGTGCCGTACGGGCTTGAAGCGCTCAGCGTGATGCGCATCGAAAAGGGCCATCCGGCAGGCGGCGAGTTGAACGGCCAGACCACGGCCATGGACCTCGGCATGGGCCGCATGATGTCCAGCAAGAAAGACTTCATCGGCCGCGCCATGGCACAACGCCCGGCCCTGCGCGACCCGCAGCGCCCGGCACTGGTGGGGCTGAAGCCGGTGAAGGCAGGCGACCGCCTGCGTGCGGGCGCGCATCTGCTGCCGAGGACCGCAACCCACCGCATCGAGAACGATCAGGGCTGGATCAGTTCGGTGGCCTTCTCGCCATCACTGAATAGCTGGATCGGGCTCGGGCTGCTCGCCAACGGCCCGGCGCGGCATGGCGAGATTATTCGCACGCTGGACCCGGTGCGCGGCGGCAATGCTCTGGCCGAAGTGGTGTCCCCCTGCTTCATCGACCCGGACGGAGTGCGCCTGCGTGGTTGAACATTCCGCTTTTGCCGGGGCACAGGCCGTGACCGCCACGCAGGGCGGCACCACCGTGCGTGCGATTGAGCCACTCTCCGTCGTGTCGGTCACCGCATGGCGCGGGCAGGAGGCGGCTCTGGCAGATGCCGTGCGCGCCACATTCGGGCTCGACCTGCCGCAGGCCGGGCGCTGGACGGCGCACGCGGGCCTGACGGCGATTTGGGCCGGGCCGGGGCACTGGTGGCTGCAACGCGGCGGGCGCAGCGCCCTGATGCAGGAACTGGCCGCACTGGGTGACCACGCGGGCCTGATCGACATCTCCGACGCCCGCGCGGTGCTGCGCCTGCGCGGGCCGTTGGCGCGTGACATTCTGCTGGGCCTGCTGCCGCTGGATTTGCACCCGAGCGTGTTCACACCGGGGCAGGTGGCCTCCACCATCGCCGCGCACATGACCGTGCAGGTGCGCCAACTCGACGACAAACCTACCTTCGACCTGTCGTGCCTGCGCAGCTATGCGGGCAGCCTGTGGCGGGCGCTGGAACTGGCCAGCGCCGGGCCGCCCCGCCTCAGCGCGCTTTCGGCTTGAGAAACGCCTCGATCCGCGCGAGCGCGGAAGGCGTGGCGGCGCGGGCGGCGATGGAATCGCGCTCGGCGTCCAGTTGCGCCGCCAACCCGTCCTCACCGCGCCGGAACAACGCCTTCAGCGCTGCCACCGCACCCTCGGGCTGAGCGGCCAGATTGGTCAGCAGTTTGTCCACTTCGCTGTCCAGCGCACCATCTTCGGCGATGCGGGAGACGATGCCGCAGGCCTTCGCCTCGGCCGCCGTCAGCACCGGGTTGGTGGCCATGATGTCGAACGCCGCCCGGTGGCCCACGATGCGCGGCAGAAAGAACGTGCCGCCGCCATCCGGCGTCAGCCCCGAACTTGTATAGGCGGAGACGAAGCGCGCCGATTGCGTGGCCACCACCAGATCGCACGCACACACCAGCGTAAACCCGGCCCCCGCCGCCACTACGCCGACTGCGGCGATCACCGGGGCGGGGGCGCGGCGCAAATCCAGAATGGCGGCGTGCAGCACATCGGCCATGGCGTGCACATGGCTGTGGATATGCTCCCGATTGGCCAGAAAATCCTTCAAGTCGCCGCCTGCGCTGAACCAGTCGCCCTGCGCCGAAATCACGATGGCGATCAGCGACGGACCGGCGGCGGCATTGGCGCAGGCCTCGGCGAACTGCGTGATCAGCGCAGCATTCATCGCGTTGCGCGCGGTAGGGCGGGCAAGGACGATGCGGGCGATGCGGTCCGTGATGGAAAATTCGATGTGCTGGTCAATCATCTTCAAGGCTCCAGTGAAGCAAGGCCTGGGCGCTGCCCCGGGCCCCGGCAAAGGCCATTGGCCTTTGCAATCCGGTACAATGCGCGCTACGCGCCTCGCAAACCCGCTGTCCCCGCCACATCCACCGCCCCGTCTGCCCCGACCGCCACGCGGTAAACCTCCCGCGCCCGCTCACGGCTCACCCAGCCCTCGCGCACATCATGCGCCACCCGCGCCGGGTCACGCGCCTCGGGGCGTCCATACCCGCCACCGCCGCAACTGACTGACACCATGGCCTGATCGGGGCCGATCACCACTTCGGCGCAACCCGGCACCGGTTCCAGTTCGCCATCGGCATGGCGGCGGAACTGTGAGGACTTGCCGCCCTCGCCGCCGCCGCGCGCACCCTTGGCGCCGTTCAGGTTGCCGTCACTCACATACGCCACCGTCATCTCGCAACCCACCGGGCTGAACTCGGCGAACACGCCGGGGGCACCGCGCGTACGGCCCGCGCCTTCGCTGTCCTGCACCAGCCTGCGGGAATGCACCAGCAACGGATGGCGCAGTTCATCGACTTCGATGGAATCCTCGTAGCACATGCCCGCATTGCCCACGTGCATGATGGTCAGCCACGCATCGGTGGTGGGCGCGGCCGCCCCGCCCGAGTAGCCGATATAGACCTCGTTCACGAACGCCACGCCGTTATGCGTGCCGGAGATCACGCCGGTGGACGGCGGAATCACCGCACCGGTTTCGGCCATGCCGTAGCCATCACCAAGTTCGGCCATTGCGCGCTGCACCGGGTTCGCCACACGGTCGGCGATGTTGGTGGTGGCCACCGAGCAGGACGCGGGATGGATCGGCCGCCCGGCGATGCAGCCATCGCGCAAATGAATGGTGATGCGGCGGAAACTGCCCGCGTTCTTTGGCACCGTGTGATCGATGCTGTTGAAAATCGCCGTCATCGGGGCCGACAGCGCGCAGGCTTCGGACAGGTTCAGTCCGTTCGGCATCGCGTCCGGATTGTCGCGCAGATCAACTTCAATGATGGCCACATCGGGTTTCACATCCACGGCCACATTGATGGTCACGCCCTCGGGCGGTGTGCCCGGAAACGGATCATGCGTGGCGCTGGCGGTCACGCGCCCGGCGGGCATGGCGCGGATGGTGTCGATCATGCGGCGTTCGCTGTAATCGAACCACTCGCCGGTGTACGCCTCCAGCACATCCCAGCCAACCTCGCGGCCAAACGCCAGCATCTCCCGCTCGCCGATGCGCGCGGCCCCCAGAATGGCCAGATAGTCGCCCCACCACTGCTCCGGCACGCGGATGCGCAATTGGCACATGCGCACAATGTCCATCACGTGCTGATAGTTTTCCTGAATCCGCACGGCGGGAAAGATCAAGGCCCCTTCTGCGTAGACGTCCTTCGCGGCCCCCATGTACGTGGTGGGCAGCGAATTGCCGGCGTCTGCCTGATGGCCTTTGGCCAGCACGGTGAAGCGGTGCACGCCGCTATCGTCGATCACCGGAATCAGGATCGAATGGTCCGCCGGATGCGTGCAGCCGTGATAGGGCGAGTTATGCAGAAACGCATCGCCGCGCCGCAAGACCGGATGATTCTCGGCCATTGTACGCGCCATGATGTCCGGGCCGCGCAGCACGTGAATCGGCAAACTCTCCGCTGTGGCCAGCAAATCGTGCTTGGCGGTCAGGATCACGCAGGAGAAGTCGCGCGCGATGGTCAGAATGCCGGAGCGCCCGGTGCGTTGCAGCGTGTTGGCCATCTTGCGGGCAATGCCCTCGAACCGCGCGGTCAGCACGGCGAGGCGGATTCCATCCATACGCGGCGCGGTCATAGCGACACCTCAATCAGCAGGCTGCCCATGTTGTCGCGCACCGCGCGCGTGCCGGGGTCGAGCACGATGGAGGTGAATCCCGATTCCACCATCGCCGGGCCGAAGATGACAGCGCCGTCGGCCAAGGTTTCAAAGCGGTGCACGGCAGCCTCGTGCCAGCCATCGGCAAAGCGCACCCGGCGCGGCTTCAGCGCCGCCCCGGCATCCACCGCCGCCAGCCGTCCAGGTTCGGCGGAGGCCACGCGGCAGCGGATTTCCGCACTCCAGCCCACCGCCTCCACCGCCGAATGCGGATCGCTGACCGCGAACACGTCCTGATGCGCAGCATGGAAATCCGCCGTCAACGCCGCCACGTCCGCCTCGGCGGCAAAGCGCGGCGTGCGCAGCGGCACCTCGATTTCCCATGCCTGATCCGGGTAGCGTGCTTCGGCCACCCAATCCACGCTGCTGTGCTGCGCCCCGGCGCCGGGACCGGCGGCGAAGTCGCGGCATTGGGCGTCCAGACGGTCCAGCACGCCGTTGATGGCGTCGCGGTCGAACGCTGTGCTCAGTGCGTAGCGCATCGCCTGAAAATGCGCCGACAACTCCGACAGCAAAGCCCCCGCCGCCGCAAGCCCGGCGCCGGTTTCCGGCACAATCACCTGCCGGCAGCCAAGGCGGCGGGCGATGGCCACGCAATTCAGCCCCGCCGCCCCGCCGCCCGCCACGAAACTCGCGCCGGTTGGGTCGATGCCCTGATTGACCGTGATGTCAAAGATCGCCTGCACCATGTGTTCGGTGGCGAGGTCCAGAATGGCGGTCGCGGCATCGTCCAGTGAGCAGCCGAGTTTGCTGGCCACTTCGCGCTCGATCGCGCCAGCGGCGGCGTCACGGTCCAGATGCATCCGCCCGCCGAGGAAGAATTCCGCGTCGATGAACCCCAGCAGCAGCGCCGCGTCGGTCACGGTCGGCATGGTGCCGCCGCGCCCGTAGCAGGCCGGGCCCGGCACCGCACCCGCGCTACGCGGCCCCACATGCAGCAGGCCACCCGCATCCACCCATGCGATGGACCCGCCGCCCGCGCCGATGCTGCGCACGTCCACCGATGGCATGCCGGTCATGTGGCTGCGGAAGCGCTGGCCCAGCCACGTCTCCCGCGTGCGCGGAATCCGCCCGCGCCGCACCACCGACACGTCGAACGTGGTGCCGCCGGTATCGCCCACGATCAGGGTTTCTTCAGTCCCGCCATAGGCGCGGGCGGCCACCGGCGCCATGCTGGGGCCGGAGTTGATCAGATGCACCGGCATCTCGGCGGCATGGGATGCGTCCATCACCCCGCCCTGCGACGTGACCACCAGCACACGCCCGGCAAACCCCTCGGCGCGCAGGCGGCCTTCAAGGTTGCGCATGTAGGCACCCATGATGGGCTTCAGTGAGGCGTCCATGCAGGTGGAGGCCGCGCGGCGAAACTCGCGGATCGACGGGTTCACCCGGTGTGACAGCGTGTAGGGCACGCCGGGCAGATGCTGCTCAATCAACGCGCCCACCGCCAGTTCATGCGCCGGGTTGACGATGGACCACAGCAGACACACGGCCACGGCCTCCACCTTGGCCTCGGCAAGACGGTGCAGAATGGCCACCACGGCGGCTTCGTCCAGCGCCGTGCGCTCGCTGCCATCCACCATGATGCGCCCGGGCACCTCGAAGGTCAGCGCCTTGGGCACGTAGGGTTCGGGGTATTCCACCGTGAAGTTGAACGGCTCCATCCGCCCGCCCTCGCGGAACACCAGAATATCAGGATGGCCCTGTGTGGTCAGGAACGCGGTTCGGGCGGTGTTGCCGGTGACGATGGCGTTGATGGCGTGGGTGGTGCCGTGCACCAGCATGTCGCCGCGCGCCAGATAGCCGGCGAAGGGCTGGCCCTCGGCAGCGGCGGCGGCGCGCAGGCTGCCGATCACGCCGCCAATCGGGTCGGCGGGGGTGGTTGCCACCTTGTGCATGCTGCGGCTGCCATCAGGGGCGGCGACAACCAGATCGGTAAACGTGCCGCCTGTATCGACAGCAAAACGCAAACGCATGCCACCCCCCGTGGTCCTTGGCGGCGAGGCTAAAGGCTGCGGCGGTTGCGTCAACCGCCGCTGGCGGTGGGATGCGCTGCTAGGGCAGCAATGCCGGAGCGTTCGGGTTCAACGCCCGCCAGCGCGCCACGTTCTTCTGGTGGTCTTCCAGCGTGCGGGCAAAGGCGTGCCCGCCGGTGCCGTCGGCGACGTAGTACAGATCCTCGGTCACATCCGGCTGTGCTGCCGCCTGAATCGAGGCCACACCGGGGCTGGCAATCGGGCCGGGCGGCAGGCCGTTGACGCGGTAGGTGTTGTAGGGGCTCGCGATGTCCAGATCCGCACGGGTCAGCGGATGCTCCAGCGTGCCCGCGCCGTTGCTGACGGCGTAGACCACGCTGGGGTCGGATTGCAGCCGCATGTTCTTGCGCAGGCGGTTGTACAGCACGCCTGCGATGTGCGATCGCTCCTCGGGCCGCGCCGTCTCACGCTCCACGAGACTGGCGATGGTTTCCAGTTCCAGCGGTGTCGCGATGGGCAGTTTCTCGGCTTTGGTTGCCCAGGCCTGCGCCAGCGTGCGCTGCATGGCCGCCGTGGCGCGCTCCACCACCGAGGCGCGGGTGGCGCCGTAATCATAGGCATAGGTCTGTGGCAGCACTGCGCCCTCCGGCGGTGTCACCAAGTCGCCGGTCAGGGTTTCACCCTTGGCCAGCAGCTTGCCGATCTGAATCGCCGTCAAGCCCTCGGGGATGGTGATCTTGTGCTGCACCGGCTTGGCGCTGCGCAGCACGGCGAATACCTGCCGCAGGCTGGCGTGCTCGGGGAAGGCCAGTTCCGCCGCGTGCATCCGCCCGGCCAGACCCAGCGACGCGGCGATGCGGAACGCATCCGCGTTGCTGATGACCCCGGCGGCCTTCAGCACCTCACCCACCTGCCCCGGGGTGCCGTGCGGCACCACCACCGTGCGCGCGGCGGCCAAAGGGCCGGGCGCTTCGATCATCTGCCGGGCGTACCAAGCCGCCCCGGCGGCGCCCAGCAGCAGAATCAGAACAAGGGCAAGCAGGCTGCGCAGCGTATCAGGCCGCTTTCTTGAAGATCACGCTGGCGTTGGTGCCGCCGAAGCCGAAGCTGTTGGACAGTGCCACGTTGATCTTGCGTTCCTGCGCGGTCAGCGCCACGCGGTCGATCACGCTCTCACGGCTGGGGTTTTCCAGATTCAGCGTCGGCGGGGCCACGCCGTCCCGTATCGCCAGCACCGAGAAGATCGCCTCGATCGCACCCGCCGCGCCAAGCAGATGACCGGTGGCCGACTTGGTGGACGACATGGCGATCCTGCGGCCCGCATCGCCGAACAGGCGCTCCACCGCTTCCAGTTCCAGATCGTCACCCAGCGGGGTGGAAGTGCCGTGCGCGTTCACGTAGTCGATGTCCGCCACCGTCAGGCCCGCGCTGCGCAGCGTGGCCTTCATGGCGCGGAAGGCACCTTCGTGGCCGTCCGCAGGCGCGGTGATGTGGTGGGCATCGCCAGACATGCCGTAACCCGCCACTTCGGCGTAAATCTTGGCTCCGCGCTTCCTGGCGTGCTCGTATTCTTCCAGCACCACCACGCCGGCACCTTCGCCCATCACGAAGCCGTCACGGTCCTTGTCCCACGGGCGGGACGCCTTGGCCGGGGTGTCGTTGTAGCCGGTGGACAGCGCGCGGCTGGCGCAGAAGCCCCACAGGCCAATCGGGTTCACCGGCGCTTCCGCACCGCCCGCCACCATCACGTCGGCATCACCCAGCATGATCAACCGCGCCGCATCGCCAATGGCGTGCACACCGGTGGCGCAGGCCGTCACGACCGAGTGGTTCGGGCCCTTGAAGCCGTATTTGATCGAGAAATTGCCCGAGGCGAGATTGATCAGCGCCGACGGGATGAAGAACGGCGACAGGCGCTTGCCCTTGCCCGCGGCGATCTGGGTGGAGGCTTCGTAGATGGTCTCCACGCCGCCGATGCCCGAGCCGATCATAACGCCGGTGGCGCAACGGTCTTCCTCGGATTCCGGCATCCAACCGGAATCCTCCACGGCCGCCGTCCCGGCGACCATGGCGAACTGGATGAAGCGGTCCATCTTCTTCATGTCTTTGCCGGGGATCCACTCGGCAAAATCCAGCTTGCCGTCGGCCTTGGTGCCGATGGGGATCTGCCCCGCGATCTTGGACGGCATGTCCGACACGTCCACCGACTGGATGGCGCGGATGCCGGATTCGCCATTGATCAGGCGGGACCAGACATTTTCGACCCCGATCCCGAGAGGGCTCACGATACCCATGCCGGTGATCACAACGCGCCGCATCGCTGTCATCCTTGTCTCGCCGGCTCAAACTGTCCGGCGTCGTCATGTCAGAGGCCAGACGGAAGCGCCGATGCGCCGCAGGGCGGCGTGGCAGGCTCCTCATCCGTTGCAAGCCTGCCATAGCCAGCCGGCCGCACAGGGAACCACAACCCGGTGCCGCACGGCGCAAGGCCGGCGGCACCCCAGGCCGGAAGCGGACTCAGGCCGCCTTCTGCTTCTCGATGTAGTCCACCGCATCATGGACGGTGGCGATCTTTTCGGCCGCGTCCTCGGGGATCTCGACGCCAAAGGCTTCTTCGAACGCCATCACCAGCTCGACGGTGTCGAGGCTGTCCGCACCCAGGTCGTCGATGAACGACGCTTCCGAGGTGACCTTGCTCTCCTCGACGCCGAGGTGCTCGACGACGATCTTCTTCACGCGATCGGCGATATCACTCATGGAAATCCTGCTCCTGCCTGCCTGTCCTGGTTTAACGTCTCGTCCAGCCATCCAACCGCCTGCAAACGACTCGACGCAGAGGCGAGAGGCCGCATTCTCCCCGGACGAGGCCGGGGGCGCTTAGCACGGTTTTGTCACATGGCCAACCTTGGCCATGTCCGCGGCGGCCTATAGCATCGCCATGCCGCCATTCACATGCAGCGTGGCTCCGGTCACCCAGGCCGCTTCGTCGCTGGCCAGATATAGCACGGCGGCCGCGACGTCGCCGGGTTTGCCGAGGCGGCCCAGTGGAATCGCTTCGGTCAGCTTGGTGCGCTGGGCTTCGTTCAGCACGTCGGTCATCGGCGTTTCGATGAAGCCCGGCGCGATCATGTTCACCGTGATGCCCCGGCTGCCCACTTCCTGCGCCAGCGATTTGGTCATGCCCACCAGACCGGCCTTGGCGGCAGCATAATTCGCCTGCCCGCCATTGCCTGTGGCACCCACCACCGAGCCGATGCCGATGATGCGCCCGGCGCGGCGGCGCAGCATGCCCTTCAGTGCGGCGCGGGCCAGCCGGAACGGTGCGGTCAGATCCACGTCGATCACCGTCTGCCAGTCTTCGTCCTTCATCCGCAGCGCCAGCATGTCGCGGGTCAGCCCGGCATTGTTGACCAGAATGGCCAGAGGGCCGGCAGCCGCCTCGGCGGCCGCCACCAGTGCATCGGCCGCAGCGGGGTCACGCAAATCCGCAGGGCACACATGCGCCCGATCTCCCAATTCCGCCGCCAGCGCCTCCAGCGCATCGCGCCGCGTGCCGGACAGCGCCACACTGGCGCCCTGCGCGTGCAGCGTGCGGGCAATGGCGGCACCTATGCCGCCCGAGGCGCCGGTGACCAGGGCGGACTTACCGTCAAGTCGGAACATGGCCTTGGCCCTTACAGCGATTTCAGCAACTGCTCGATTTCGGCCGGCGTGCCGGCATTGGCCACCGCCGCATCAGGGGCAATGCGGCGGATCAGGCCGGACAATACTTTGCCCGCGCCCAGTTCCACAAAGCTGGTCACGCCCAGCGCAGTCATCGCCTGCACACTTTCGCGCCAGCGCACGGTTGCCGTGACCTGCTGCACCAGCAGGCTGGCAATCTCGGCGGGGCCGGTCACCTTGGCGGCGGTGACATTGGCAATCAGCGGCACGGCGGGCGCGCGCGGCGGAGACTTCTCCAGCGCCTCGGCCATCGCATCGGCCGCCGGGGCCATCAGCGCGCAGTGGAACGGGGCCGAGACCGGCAGCAGCATGGCGCGCTTGACACCCTTGGTGCGGGAAATCTCGATGGCGCGCTCCACGGCCGCTTTCGCGCCGGAAATCACCACCTGTCCGCCGCCATTGTCGTTGGCCGGTTCAATCACCTCGCGGCCGCCCTCGGGGGGCGCGGCAGCCTCCGCGCAGATTTCCTGTGCGACGGCCATTTCCGCGCCCAGCAACGCGGCCATGGCCCCGGCACCGGGCGGCACCGCCTTCTGCATGGCCTGACCGCGCAGGCGCAGCAACATGGCGGCCTGCGGCACGGTAAAACTGCCTGCCGCAGCCAACGCGGCGTATTCGCCCAGCGAATGCCCGGCCACCACCACGGCCTTGTCGGCCAGCCGGAAGCCGCCTTCACGCTCCAGCACGCGCAGCACGGCCAGCGCATGCGCCATCAGGGCAGGCTGGGTGTTCTCGGTCAGCGTCAGTTCTTCGGCCGGTCCCTCGAACATCAGCTTGGACAGCTTCTGCTTGAGGACTTCGTCCACCTCCTCGAACACCTCACGGGCGGCAGCAAAGGCTGCGGCAAGGTCGCGGCCCATCCCGACGGACTGGCTACCCTGGCCGGGAAAAACGAAGGCGTGAACCGGCATGGGCGTGTTCCCGTCCTGGACTCAGGAGAATATGGCAGCGGTGTGGCGCGGCGGTTAGCCTCGGCGGGGCATGGTGTCAAGGAAGCGCCATTTTTCTTGCGTGGTCATGCCTGCCACGCGGGCGGGTTCTTGCCTCGGCGGCGGGTTGGTGCTTTAAGCCCGCGCTTCCCTGCTGGGGCAGTCGGCCTGCCCTGGCTATGTTCGCGCGCCATCCCGGCGCGGTGGTCCAGACCCGGGCCCGGAACAGAGACAAGCCAGAGGGAGACCACATGCCGCTATATGAATGCGTGCTGATCGCACGTAACGACGTGACGCAACAACAGGTTGAAACGATCGCCGACGCGATCGCCGTGCAGCTCGACACCGACAACGGTGTGGAAACCGGCGCCAGCGTCAAGAAGCGCGAGTACTGGGGCCTTCGCAGCCTGGCCTACCGGATGAACAAGAACCGCAAGGGGCACTACATGCTCCTCGGTCTGGACACCAAGGCCCCGGCGCTGAACGAGATGGAGCGTCAGCTTCGCCTCAATGAAGACATCCTGCGCTTCATGACCATCCGCGTGGACGCCATCGAAGAGGCGCCGAGCGCCATCCTGTCGCGCAAGTCCGACGACCGTGAGCGTGGTTTCCGTGGGCCCAAGCCCGCCGGGCGCTTCGAATCCGGCCGCAAGCGCGGCTTTGATGACCGTGAGGAATACCGCGCCCGTGATGACAACGAGCGCGACATGGGGTTCCGTGGCGGCCGTGACGCCGGCGTAGAGGAGTAAGATACGATGTCCGATTCCGCAGACGTCAGCCCCGCTGGCCGCCGCGCCGCCGTTGGCGCACGCCGCCCGTTCTACCGCCGCCGCAAATCGTGCCCGTTCTCCGGCCCGAATGCGCCGAAGATCGACTACAAGGACGTGCGCCTGCTGTCGCGCTTCCTGTCCGAGCGCGGCAAGATCGTGCCGAGCCGCATCACCGCCGTGTCGGCGAAGAAGCAGCGTGAACTGGCGCAGGCCATCAAGCGCGCCCGCTTCCTCGCCCTGCTGCCGTACGTCGTCGCCTGAGGGGAGCAAAACCATGGCATCCGTGGAACTGATCCTGCTGCAGCGCGTCGAGAAGCTGGGGCAGATGGGCGAACTGGTGAAGGTGAAGCCGGGCTATGCCCGCAACTTCCTGTTGCCGCAGAAGAAGGCCATCCGCGCCAACAAGGACAACGTCGCGCGCTTCGAGCAGCAGCGCGCCCAGCTTGAGGCGCTGAACCTCAAGCGGCGTGAAGAAGCCGAACGCGTGGCCGAGCGTGTGGGCGGCCTTGCGGTCGTCATCATCCGTCAGGCCGGCGAATCGGGCAGCCTGTACGGCTCGGTCAGCGCGCGCGACATTTCTGATGCGTGCGGCGCTGGCGGTCTGACCATCGACCGCGCGCAGGTGGTGCTCGACCACCCGATCAAGACACTCGGCCTGCGCAGCGTGCGGGTGATGCTGCACCCCGAAGTGGTGATCCCGGTCACCGTCAACGTGGCGCGCAGCAAGGAAGAGGCCGAGAAGCAGATGCGCGGTGAGCGCGTCGGCCTGGCCGCCGAGGAGCCGGTGGTCAACGAGGACCTGCTGGAGATGGGCGCCGCGATCAACGACAACTAGTCTTACCGGCTATTTGCTCTGACAAATCGGCGGCCCTGCTGCGAGGTGGGGCCGCCGATAACATCTTGATGACTCGCCTGATCTCGCCTCATAGTATCCGCAATCAAACACGGGCGGGTACGGGATCGGCTTCGATGCAGGTACTGTTGGACGCGATTCTGTCGCGGTTTATCGTGCTTGGGCGCCTGACCGTGCGGTGGCCGGATGGCGCTGTGTCCACTTATACCGGCGAGCCGGGACCCGAAGCGGTGATGGCCATCAAGGATGCGCGCACCGTGTGGCGGCTTGCCGTCAATCCGGCATTGGCGGTGGGCGAAGCCTATATGGATGGCAGTATCGCCGCCGACGGTTGCAGCATCTACGATGTGCTGGACGTGCTGACCTCCAATCTGGCGGCAGAACATGGCGGCCATGGCATAGAACGCTTCCGGCAAGTTATGGCCCGTCTGACGCGCAGACTGGCGCAGTTCAACCCCGCGAGCCGGGCGCGCCGCAATGTCGCGCACCACTACGATCTGAATGGCCGTCTCTACAGCCTGTTTCTGGATCGCGACCGGCAATATTCTTGCGCCTATTTTCCACGCGGGGACGAGACGCTGGAAGAAGCGCAGATCGCCAAGAAGCGCCACATTGCCGCGAAACTGCTGCTCGAGCGCCCGGACCTGACTGTGCTGGACATCGGCTGTGGCTGGGGCGGTCTGGCGCTGACACTGGCGCGCGACTACGGCGCGCGGGTGACCGGCATCACGCTGTCCACCGAGCAACTGGCCGAAGCACAGGCCCGCGCCCGCGCCGAGGGGTTGCAGGATCGGGTAACGTTCGAGTTGATGGACTACCGCGCGATGCACCGCACCTTCGACCGCATCGTCTCGGTGGGCATGTTCGAGCATGTCGGCATCGGCCACTATCAGGAATACTTCGAAATCGTGAAGCGCTGCCTCGCCCCGGATGGCGTGGCACTGATCCATGCCATCGGGCGCAGCGACGGGCCGAGCAGTACCAACCCGTGGATCCAGAAATACATCTTTCCCGGCGGCTACTGCCCATCGCTGTCGGAGGTGTTCGCGCCACTGGAAAACACCGGACTGGCCGCCACGGATCTTGAGGTGTTGCGGCTGCACTATGCCGAAACCCTGCGGCACTGGCGCTGGCGCTTCAACGCCAACCGCGACGCCATTGCCGGGATTTACGACGAGCGGTTCTGCCGCATGTTTGAATTCTATCTGGCCGGCTGCGAACTGGCATTCCGCCGCCAGCACCACATGATCTTTCAAGTGCAACTGGCCCGCGACCAGACCGCGGTGCCGCTGACGCGGGACTACATCACCGACGCCGAACGTATGGCGATGTCGCGCGAGCGGGTGGCGGCGGAATAGGGCAGAACCGGGGGCGGGCTGTCGTTCCGATGCGCGCCTTATCCCCCGGATCCACAGGGGAGGGCCTCCCGCTGCATCGCCTGCCCGCCGCAAACCGGCTAACCTGCCGTCAGCATGAACCAGATTGAAGCCACCTCCCCGCTGCTCGGCCTGTCCCAGCGGCTGCCGCCCTCCAACCTGCAAGCCGAACAGGCGCTGCTCGGCGCGCTGCTGGCCAACAACAAGGCCTATGAGCGGGTCAGCGAGTTCCTGATCCCGGAGCATTTCGCCGACCCGATCCACGGCCGCATTTTCGCCTCCATCGCCCGCCGTGTGGATGCCGGGCAACTGGCCGACGCCATCACGCTGAAGGCCGAGTTCGAGCATTCCGGCATTCTGGATGAAGTCGGCGGCACCGCCTATCTGGCGCAACTGCTCACCGCCATGGTCGGCATCATCAACGCGGGCGAATACGGCAAGGCCATTCACGACGCGTGGCTGCGCCGCCAATTGATCGATATCGGCGAAACCGTGGTCAACAACGCCTTCGGGGCCGAGCCGGAACTGGACGGCGCCGGGCAGGTGGAATTTGCCGAACAGACGCTGTTCGACCTTGCCGCCAAAGGCGGCAGCGAGCGCGCGATGGTGAGTTTCGAGCGCGCCCTGTCGCAGGCCATTGATGGGGCGGAGCGCGCGTTTCACCGCTCGGGCGGCGTCTCCGGTCTTTCCACCGGGTTGCGCGATCTGGACAAGAAGACCGGCGGACTGCACCCATCTGACCTGGTTATCGTCGCGGGCCGTCCCGGCATGGGCAAGACCGCGCTGGCCACCAAAATCGCCTTCGGTGCGGCACAGGCGCTGAAGGCGGAGGCGCGGGCGGTGGACCCGAACGCGGTGGCCAAGCAGCAGGTGGTGATCTTCTCGCTGGAAATGAGCGCCGACCAGTTGGCCACCCGCTTGCTGGCCGAGGAATCGCGCATCTCCGGCGACCGCATCCGGCGCGGCGAAATCGGCCAGAAGGAATTCGACAAGTTCGTGCAGGTCAGCCGCGATTTGCAGGGCCTGCCGCTGCATATCGACGACACGGCGGCCATCAGCCTGTCCGCCCTGCGCACCCGTTGCCGCCGCCTGAAGCGCACCTCCGGCCTCGCGCTGATCGTGGTGGATTACCTGCAATTGATGCGCCCCACCGCCGGGACCAAGCCGGAAAACCGGGTGCAGGAAATCAGCATGATCACGCAGGGGCTGAAAGCGATTGCCAAGGAACTCTCGGTGCCGGTCATTGCGCTGTCGCAGTTGTCGCGCGCAGTGGAAAGCCGCGAGGACAAGCGGCCGCAGCTGTCGGATTTGCGCGAATCGGGCAGTATCGAACAGGACGCCGATGTGGTGATGTTCGTCTACCGCGACGAATATTACCTTCAGCAGCGCGCGCCGAAGCAGATGGGCTTCGATAACGAGGAGAAATTCCACGGTGCCGTGGAAAAATGGCAGCGCGACATGGAACTGGTGCACAACCGCGCCGAACTGATCATCGAGAAGCAGCGCCACGGCCCCACCGGCAAGATCGACCTGTATTTCGAGGGTGAGTTCACCCGCTTCGCCGATCTGGATTTGCAGCACGGCGGCCATGACGGCGACTGACGCCGCCGCCGTTCTGGACATCGACCTCGCCGCCATCGCCGCCAACTGGCGGGCGCTGCAACAGGCGCATGGCGGCCGGCCGGCGGCCGCGGTGGTAAAGGCCGACGCCTACGGCACGGGGGCCGAACAGGTCGCGCCCTATCTGCTGGCGCAGGGCTGCCGCCATTTCTTCACCGCGCATCTGTCCGAGGCGCTGGCACTGCGCCCGTTGCTGCCGGGCGCGATGCTGGCCGCCTTGAATGGGCCGGTGGCGGGCAGTGAAGCGGAGTACGCGGCCTCCGGCATCCTGCCGGTGCTGAGCGCGCCGGATGAAGTGGCGCGCTGGAGCGAACTTGCGCGCGCGCAGGGCCGGGTGCTGCCCGCGTTGCTGCACATCGACACCGGCATGCACCGGCGCGGCCTGTCCCTGGCCGAGACGCAGACGCTGGCCGCCACGCCGGGGGCGCTGGACGGCATTGGGCTGCGCTACGTGATGACGCATCTGGCGTCGTCCGAGGAGCCGGACAATCCGGAAAACGCGGCGCAACTCGCCCGCTTCACCGCCGCCTGCGCGCTGTTGCCGCCCGCCCCGCGCAGTGTGGCAAATTCGTCGGCGCTGTTCCTCGGCCCGGAATTCCGCTCCGATCTGGCGCGGCCCGGCGTGGCGCTGTACGGCGGCAACCCGATGCCGGGGCAGCCCAACCCGATGCGGCCGGTGGTGCGCCTGCGCGCCCGCGTGCTGCAAGTGCGAGATGTGGCGCCGGGCGAGGGCGTGGGCTACAATGCCACATGGCGGGCGCAGCGCCCCAGCCGGATTGCGATTGTCGGCGTGGGCTATGCGGACGGCTACCCGCGCGCACTGTCCGGCTGCGGGACGGCGCACGCCGATGGAGCTTCCTTTGCGCTGGTGGGCCGCGTGTCGATGGATTTGTCAGCGTTCGACGTGACCGATCAGCCCGCCATCGCGCCCGGTGCTTGGCTGGACCTGATCGGGCCGGACAGCAAGCTGGAAACGGTGGCCGCACAGGCGGGCACCATCCCCTACGAAATCCTCACCCGTCTCGGCCGGCGCTATGCCCGGGTCTGGCACGGCTGAGTGTGGTTCTGAACACGGTTGCCGCCATCGGGCGAGTGGCGCTGGGGGCCTGCCGCGCCACCGGCGCGCTGGCCTTGTTCGCAGTTGAGGGTGTTTCCCACATCTTCCGCCCGCCGTACTATCCACGCCGGGTGGCGGCGGCCTTTGCCGAGATGGGGTTTTTCAGCCTGCCGGTGGTGGCGCTGACGGCGATATTCACCGGCATGGTGCTGGCCCTGCAGGCCTCCACGGCGCTGTCGCGCTTCTCGGCGGAAAGTGCGTCGGCCAGCCTTGTGGTGCTGTCGGTCACCCGCGAACTCGGCCCGGTGCTGGCCGGGTTGATGGTGGCCGGGCGCGTGGGCGCCGCGACGGCCGCAGAACTCGGCACGATGCGGGTGACCGACCAGATTGACGCGCTGTCCACGCTGTCCACCGTGCCGATGAAATACCTCGTCGCCCCGCGCCTGCTGGCGGGCATTCTGGCGTTGCCGCTGCTGGTGGTGGTGGCCGATATTCTGGGCGTGCTGGGCGGCTTCATCATCGCCACGCTGAAACTGGGCTTCAACGGCCCGATCTACATCGCCGCCACGCTGGATCATCTGGAAGTGGCTGACGTGACGCTGGGGCTGGTGAAGGCCGCCGTGTTCGGCTTCATCATCGCGCTCATGGGCAGCTATCAGGGCTACAACAGCCGCGGCGGCGCGCAGGGCGTGGGCGCGGCAACCACGATGGCGGTGGTGTCCGCCTCGGTGCTGATCCTGGCGTTCGATTACGTGCTGTCCGAACTGTTCTTCGTGCGATGAACGCCAGCATCCCGAAAATCCGCGTGCGCGGACTGAGCAAGGCGTTCGGCGACAAGGTGGTGCTGGACGGGATCGACCTTGATGTCCAACCCGGTACCTCAATGGTGGTGATCGGCGGGTCGGGCAGCGGCAAGTCGGTGCTGCTGAAATGCATTCTGGGGCTGATCGAGCCCGACAGCGGCCGTATCGAGATCGACGGGCGGGATCTGCTGGGCCTGCCCACGCGCGCGCAAGCCGAACTGCGCGCCAGCATCGGCATGCTGTTCCAGAACGGTGCGTTGTTTGACTCGCTGCCGGTGTGGGAAAACGTGGCATTCGGCCTGCTGGCGCGCCACCGCGTCACCCGCGCCAAGGCGCGTGACCGCGCTGCCGAGGTTTTGAGTCAGGTTGGGCTGGCCGCCAGCGTCGGCGACCTGTCGCCCGCCGAACTGTCTGGCGGGATGCAGAAGCGCGTGGCGCTGGCCCGCGCCATCGCCGCACAGCCGGACATTCTGTTCTTCGATGAACCCACCACGGGGCTGGACCCGATCATGGGCGCGGTCATCGACGGACTGATCGTGGATTGCGTCAAACGTCTGGGCAGCACGGCGGTGGCCATCACCCACGACATGGCCAGCGCCCAGCGCATCGGCGACCGCGCGGCGATGCTGCTGAAGGGCAAACTGGTCTGGCAGGGCGCGGCGGCGCAATTGATGGCCAGCGGTAACCCTGCCGTGGACCAGTTCACCCATGGCCGCCGCGAGGGGCCGATCCAGATGGAGTTGCGGCGATAGCCGGAGTGGCAACGGAGGCCCGCGACGTGGCCTGCGCTGTGGCCGTATTCGCCGCATGTTGGCTGGCGGGCCTCGCCTGCCGCCGCATCGTCCCGCTACCGCCCGCCCGTCAGCGTGACCGCTGGCTGGACGGGTTGCGCGGCTTGGCGGCGCTGTGCGTGCTGGCTTCGCACTATGGCACCAACGTCGCCGGGTCGCTGGGTTTTGCGGTCACACCCGTGTTTCACAATCTCGGCACGTTCGGCGTGCAGGTATTCTTCGCCATCACCGGCTACCTGTTCACCCGCAAGGCCATCTCCGCGCGCGGGCACTTGGCGGTGGCACCGTTCCTGTCCGCCCGCCTGCGCCGCATCGTGCCGATGTACAGCGTGGCCATTCTGTTGGCCGTCGCGCTGGCCGTGCTGACCCGCCCGTTCGCCGGTGCCGCCCATCTGCTGCGCGAGGCCATCGCGCTCTATGCGTTCGGCTTCGTGCTCGAGGGCGCCCCCACCATCAACGGCCTGCCCTATACCGATGTGATCGGCACGATCTGGACCCTGCCGTTCGAGTGGCTGTTCTATCTGTTCGTGCCTGTGCTGGCCGTGCTGGTGCCGTCGTGGCGCAGCCTTGCTGTCACCGCCGTGGTGCTGGCGGCCTATTATGGCAACCGGATGGGGGACGGCGGGGCTGAAATGTTCACACTGTTCTTCCTGCCCGGCGTGCTGATGGGGCTGTTGCCGTATCGCCCGCCCTCCGGCGTGCCGCGTCTTTTGCTGGCCGCAACAGCTTTGGCGCTCGCATTGCTGGCAATTCTGCCCGGCAGCCAGAATTTCACCGCCGCGCGCCTGCTGCTGATGTGCGGATTCTTTGCCGCCATCGTCTTCGCCGCTCCAGACTCGCTCGCATGGCCTGGCGTGGCGATGCTCGGGGACATCAGCTACAGCGTCTATCTGCTGCATTTCCCGGCCCTGTTTGCCGCCCGTGCGGTGTTCGACTCGCCGGGCGTGGCATTGTTCGCCCCGTGGCCCCGCACGGCGGCGCTGCTGGCGGTGGCGGCGCTGGTGATACTCCTGTCGGCCGTCACCTATCGCGTCATCGAACGCCCGTTTCTGCGGCGCGTCTGAGGGAATTGCATGGCCAAACCGGTCACCCGCTACGTGTGCCAGTCCTGCGGCGCGATCACGCCGAAATGGGCCGGGCGCTGTGAGACCTGCGGCGAATGGAACAGCATCGCCGAGGAAGCGCCGCAAAATGCCGCCGGTCCGGCCCGTGCGGGGCAATCCGGCGGCAAGCGCATCGGCTTCGTGCCATTGGCAGGGGAAGCCGAGCCGCCGCCGCGTGCCGAGGTGGGTATTGCCGAACTCGACCGCGTGCTGGGCGGGGGATTGGTGCCCGGATCGGCGGTGCTGGTGGCGGGCGACCCCGGCATTGGCAAATCCACATTGCTGCTACAAGCCGCCGCCGCATTGGCCCGCGCCGGGCGGCGGGTGCTGTACATCTCGGGCGAAGAAGCCGTCGAACAGGTACGCCTGCGTGCCCGCCGCCTTGGCCTGACCGATGCGACGCTTGGGCTGGCCGCCGCGATCAGCCTGCGCGACATCGCCGCCTCGCTGGAGCAGGAGCACGAGGCCGCGCTGGTGGTGA
>CAIPHQ010000108.1 GCA_903864895.1 uncultured Rhodospirillales bacterium
GGCGGGGCTGCGAAGGCGCTGCGCGCGGCCGGTGCCACGCCGCAGGCGCTGGAGAAGGCGCTGGCCGACATCCGCAAGGGCCGCAAGGTGACCAGCCCGAACGCCGAGGCCAATTTCGACGCGCTGAAGAAATACGCCCGCGACGTCACCGCGCTGGCGCGCGAGGGCAAGCTCGACCCGGTGATCGGCCGTGACGATGAAATCCGCCGCACCATTCAGGTGCTGGCCCGGCGCACCAAGAACCACCCGGTGCTGATCGGTGAGCCGGGCGTGGGCAAGACCGCCATTGTGGAGGGGCTTGCGACCCGCATTGTCAACGGCGACGTGCCGGAGGCGTTGAAGAACAAGCGCCTGATGGCGCTCGACCTGGGCGCGATGGTGGCCGGGTCGAAATTCCGCGGCGAGTTCGAGGAGCGGCTGAAGGCGGTGCTGAAGGAGGTGGAGGACGCCAATGGCGAGGTGATCCTGTTCATCGACGAGATGCACACGCTGGTGGGGGCCGGGCGCAGCGACGGGGCGATGGATGCCTCGAACCTGATCAAGCCGGAATTGGCGCGCGGCACGCTGCATTGCGTGGGGGCGACCACGCTGAACGAGTACCGCAAGTATATCGAAAAGGACGCAGCGCTGGCGCGGCGCTTTCAGCCGGTGTTCGTGGGCGAGCCGAGTGTGGCCGACACCATCAGCATCCTGCGCGGCATCCGCGAGAAGTATGAACTGCACCACGGCGTGCGGATCACCGACGGCGCGCTGGTGGCCGCCGCCACGCTGTCGAACCGCTACATCACCGACCGTTTTCTGCCGGACAAGGCCATCGACCTGATCGACGAGGCGTCCAGCCGGTTGCGGATGCAGGTGGACAGCAAGCCGGAGGAACTGGACGAACTCGACCGGCGGCTGTTGCAGCTGAAAATCGAGCGTGAGGCGCTGAAGCGTGAGAGCGACGCGGCCAGCAAGGACCGGCTGGAGAAGCTGGAACACGAACTGGCCGGTTTGCAGGAGAAAAGCGACGCGCTGACCGCCGCCTGGAAGGCGGAAAAGGAGCAGCTTGCCGCCAATCAGGGCATCAAGGAGCGGCTGGACCGGGCGCGCAGCGACATGGAAGTGGCGCAGCGCGGCGGTGACCTGCGCCGTGCCTCTGAATTGCTCTACGGCGTGATCCCGGATCTGGAACGCCAGATGGCCAAGGCGCAGGAAGGCGGGCGGCTGGTGAACGAAGCCGTGACCGACGAGCAGATTGCCAGCGTCGTCTCGCGCTGGACCGGCGTGCCGGTGGACAAGATGCTGGAAGGCGAGCGCGGCAAGCTGCTGCGCATGGAGGACCAGTTGCGCAAGCGGGTGGTCGGCCAGGAGGAGGCGCTGAAGGCGGTGGCCAACGCGGTGCGCCGGGCGCGCGCCGGGTTGCAGGACCCGAACCGGCCCATCGGCAGCTTCCTGTTCCTGGGCCCCACCGGCGTGGGCAAGACGGAACTGACCAAGGCGCTGGCCGAATTCCTGTTCGACGACGAGCGGGCGATGGTGCGCATCGACATGAGCGAGTTCATGGAGAAGCACGCGGTCAGCCGGCTGATCGGCGCCCCCCCCGGCTATGTGGGCTACGACGAGGGCGGCGTGCTGACCGAGGCGGTGCGGCGCAGGCCGTATCAGGTGATCCTGTTCGATGAGGTGGAGAAGGCGCACGAGGACGTGTTCAATGTGCTGCTGCAGGTGCTGGACGACGGGCGCCTGACCGACGGGCAGGGCCGCACGGTGGACTTCAAGAACACCATCATCGTGCTGACCAGCAATCTGGGCAGCGACATTCTGGCCGCCCAGCCGGACGGCGAGGATCTGGCGCTGGCCTACAAGGGCGTGATGAACGCGGTGCGGGCGCATTTCCGCCCCGAGTTCCTCAACCGTCTGGACGAGATCGTGCTGTTCCGCCGCCTGCAACGCAGCGACATGGCGCGCATTGTCGAAATCCAGCTCGACCGCCTGCGCAGCCTGCTGGCCGACCGCAAGGTGACGCTGAACCTGGACCGTGCCGCGCTGGAATGGCTGGCGGCCGAGGGCTACGACCCGGTGTACGGGGCGCGGCCGCTGAAGCGGGTGATCCAGCGCAGCCTGCAGAACCAGTTGGCCGGGCTGCTGCTGGAAGGAGCCATCAAGGATGGCGAATCGGTGCAGGTCAGCGCGGGCGCTGGCGGTTTGGTGCTGAACGGGCAGGTGGCCGAGGCCGCCTGAGCCGCAAAACCGGGCCGGGCAGGGGGTTTTGACCTGCCCGGCGGCTGGCCTAGAACCCCTTGGCATGGCAACCCCAGAAGCCACGCAAAAATCGAATAGCTTTACTGCGGTGCGGTTTGCGGCTAAAGATGGAGGTTCCGGCGGGTTGTGTGGCCGGGTTTTGGCGGATTTCTGCGGTTTTTGCAGATTTTCGTGCCCGGTTTGGCGGCGCTGTAATAGCGTTGACACCATCGGCATCGGCGCCTAGAAACCCGCCACCGACGACGAGCACCACGGTGCTTCGAAGTCTTCCCCGGAAACGGGTTGTTCTTTGACTTATAAATCTGGAATAGGAAGGGATACGTTGGCGGCGCTCCTTGGGTTTGGTTCTGTGATGGACTGGACGGAGAGGGTAGATTACTTGGTTGGGTTATCTTTGGCCTGGTCATTTAGTTTGAAGTGTCTGCTGATGTGTCTTTGATAAGATTGCGTTGACAGACGCTTCGAATGTCTGCGGTGGGTTATACTGCTGTGGATGACATGTGACCTGGGTCTGTTCATTGAGGGTTTTGTGCTGCGAGGCATGGGGTCTGAGATGAACCTGAGAGTTTGATCCTGGCTCAGAGCGAACGCTGGCGGCATGCTTAACACATGCAAGTCGCACGGCCGCAAGGCAGTGGCGGACGGGTGAGTAACGCGTAGGTATCTGTCCACGGGTGGGGGATAACGGCGGGAAACTGCTGCTAATACCGCATGACACCTGAGGGTCAAAGGCGCAAGCCGCCTGTGGAGGAGCCTGCGTCCGATTAGCTAGTTGGTGGGGTAACGGCCTACCAAGGCGACGATCGGTAGCTGGTCTGAGAGGATGATCAGCCACACTGGGACTGAGACACGGCCCAGAC
>CAIPHQ010000109.1 GCA_903864895.1 uncultured Rhodospirillales bacterium
GCTGTTCTTGACGGTCAGTGACACCCCGGCATTGGCCGCCACGGTGCCGCCGGTCTGGCTGAACGAGTCGGCGGCCAGGACGATGCCGTTGGCCGCCCCGGCTGACAGCAGCGCCGACCCGGCGCCCATCGTCATCCCGCCAGTCTTGACGGTCGCCGTCAGCCCGGCCGTCGAGGCCAGCGTGCCGCCGAGCACCAGATTGCCGTTTTCGGTCAGCACAACGGGTTTGTTGGGCAGCGTGGTGCCCGCGAGGCCCGCGATGGTCAGGTCCACGCCGTTGACCACGGTCCAGTTGCCGGTGGTTTGCAGCGAACCGATGCTGGCAATCTGGTTGCTGGCACCGGACAGATTGATTCCGCCCACGATCGCGGCGGGCGCGTCCAGCGTGGCCGTTGTGATGTCCGCGCCGTTGGCCTGCTGGCTGACGCCGTGCTGGCTGGCGGTGAACTGCACCAGCGTGGCCTGCAGCGACGAATTCTTTTCGAGGAAAATGTCGGTGGTGTCGCTCACGCCTGCGGCGTTGCCATTCAGCGCGATGGTGGGCGCCTGCAGCACGGACCCCTGGCCGACATCGATGCTGCCGCTGCCCAGCGCGCCGGGCAGGGCGGTATCGCCAGACAGCAGCGACAGGACCGCGCCTGCCTTGGTGAGTGAAATCGTGCCACCGGCCTGCACGGTCAGCCCGCCGCCCGAATCGAGCGTGACCGACGTGAGCGTGGCCGAGCCGATTTTCACCGCGGCATCGACGATCAGCGTGTTGGTGGCCTGCAGGATCAGGTTGCCATTCAGCGTGTTGATCTTGAAATCGCTGATCGTGTCGGTGGTGTTGCCGTCTCCGGCAGCGATGGTGTTGTCCCCGGCCCCGAGCCCGCCATCCGACGAGCCGCTGGCGGTGGCGGAATGAATGATCTCCAGCGTCGCCGGATCAATCAGGATCGAGCCTGCCTTGCCGAACACGGCGGACACGTCGATATCGCCGTCGAGCGCGAAGCCGCCGTAGCCGGAGACTTCCACCACGCCGCCATTGCCGCCCGCAGCCCCGCCGCGCGCGGTGATGCTGCCGCTCATCGCCGTGCTGCCGGTGCTGAGCACCGTCACGCTGCCGCCCGCGCCGTTGCCGGTGGCATCCGCGTTGATGCTGGCCCCGGCGGCGATTTGCGCGGTGGTGGCGGTGCGCTCGCCCTTCACCGTCTGGCCGCCCTTGGCGCGCGCCAGCGTGGTGCCAAACGCCACCGTGCCGCCCTGTGTCTGCCCGGACACGTCGATGGACGCACCCTTGGCCATGGTGACAGCGTTGCTGGCCACGGCCTGCACCTGCCCGCCGGTCTGCCCGGTGGCGGCCACGGCCCCTTCGATGCTGATCGAGCCGCCAATGGCGTCGAACACCAGCGTGCCGCCCTGCCCGGCGGCGTTGCTGGCCTCGATATGCCCGCCCGCCGTCACCAGCGTCTGCAACAGCCCGTCTGCGGCGGCGGCGCTGAGTTGCACCGTGCCGCCATTGGCCAGAATGGTGCCGCTGTTGGTGACAAGCG
Organism: uncultured Rhodospirillales bacterium; assembly: GCA_903864895.1. Taxonomy (GTDB): domain Bacteria; phylum Pseudomonadota; class Alphaproteobacteria; order Acetobacterales; family Acetobacteraceae; genus CAIPHQ01. Next base: position 1,533 of record CAIPHQ010000109.1, read on the forward strand.
CCGCCACCGGCTTGCCGTCCGGCCCGTTGGGCACCTGCATCACCTGCCCGGTGACGTCGATGGCCAGCAGTCCATCCCCGTACAGATCGAGCGTGTACCGGTTGGCGGCCCCCAGCACCACGCGGCCGAGTTGCGCGATGATGGTGCCGCTGTTGACCACCGATGGGGCCACCAGCGCCGCCAGCCCGGCCTGGCCCACGGTGATGGTGCCCTGATTGACGATGCGCGCGTCTGGCTTGCCCGGCTGGTCGAAATGCAGCTTCCCGCCAGCCATGAACGCCTGGTTGGAGATGTTGGAGGCGCTGACCACCAGCGCCTGCGCATTCACCTGCGACCCGCCGGCGAAGGTCACGCCGGACTGGTTGATCAGCACCACTTCGCCATTGGCGGTGATCCGCCCGGCAATGGCGGACGGATCGGGGCCGATCACCCGGTTCAGCGTGACGGATTTCGAGTCCGGCTGCTGGAAGCGCACCGTGTGCTGGCTGCCGACGTTGAAACTGTTCCAGTCGATGGCCGCACGCGGGGTGGATTGCTGGATCAGCGTCTGCGACGGGGTCTGCGCAATGCTGGCGGCACCGGCCACCACGTTGCCGCCCGTGGGGGCTGCAAGCGGGGTTTGGGCACGGGCGGGCGTGGAAAGCGCCAGCCCGCTGATCGCCAGCGCCGTGTGGAAGAGCGTGGTCGCCAGCAGGCCCGCGCGCAATTTCCGCCCGGCGGAAGGGTTGCCAGCCGCGCGGGCCAGACCGGTGCCCGGTGTCGCGCCGCAAGCGTTCCGCTTTGCCATGCCAGCTCCTCCGGCCGCCCTGCGGCCCGTGGTCCGTATCGCCCGCCGCCAGTTGGCGGGCAGGCTGCTCAGAATAGTGTCACAAGCCGGGCGTAGAATGCATTCACAGGTTCAGCGGATGTGCCGCTGCCCAGATCACGCGTGACACGCTGCACCAGCAGCGCATCCGCCCGCACGTTCGGCCCGAAGCCCGAACGCACGCCGATGCCGAAGCTGCGCAGGATGTGGTTGGCGTCGGTGGCCTGATTCTGCCACGTCTCACCCCAGTCGTAGAACGCGAACACCTGCGGCGTCAGCGCCAGCGGCCCGGTGCCGAACACATCCACCACCGTATCCCACGACAGCCGCAATTCCGCTGTGGCCGCCACCGCCTGATCGCCGCTGACCTGCCCGACATAGAAGCCGCGGGTGTAGCGCAGGCCGCCCAGATAAAACTGCTCGGCCGAGGGCATGATGTCCGCGCTGGCCTGCCCGGTGAACAGCCCGAACAGCGACACGCGCGGGCCGCCTTCGGGAAGATAGGCGAGGGTCTGGTCGCGGGTGATTTCGCCATCGACCTTGGTAAATTGTACGTTTTCATTCAGCCGCCCGGCGTTGGGGCGGCCGTTGGAGGACGCACCAAGCCCGGCGAGCCCCTTGGAGACGCGCAGCCCGGCCGTGCTGACCCCGGGCATGTTGGTGCCGAGGATGGAATCGGACAGGTTGTAATCCGCCTCCGCCCGCACCGTGCGCAGGCTGTCGCCGCTGGCGCGGGAGCCGCCTTCCAGCGTCTCGGTGTCCAGCGCATCGAACAGGCCACGCACATACAGTTGCTGGTGGCGGCTGAGCAGCAGCGGATACGACACCGACCCGCCCACGACGCTGGTCTTGCCATCGTAGTTGATGGCGGCAAGGTCGCAGCACGGCAGCGTATCGCCCTTGCCCGCATACAGCCGCACCGACAGGCCCGATCCGCCCACAAAAAACTGCTCGCTGGCCTGCCCGAACACCTGCCGCCCGTTAGGGCCAGCCAGGTAGAACGACGCTTCCGAGCGCTCGCCCCACGCGGTCAGGCTGTTGATGCCTGCGGTCAGCAGGGCTTCGCCCGAACCGGTCTGGTTGAACGCGGCGTTGTCGATGGCGGCACTGCCGCTGACCTTGCTGTGGCTGACCTTGGCGATCAGCGTGAACGCGCCCGGCTCCCGCTCGGATGGCTGGATGATCGGCTGCACCTGCAACCCCGGAATGGTCTGCGCCAGCAGCAGCCAGTATTCGATGTCCGCGTTCTTCACCGGGCGCTGGCCAACCAGATGCTTGAGGAATTTCAGCACCAGCGTGCCCACCGGCCCGACATCGCCGGACAGCTTGATGTCGGCGATGAAGCCCTCGGTGATCAGGAAGCGCAGCAGCCCGCCCTTGTCCACGCGGGCGGCCACCACCACGAACGGGAAGCCGCCGTCACGGTAGCGCAGCAGAATGGCCCGCCTTGCGGCTTCAATGTCGCGCAGGCTGGTGTGATCGCCGGTCAGCGAGCCCGACAGCGCCAGCAGCGCGCTGGCCGGAAACGCCGTGGCACCTTCGACCGTGACCGAGGTGACGGCCACGTTCGCGGCAGGCAGGTTGGCTGCGGGCAGCGGGGCCGGGGTGAGTTGCGGCAGGGTGGGCTGCGGTGCCTGCGGCGCAATGCGCGGAATGGGCGAGCCCTGCGGCGGCAGCGGCACGGCCGGTGCCTGGGCCACGGCATTCAAGGGCGCGGCGGCGAGCCCGAGTGCCACCAGCAAACCTGCACGCAACCACCGGCCAAGCCGGGAGAACCGACGGGGATCGAACACGGCACCCTCAAGCCCCCGTTGCCGGGGTTCCGGAATATGAAGACGTTTCAGATACATATCACGCAAGAATGTTACGCTATACCCATAGTTGGCGGCTCGCAAGCCAAGTCTGATGTCAGCGGATCGCGCGCCGTTCATGCTTCGAGCCAATCGTGGCCGGTCTGGGCTTCGGCATTATCCAGCATGGCCGCAAAGCCGCGCGCATCCGGCAGCCCGGGCAGGCTGAATCCGCCCGCCGCCACGCGCGGCGCGCCATCCGTCCACCAGCGGCTGCCGCTGCCCGGGGCGGACACCGTGGCCGGGGGCGCGGTCAGACGGGCCAGCAAGGTATCCGGGGCGATGTCGTGTTCCAGCGCCGCGCATCCGGCGTCAGCGGCGGCATCCAGCCACGCGGATTCCTCACGCGACGGGGCCGCGGCCCGGCGCACGGGCGGCCAGATAGCGGCGATGGTGAGTGGAAAATAGCGCCCGACGCTGTCCACACTGGGCAGCACCACACCAAGCACGGCGCCCGCGCCGCACAGTCCGGGGGCCAGCGTGAAGCGCCAGACCGGGGCTTCCAGAAACGCTGACTGCCACGCATCCCCCAGCAGGTCGCGGCTGCCAGCCACGGCTTGTTGCAGCCAGCCATCCCATGCAGCCACGAAATCACCGGGCAGACCGATTCGAACGAAATCCCCGCGCGCCGGCAGTTTGCCGAACACGCCCTGCACAGCCGGTGAATTTGGCGCGGATTGCGTGCCGTCTGCCAAGTCGCGTCCTCCCTTGCGCCGGTGAAGCCTAGGGGAAGCCGCCGGTGGATGCCAGCAAACTGCATCCGGCCAACAAAGCCAGTAGCGCGGCGCGGGGGGAGCATGAATATGCTGGCGTTGCCCCATTTGCAGGCTGCGCTGATGTCCGACCCAAGCCAAGGCGGCGATGAGACCGTCATCATGCCCCGCCGCGCGTCACCGGTGGCCGGTGTGCCGCAGGCAAGCCCGCCGCAGCCGGCGCGCCGGGGCCTTCTGTTTGCCGGGGTGGCCGTTGTTGCGCTGCTGCTGGCCGCCGGGGGCGGGTGGTGGCTGCTGGGCAGCGGGCCGCAATCGGCCCCGCCTGCGCCGCCGCCGGAGCAGGTGGCCGTTGTTTCACCGCCAGCCGGCCCGGTCCCGGCGGCGCAGCCCGCCGATGCCCGCGTTGATGCAGCGCCGCCTGCCCCGCTCGCTGCGGCCCCGCCCGCCGTTGTACCGCCCGCCGTTGTACCGCCTCTCGCTGCACCGCCCGCCGAAGCGCCGCAGCAGGTGGCGTTGCTCGCCCCGGTTCCCAAGCCGCCCGAGACAACCCCGCCGATTACCGCCCCCGCCCCGCTGCCGCCGTTTGACATCAAACCGGCGGACGAGGCGGCCATTCTGGCGCATTCCGCCGCCGAGCTTGCGGTGTTCCATTTCGTGCCCGCGCCGTCCGTGGTGGTGCTGGATTTTCCGTCGTTGCTGGATCAGGGGATGGCGCTGAACCGGGTGGCGGCGTTCGTGGAAAAGGCCGGGCAGCCGCATGACCGTGTGCTGGACGACGCCGGACTGGACGCCGCCGTGAAGGCGCACGGTGATACCACCGGCAGCTACTATTACGGCCACGACTACACCGCCGCCCAACTGGCGCGGTTCTTCACGCTGGCGGACAAGGACGCCATCAAGCTGAACCCGGCCGAACAGCGCGTGCGGGCGCTGCTGGACCAGCTAGGCTGGCTGAAGCCGGGCGGCCCGCCACCCGCCGCCCTGCTCAGCATCAGCCGCGCCGGGGCCGACCCCGACATCACGCCTGCCGCGCGGGCGGCGATCCTGCACCACGAATTGTCGCACGGGGCCTATTTCACCGAGCCGAAATACGCCGCCTATGTGCGCAATTTCTGGCAGACCGGGCTGACCGCCAAGGAACGGGAGGCGATCCGCCACTATCTCGCCGCCGACGGGTACGAGCCGGGCGACGAGGACCTGACGGTGAACGAAATGCAGGCCTACCTGATGTTCACCCACGACCATGACTTCTTCGACATCACGGCAGTCGGGCTGACGCAGGCGCGCCGCAAGCAGCTTGAAACCGCGTTCCGTCAGGGCATTCCGGTGCCGTGGGTGAAGGCGATGCCGTCCGAGCCGCTGCGGCTGCCGGGCGCGCCGGTGGCGTCGGCGGGGCCTGCGGCCCCGGCCGCCAAGCCTCGCCCGGCCGCTACTTCGGCCGCGTGTGCACCAGGACAACACTGCCGGTGATCTTCTCCCCGGCGCGCTGCACGCGTTCGATTTCCTGCGCCAGACGGCCGAGATAGGCCGCACTGCCCTTCTCGTCCTCATAATTGGTGGCGTTGGTGAGTTTCAGCGGTGAGGCGGACGCTATCGCCACCATCATGTCGGTGCCGAACGGCTCGCCCACCGGCCATGTCGGCATCTCGGCGCCCGACTTGTCCTTGCCCGGCTTGCCCAGCGTGACCGTCTCATGCGCCGCCAGCGGGCGGGCGGGCTGGGCTGCGACTTTCTGGCCCTTCGGGCCGGTATCGGCGGCGGTGGGGAACAGATGCGCCAGCGTGCCGTCGCTGGCCACGTAATCCAGCCGCAACTGTCCGGCGAAGTCCGGCATCACCGCGCGCGGCTGAATCAACTCATCCTCCCGCAAGGCACCGGTCTTGCCGCCGAGGTCGAGCGCCAGCGCACCGGTGCCGCCGGGCGGGACCACCGAGCGCACCGTATCGAGTGCCCGGCACAATGAGGGTTTCACCGTCTCGCCGTGCCAGCGCACTTCGCGCGCCGCGCCGATGGCGTTGCCGATCTGGGCTTGCAGCACCTCGGGCTCGCCGCTGATGCCGGTCAGCACCACCGGCCCGGTCTCGGGCACATCGGCGATGGCGATGGCGCAACGGGCGGCTGGCAGGGCGGCAGCTACCAGCGGCCGGAGTGCGGCGGCGGTGGGGAACAGATGCGCCAGCGTGCCGTCGCTGGCCACGTAATCCAGCCGCAACTGTCCGGCGAAGTCCGGCATCACCGCGCGCGGCTGAA
>CAIPHQ010000110.1 GCA_903864895.1 uncultured Rhodospirillales bacterium
CGCTGCTGTCCTGCGGCGGCGCGCTGCTGTTCCGCGCGCTGGAGCCACAGACCGCAGGGGCCGCGCAAACCCGTCTGATCCGCGCCAGTCTGGCTGTGGCCGGGCTGGCGTGGCTGGTCTGGGCTGCGGCGCAATGCGCCGCGCTGGCGGGGGCGAATCCTGCCGCGTGGCGCAGCGTGATGTTGCATACCGATTTCGGCCGCGCGGCACTGCTGCAACTGGCGTTGCTGGCCGCGTGCCGCGCTGCACTGTCCGCCCCGCCCTGGGTGGCAGCGCCCTTGGCGCTCGCGGCTGTCGCGGCACAGGTGGCGCATCTGCATGGCTGGGCGATGGAAACGTCACCGGGGCGGCTGACCCTCGCCGAACTGGCGCATGTGCTGGCCGCCGCCGCGTGGCTTGGCAGCCTGCTGCCATTGCGGCTGGCGCTGCGCGGGGCCGCGGCGGCGCAGAACGTGGCGCTGCTGCGCCGCTATTCCCGGCGCGCCACGCTGTTCGTGCTGCTGCTGGCGGGCAGCGCCATCGTGCAGGGCGACGTGCTGCTGGGCGGACTGCCCGGCATCGCGGGCACCCCGTATGGCTGGGTCTCGGTAGTCAAGCTGGCACTGTTCGCCGTGCTGCTGGGCTTTGCCGTTCGGCATCGCTGGCGGCTGCCCCGCCGCCTGTCCGGCACCAATCCTGACGCCGCGCGCCGGTCGCTGCTGCGCAGTCTTGCGTGGGAGGCGCTGGCGGGTGTGGCGGTGATTGCCGCTGCCGCGCTGCTGAGCAGGCTGACGCCGGGCATGCATGCGCAGCCGGAATGGCCGTTCGCGTGGCAGCCCAGCCTGTCGGCCGCGCAGGAGGATGCGGACATCGCCCATAAGTCGCTGCTGGCGGGCGGCGGGCTGGCGCTGGCCTGCTTGCTGATCCTGCATGCCGCACTGCGCCGCCGGGCGCGATGGGCCGCACTGGCGGCGGCGATTGTGCTAGTTTCTGCAGCAGCACCGCATCTGTCGCCACTGTTCGTGCCCGCTACCGCCACCACGTTTTATCGCTCCCCCACCGGGTTTGCTGCGGCGGGCATTGCCGAGGGGGCCACGCTGTATGCCGGGCATTGCGCCCGCTGCCACGCTGCCGCCGTGCCCCCTGCCGGCCCGGCCATGACGCAATTGCGGAATCACACGGACGGCGCGTTGTTCGGCTTGTTGCAGCATGGGATCACGGCAGCAGACGGCACCTCGGCCATGCCGGGTTTCGCTGCGCTGCTGACGGCGGACGAACGCTGGCAACTCATCGACTTTCTGCGGGCCAGAAATGCCGGACAGCGTTCCGCGACGCCGGGTTTCTGGCCGCAGGCGCTGCGCGCGCCCGATCTGGATGCCGATTGCGCGGATGGCAGCAGCATCTCGCTGGCCAGCGTGCGCGGACGCCCGGTACGGCTGGTGTTTCAGTCCGGCGCGCCCCTGCTGCCCGACTCTTCTGTGCCGCCCAATCCTGCCGTGCTGACCGTGCTGGTTCTGCGCCCCGGCGCGCATGAGGGCACGGGGGGCGATTGCATCGCGTCCGACCCATCCGTGACCGCCGCTTATGCCGTGGTGACCGGCCTGAGCCCGGGCGAACTGGCCGGGGCCGAAATTCAAATCGGGGAAGATGGCACTCTGCGTGGCCTTCGCCGCCCGCCTCAGCCCGCCGCCAGCCTCGCCTTGCCCGCCGTCAATTGAAGGAGATTGCCATGTACCGCCGCGTACTGTTCACCGCAGCCCTGCTTGTGAGCCTGCCAGCGTGGGCACAGGACGCTGTGGACGTCGCCCAGCCTTGGGCGCGCGCCACGCCGGGGCATGCCACAACCGGCGCGGTGTATGTCACGCTGACCAACCATGCCGCGTCCGACGAACTGACCGGCATATCCACGCCCGTGGCGGGCATGGCAATGCTGCATGAAACCGTGCAGCAGAACGGGGTGGCGCGGATGCTGATGCGTGACAGCGTGGCGCTGCCCAGCCATCAGGCCGTCACCTTCAGGCCGGGCGGGCTGCACATCATGCTGACCGGGCTGAAAGAACCGCTGAAACAGGGCAGCCATTTCCCGGTAACCTTCACGTTTGCGCATGCCGCGCCGGTCACGGTGGACGTTCCCATCATGGCCCCCGGCGCCGCCGGTCCCGACGCCGCGGCGGCGGGCCACGACATGTCCGGCATGAAGATGGACTGATCGCGCCGATGGACGCCGCCATACAAGAATAGCTGTGGTGGCAGCGCCGCCGCGGGAGGAAACACCCGCGAATGCGCGTTCCGTATTGGCTGCCGCTGCTGTTGGGCGTTCTGACAGCGGTCGGTCCGGTTTCGACCGACATGTACCTGCCCGCCTTCCCGGCCATCGAAGCCAGCTTCGGGGGGCGGCCTGGGGCTGCGCAGGTTACGCTGGCCACGTGGTTTCTCGGCCTCGCGCTGGGGCAGATCACGCAGGGCACGCTGGCCGACCGCTTCGGGCGGCGCGGGCCGCTGATTGCGGGCACGGCGCTGTACACGCTGGCCTCGCTGGGCTGCGCCATGGCCCCCGACCTGTTCACGCTATCGCTGATGCGCGCGCTGGCTGCGTTCGGCGGGTCGGCCAGCATGGTCATTCCGCGCGCGGTGGTGCGCGACCTGTCCGATGGCCACGCGGCGGCGCGGATGCTCAGCAAACTGATGCTGGTGATGGGTGCCGCCCCCATTCTGGCGCCGACGCTGGGCGGCATCGTGATGGACCATTTCAGCTGGCACGCGATCTTCTGGATCACCGCCGCGTATGGCGGCCTGTGCTGCCTGATGGTCTGGCGCGCGCTGCCCGAGACACTGCCGGAAAACCGGCGCGTCCGGCTTGGCCCTGCGGCGCAACTGGCGCGGTATATCGGCATCATCCGCGAACGCAGTTTCATCACCCACGCGCTGATCGGCGGCCTGTCGCTGTTCGGGCTGTTCGCCTATCTGGGCGGCGCGCCGGACGTGTTCATCGCGCAATACCACCTGACCCCGGCCCAGTTCGGCGTGCTGTTCGGTGGCTGTGCCGCTGGCTTTATCGTGGCCACCCAGATCAACCCCCGCCTGCTGCCACGCTTCGGGGCCGGGCGGGTGATGCGCTGCGCAGTGTGGGCGCTGGTGGCCGCGAACGTCTTCCTGGCCATTATGGCGTTCAGTTTCACGCCGCACTGGTATCTGATGGCGCTGCCCATCTGGGTGGGCATGGCCAGCATGGGGTTTCTGACCCCGAACGCCACCGTGGGCGCCCTGTCACGCCATGCCGCGCACGCCGGCAGCGCCTCGGCGTTGATGGGCACGCTGCAATTCATTCTGGGCGCCATCAGCGGATTGCTGGTCGGCATTGCAGGCGACCACACCGCGCGGCCGATGGCAGTGCTGATGCTGCTGGGCGCAGGCGCTGCTGCGGTAGCCGATCTGTGCCGCCCGAAGCCGAAGTGATACTGTCGAGTCGTAGTTCGAGGAATTCCGCATGACCTTGATCGTGGGCATCCCCGCCTGCACCAAACAGATCGGGGAACTGGAACAGCACGCCACCCCGTCGCGCTACGGCGCGGCACTGATGGGGGCGGCGGACGCGCTGCCGATTCTGCTGCCGCCGGTGGGCGACGGCCTGCTGGGCTTGCTGGACCGCATCGACGGATTGCTGTTGTCCGGCAGCCCGAGCAACGTACACCCCACGCATTACGGCGTGGACCACTCCGAAACGCCGGAGTGGCACGACAAGCGCCGGGATGACACCACGCTGCCGCTGGCCCGCGCCGCCATTGCGCGCGGCATGCCGGTGCTGGCGATCTGCCGGGGCATTCAGGAACTGAACGTGGCACTCGGCGGCACGCTGCATCAGCGCGTGCATACGCTGGCGGGGCGGATGGACCATCGCTCGGGGGAGGGCACGATGGACCATCAGTTCCGCCTGAAACACAAGGTGGCCGTCAGCGGCCAGTTGGCCCGCATCGTGGGGGCGACGGAGATTCTGGTGAACTCGCTGCACGGCCAGGCCATCGACCGCCCGGCAGACGGATTGGTGGTGGAAGCCGTGGCCCCGGATGGCACCATCGAAGCGGTGCGCGTGGCCAGCGCGCCGGGTTGGGCGTTCGGCGTGCAATTCCACCCGGAATGGCACTGGGCAACCGACGCGCCAAGCCGGGCGATTTTTGCCGCTTTTGGCGCGGCGTGCCGGGCGTATGCACAGGGGTTGAAGCGGGCGGCGTGAATGTGGCGGCTCAAACCACGTCTGGCCTTCGCCGTTGCTGCGGTTATATCTGCGTTTTTGAAATCCCCACGACCCTCGCGCAAATTGGCGGATGCTGACTCATAAATTTGGCCTGACTTGGCTCATCCCGAGGCATATTATACGCAACCACTCGCAGAGATGCTTATCGAAGTCATAGCTGCGGAGTCAAACGGAGATTTGTTATTTGACTTCGATCCGATTTGCAGTTGTCAGGATGATGATGGGTTTCTAGACCTGAAGACGGTTATGGGTAACATGACGGAAAACACCGCTGATGCCTCTGCGGCTTTCCCGCTGTCGCAAGGATATCCACCTGTGCAAGCCGGCTTTCGTCTTGTTCGCACAGCAGCAGGTTGGCGCATTGCTGATGTTTCCAATGAATTCATGCCGAGCCTGAGTGACCACTTGAAAGAAATTCTTGATGATATCCGTAAACAAAAAGGTAATTAAGCAAACCACAATTACATGATCAAGAATAAAAAATCACCTCGCAGAAAGTCATTAATTTATTATATTTTCAATTTCTAACCAATTATGACAGCGATGTCGGTCTGTCGGAAATCGTTTCCAGTGAACAGCAGCGGGACGTTTTTCGCCTTTGACAGCGCGTAGGCAAAACAGTCACCGTAATTCAGGGCGGCTGGGTGCACGCCCTTTCCCCAAAGGGCATAGGCTGCGGCGGCTTCGACGGCATCTTGCTGCGTCACTGGCACAACGTCACAGTCAAGCCCGGCAAGAAGCTCCACCATCTCGGCACCGACATTGCGCCGCCCGGCGACAATTAGCGCTTCGGCGAGCGTTGCGGCTGACAGCAGGATGGTTTCTGCCTGCTGCAAATGCTGCCGGCATTCTTCGGCATCGTCTTCGTTGAGAACGACCGCCATCAGGGCGGACGTATCGACGGCGATCATCCCGGCAGGCCGTCCTGATCGTACAGAAAATCCTGGCTGCGCGCCGCATCCGGGCCGGGCAGAGCATGGGCGCGGCCACTAATGCCTACGCCGCGCAGCAAGGCTGCGCGTTGCGCTGCACGGTCACGGGTGGACATCGCCACCAAACGCGCCACCGCCTGCCCGTCCTGCGTCAGCACAATGTCTTCACCATGCGCGGCGCGGCGCACGAGGTCCGTCAGAAGGTCCCGCGCCGTGCTGAGCGATACTTCCATGCGAAGCGCCTCCGGTTGCAGCTTTAACTTAGCCAGCGGTAACGCCGCACGCTACCGAATTGCCTACCCCAGCAGCACCCGCACCTTCGCCGCCACGGCCTCACCCAGCCTGCGCTGCATCTCGGCGGA
>CAIPHQ010000111.1 GCA_903864895.1 uncultured Rhodospirillales bacterium
AATCCCGACACGGGCCATCCCGCTTCCTCCCTCTGGTGGCGCCTAGCCTGCGCTGCCGCGCCGATGCTGCCAAGCCCGATTGTCGGACATACTATGCGGCGGGAGCAGCCCACCCTTCCCCGGTGTCGTGGTCGGGATGCTGGAAACTGGTCAGGCCGCCAAGCGCCGCGCCGCCGGACTGATTGGTGCTCTCGGGCAATGCATCGAGCACGGCAGAAACCATCCACGGCAGGCGGCTTTCCACCCCCACATGCGCCACCGGGGTCAGCAATTCGGGATGGTCCAGCGTGCCCACCGCCACATCCATCTCGGCCCGGTCCAGATAGCGGAAGGTCAGTGGCGTGCCGCAGGCCGGGCAGAAATGCCGTTCGGCCACCGAGGAACTGCGGAACGCGGGCGGGGTGCCGCGCGTCCAGGCAAATTCGTCCGCCGCCACGCTGGCATAGGCGGCGAACGGCTGGCCCACCGCCTTCTGGCACATGCGGCAATGGCAAAGGCTGGTGCGCTGCGGCACCACGGCCAAGGCGTAGCGGATCGCCCCGCACTGGCAGCCGCCGGTCATGGAAGGAGTCATGGCCTCACCCCCTGTTTGTTCCCGCTAAACTTCGCACGCGCCCGCTTGGGCGGCAACCGCGTTGCCGCTAGAACCGGCGCGGCCCGCAAGGAGTGCCCCGTGCCCGACACCCCCGAACACGAACTGCGCCGCCTGCTCGACGTGATGGCGGCCCTGCGCGACCCGGCCACCGGCTGCCCGTGGGACAAGGTGCAGAGCTTCGAGACCATCGCGCCCTACACCATCGAGGAAGCCTACGAGGTGGCCGACGCCATCGCCCGGCGCGATCTGGCATCCCTGCCCGATGAACTCGGCGATCTGCTGTTTCAGGTGGTCTATCACGCCCGCATGGCTGAGGAGGCAGGGCACTTCGGCTTCGCCGATGCCGCTGCCGCGATCTCGGACAAGATGATCCGCCGCCACCCGCATGTGTTCGGGGAGGCCGCCGCCCGCACCGCGTCCATGCAGTCCCATGCGTGGGAGGAGCAGAAGCGCCGCGAGCGTGCCGCGCGCGCCGAAACCGGCACGCTGGCCGGGGTCGCCTCCGGTCTGCCTGCGCTGACGGTGGCCGAAAAACTCACCAAACGCGCCGCCCGCGTGGGGTTCGACTGGCCGGATGCCGCCGCCGTGCTGGACAAGCTGGACGAGGAAACCGCCGAACTGCGCGCCGAACTGCCGCAGGCGGACCCGGCGAGGCTGGCCGATGAAGTGGGCGACATGCTGTTCGTGCTGGCCAACCTCGCCCGCAAGCTGAATCTGGACCCGGAAGAATGCCTGCGCGGCGCCAACCGCAAATTCACCCGCCGCTTCGGCGCCATCGAGGCGAGTCTGGCCGCCGAGGGCCGCACCCCGTCCGACGCGACGCTGGCGGAGATGGAGGCCGCGTGGCAGGCGGCCAAGGCCGCCGAGCGCGCCGGTTAGGGCGCGTCACCCCGGAACAGCATCGCCTCGGGCGGGCCGTCCGGTGCGCCGGTGTGGCAGGCGGCGGGTGCCACTTCCAGCGCCGCCGCCACATTGCCGATGGCCATGTTGTAGCGGTCCAGATAGCGGTCCTGCACGTGGTAGGCCTCAATCTCCCGGTCGCGCCACGCATCGCAGTCTGACTCGCTGGCGAAGCGGCCCGCAGTGTCTTGCAGGTAGTGCACCAGTTCGTGCAGCAGGATGGAGCGGTCGCGCGGGTTGGCGTCCAGATCCAGCCCCTCGGCCAGCAGAATGCCCCGATCCGGCAGATACGCCCCGCGCGCCCGGCATCCGCCGCCGCAGAACCGCGCCGACAGGTCGGCCTGGCTGAGCACCGCAACCGGCGGCGGCGGTGGCGGCGCCTTGTAGCCGCCGAGCAACGCGGCGGAGATCAGCAGCTTGGTAGTCCATGCGGCGAGGTCCATGCGCGGCACCCATGCGCAGAGTTCAATACTCGCAGATGGGCGGGATGGCCGGTCTGCCAAGACTGTGCCACGCATCTTTGCGCATTGGGCGGGAGGGTACATGTACACGGCCAGCACGGCTCTGCTGGAGGCGCTGCACGCCTGCGGCGTCGCCTACATCTTCGCCAATTTCGGCAGCGACCACCCCGCGCTGATCGAGGCACTGGCCGAAGCCCGCGTGTCGGGCCGCAGTGTGCCCGCGCTGATCACCTGCCCGAACGAGATGGTCGCACTCAGCGCCGCGCACGGCTTTGCCGCCGCCACCGGGCGGGCGCAATGCGTGCTGGTGCATTTGGAATGCGGCACGCAATCGCTGGCCGGGGCCATCCACAACGCCGCCAAGGGCCGCGCCCCGGTGCTGATCTTCGCCGGGCTGTCGCCGTTCACGCAGGACGGCGAACTGCGCGGCAGCCGCAATGAGTTCATCCAGTGGATTCAGGACGTGTTCGACCAGCCAGGGATCGTGCGCGGCTACGTGAAATACGAGAACCAGCTTCGGACGGGCCGCAACGTGGCACAGATTGTCGCGCGCGCCATGCAGTTCGCCCATTCCGACCCGAAAGGCCCGGTGTATCTGACCGGCGCGCGGGAGGTGATGGAGGAGGACACCACGCCGGTCACGCTCGACCCGGCGGTGTGGCAACCCATCGGCCCCGGTGCGCTGCCGCCGGAAGCCGCCGCCGATCTGGCCCAGGCGTTGCTGACCGCGCAGCGCCCGCTGGTGGTGTCGTCCTATCTGGGCCGCAACCACCAGGCCGTCACCGAACTCACCGCACTGGCCCGCCGCCTTGGCATCGGCGTGCTGGAATCGGTGCCCAGCCACCTGAACTTCCCCGGCGATGACCCGTTGTATCAGGGCAACCAGTGGAACCAGCCACGCCAGCACCCCGCCCTGGCGGCGGCTGACCTGGTGCTGGTGCTGGACAGCGACGTGCCGTGGATTTCCGCCGTGAACCGCCCGGCGGAGGGGGCGGATATCTGGCATATCGACGTGGACCCGCTGAAACAGCAGATGCCGCTGTGGTACATCCCGGCCCGCCACGTATTCCGCGCCGATGTGGCCACCGCGCTGCGGCAGGTGGAGGCAGCGCTGGGCGGGCGGGCGCCGGATGCCGCCCTGCTCGCCACGCGGCGCGCCCATTACGCGGCGCTGCATGCCGGACGCGCGGAGCGGCTTGCCGTGCTGGAACAGAAACCCGGTGGCGAGATCACGCCCGAATACGCCATCGCCTGCGTGCGCGCGCAAATGGCCGCGGACAGCATCGTGCTGAGCGAAAGCATCTCCAACTACCACGCCGTCATCGACCATCTGGCGATGACCCGGCCCGGCAGCCTGCTGGCCAGCGGCGGCGGATCATTGGGCTGGCATGGCGGGGCTGCCATCGGCGTGAAACTGGCACATCCGGGGCGCGAGGTGGTCGCCTTCACCGGGGACGGCTCGTACATGTTCTCGGTGCCGTCCACCGTGCACTGGATGGCGCGGCAGTATCAGACACCGTTCCTGACCGTGGTGTTCAACAATCGCGGCTGGAAGTCGCCCAAGCTGTCGGCGCTGGCGGTGCATCCGCACGGCCATGCCAGCCGCGCCAACGATATCGGCGTGGCCTTCGACCCGCCGCCCGACTACGCGGGCATCGCCGCCGCCGCCGGGGGCGCGCTGGCACTGACGGTCCGCAACCCCGATGACCTGCCGGGGGCCGTGGCCGCCGCGTTCGGCGCGGTGCGGGCGGAACGGCGCTGCGCCGTGCTGGACGTGTGGGTGGCGCATCTGTAGCACGGGTGGGACGAACCAAGGGCAAGCGTTGACAAGCCCCCCCCGCCGCCATGAGATGCGTTGAACGTATAACCGGGAGGATGCATCCCACGGGATGCACCAAGAATCGTGTCGATCGCCAGCAACAAGATGCCCTCGATCCGCGCCGTCGCCAGCCGCGCGGGCGTGTCCACGGCCACCGTGTCCAACGTGCTCAACGCGCGCCGCAGCGTGGCGCCGGACCTTGCTGCGCGGGTGCAACAGGCGGTGCAGGAACTGGGCTACATCGCCGATCTCGGCGCGTCGCGGCTTCGCTCCCGCAAGTCCACCATCGCAGGCGTGCTGATTCCGGACATCGGCAACCCGTTCTTCGGCGCGTTTGTCGCCGCGCTGGAAAGTGCAGCGCGGCGGGACGGCTATGATCTGCTGATCGTCTCCTCGGGCGGCGACCCGGTGCAGGAAGCCGCCCGGTTGCGCGCGCTGCTGACATGGCGGCCTGCGGGTGTGATCGTGATTCCGTGCGACGACACGCTGGCCGCGCGCGACATCGCGGTGGCGGCGGGCGTGCCGATGGTTGCCGCCGACCGGGTGCCCGCCGGCCCGCTGATTGACCTTGTCGCGGTGGACAATTTCGACATCGCCTATCAGGTCGCGCGGCATTTGGTGGCGGGCGGGCGGCGGCATATTCTGGCGGCCACCGGCAACCAGTCGATCAGCAACGTGCAGGAACGCTGCAACGGCGCACGCGCGGCCATCGCGGGCACCGGGGCCACGTTCGAGATTCTGGAAGTCGGCCTGAGCCACGCCGAAGCGCGCGCAAGGCTGTCCGAACGGCTGCAAGCCCGCCCGGTGCCGGACGCGCTGTTCACGCTGAACAACCTCGCCACACTCGGCGCGCTGGAAGCCGTCTCTGCCGCCGGGATGTCGGTGCCGGGCGACATTGCGATGGCCGGGTTCGACGATGAGCCATGGATGCACGTTGTCTCCCCGCCACTGACCGCCGTGCGGCAACCCGTGGAGCAGATGGGGCTCGCAGCATGGGAGCGGCTGATGGCCCGCGTGGGCGGCGATACCTCGCCGCCGGTGCAGGTGCGCCTGCCCTGCACGCTGGAACTGCGCGCCTCCAGCCAGCCTGCCCCAGCCACCCAGCCCGCCGGCGTCTGAGATGGCGAGTTTCCTCGGCCTCGACCTTGGAACCTCCGCCGTCAAGGCGATCATTGTCGACGAACAGGAAACCGTGCTGGCAAGCGCCGAAGCGCCGCTGCGTGTCGCCACGCCATCGCCACTGGCCTCCGAACAGAACCCGCAGGACTGGTGGGCTGCGGCCAGCGCCGCGCTGGAGCAACTGGCCGCACTGGCCCCGCGCGCAATGGCGGACACGCGGGCCATCGGCCTGTCCGGGCAGATGCACGCCACCGTGCTGTTGGACGAAGCCGACCGGCCCATCCGTCCGGCGATGCTGTGGAACGATGGCCGCGCCCATGCCGAGGCCGATGAATTGAAGGCGCTGGGCGATGATCTGGCCGCCGAACTTGGTGTGCCCGCGCTGTCCGGGTTCACCGCACCGAAACTGCTGTGGCTGGCCCGGCACGAGCCGGACACCATCGCGCGCACTGCCTCGCTGCTGCTGCCGAAAGACCTGCTGCGCCTGCACCTGACCGGCGAGCGCGCCACCGACCCGTCTGACGCCGCAGGCACATGGCTGTTCGATCAGGCAAGGCGGGACTGGAGCCCGCGAGCGGTGGCCGCCGTGGGCCTCAACCCCGCCCTGCTGCCGCGCATTGTTGAAGGCAGCGCACCCAGTGGCATCGTGCGCCCCGGCATCGCCGCACGCTTCGGCCTGCCGCAAGGCGTGGTGGTGGCGGGGGGTGGTGGCGACACCATGGTGGGCGGCGTCGGTATTGGCGCCGTGGAAGACGGGCGGGCGTTCGTGGGCCTGTCCACCTCCGCGCAATTGTTCGTGGCGTCTGACGCGCACCACCCTGCGCCGGACCATCTGGTGCACGCCTTCTGCCACGCCCTGCCCGGCCGCTGGTGCCAGATGGCGGCCCTGCTGAACGGGGCCAGCGTGCTGGCCGCCGTGGCGCATCTGGTGGGGGACGTGCCGATTGAAACGCTGCTGGCCGAGGCGGAGGCGCACGACACCGGGCCATCCAGCCTGCTGGTGCTGCCGTATCTGTCCGGGGAGCGCACGCCGCACGACGACCCCTATGCGCGCGGCGTGGTGTTCGGCCTGACGCGGGACACGCCGCGCGCCGCGCTGGTGCAGGCGGCGCTGGAAGGCGTGGCGTTCAGCCTGGCCGACGGGCAGGCCGCACTGGCGGCGGCCGGGGCTGCGATTACCTCGGCGGGTGTGGTGGGCGGCGGCACGCGCTCGGCGTTCTGGGTGCAGATGATCGCCGATGTGCTGGGGCTTCCGCTGCGCGTGTATGCCGGCGCGGCACGCGGCCCGGCCTTCGGCGCGACACGGCTGGCAAAGCTGGCGGTGGGTGCCGGCAGCCCGGCACGGGTGCTGGCTGAGCCACAGGTGTTGCGCGTGGTGGAGCCGGAATTGCGGCGCACCGAAGCCTACCGCCCGCGCATCGAAGCCTTCCGGCATCTGTATCGCGCCTTGCGCCCGGAATTTGCCAGGGCAGCGCCATGATTGCGGTGCTGGACATCGGCAAGACCAACGCCAAGCTCGGCGTGGCCACGGCGGACGGGCAGCCGGTGGAAACCCTGTCCACCGCGAATACCGTGCTGCAAGCGCCGCCCTATCCGCACCACGATCTGGCCGGGTTGGAAGCATGGCTGGCCTGGGGCCTGGGTGAGTTGGGCCGCCGCCACCGCATCACCGCCATCGTGCCTTGCGGCCACGGCTCTGGCGCGGTGCTGACCGGCGCGGACGCCGCCGCGATGCCGATGATCGACTACGAGGCCGAACCGCCCGCCGGCGTGAACGCGCAGTATCGCGCGCTGGCGGGCAGCTACCGGCAGCGTGGCAGCCCCATCATGCTGGGCGCATCACACATCGCCCGCCAATTGCTGTGGCTGCAAACCGGCTGGCCGCAGCAGACTGAAGCGGCACGATGGTTTCTGGCGCTGCCGCAATACTGGGCGTGGCGGCTGAGCGGCGTGGCGGCGTCGGAAATCAGCAGCCTCGGCGCGCAGTCGCATCTGTGGTCGGCGATCACGCAAGGCTTCTCGCCCATCGTGGCCGCGCAGGGCTGGGC
>CAIPHQ010000112.1 GCA_903864895.1 uncultured Rhodospirillales bacterium
CATGATTGCCAGTTACGGCGTGCGCGCGCCGTCCCGCGAAGCGCCGATAGGCGTGCTGTCGGGTGGCAACGTGCAGCGTTGCGTGTTGGCGCGAGAACTGGATGGCGATGTGCGCCTGCTGATCGTGGCCAATCCGTGCTTCGGGCTGGACGTGAAAGCGGTGGCCGAAGTGCGCAGCCGCATCGTCGCTGCCCGCAACGAGGGCACGGCGGTGCTGCTGATTTCGGAAGATCTCGACGAGATCCTCGAACTCTCCGACCGCATAGTGGTGATGCACAACGGCCAGATTGTCCATGAAACGCCGGGCGCGGGGGCCGATGCGCAGGAGATCGGGTCACACATGCTGGGATCGCATTGATGGCGCATATTGCCGCGGCCCTGCCGTTCGCGTTCGACTTTCCGCCCGCGCACACGGCGCTGATTGTCATCGACATGCAGCGCGACTTTCTGGAACCGGGCGGGTTCGGCGCGGCGTTGGGTAACGACGTGACGCGCCTGCAAGCCATCGTGCCCGCCACACAGGCGCTGCTGGCCGCAGCGCGGGCGGCGGGGTTGCTGGTGGTGCACACGCGCGAGGATCACGCGCCCGACCTGTCTGACTGCCCGCCCGCCAAACGCAATCGCGGCGCGCCGAGCCTGCGCATTGGCGATGTGGGGCCGATGGGCCGCATTCTGGTGCGTGGCGAACCGGGGGCGGAGATCATCCCGGACCTGGCCCCGCTGGCCGGTGAGATCGTGATCGACAAGCCCGGCAAGGGCGCATTTTACGCGACACCGCTGGGCGAAATTCTGGCCGCACGCGGCATCACGCATCTGCTGTTCGCAGGTGTCACCACCGAAGTCTGCGTGCAGACCACGATGCGGGAAGCCAATGATCGCGGCTATGACTGCCTGCTGGTGGAAGACGCCACCGACAGTTACTTTGCGGAGTTCAAGACCGCCACCATCGCGATGATCCGCGCGCAGGGCGGCATTGTGGGATGGACGGCGACCACCGCGCAGGTGGCCGCCGCCTTGTCCTCAGCGGTCGCGTAGCGCCAGCACGGAAGCCAGCACCACACAGCCAAAGATGATGTCGCGCGCCGCGTGCGGCAGCGTGGTGCCCGACAGCAAGGTTTGCAGCGCGGTCAGCAGCAGCACGCCGCCGATCATGCCCAGATAATGCCCGCGCCCGCCGGTGATCAGCGTGCCGCCGACGATCACCACGGCGATGGACGGCAGCAGGTAATCGTTGCCCATGCCAAGGCTGGCCTGCCCGCTGAACCCGGTGATCAGCACGCCGACCAGCGCCGAGCAGAAGGCGCTGAGCACATACACGCCGATCATGGTCTTCTTCACGCCGATGCCGGACAGGAAGGACGCGCGCGGGCTGTTGCCCACCGCATACACCCAGCGCCCGAACACCGTGCGGTCCAGCAGCACCACGGCCAGAAAGCCGAACACCAGCACCAGATATACCACCGGCGTCAGTCCCAGCAGTGAGCCCGTCATCATCCAGCGCAGCACCGGTGAGGCGAACCCCGCCGGGGTGCCGCCGCTGAACAGCAAGGCGGCGCCTTGCAGAATACCATCCGTGGCCAGCGTGATCACAATCGGTGGCAAGCCCAGAATGGCGACGCCGATGCCGTTGAACAGCCCGATCAACACGCCCATCACAAGCGTCAGGGGCACCACCCAGATGGTGGCGCTGTCCGAGCCCTGAATCAGCCCGGCGGCAAAAATGCCGCAGAAGCCGATGGTCCACGGCACCGACAAATCCAGCCCGCCGGTCAGGATCACGCTGCCCTGGCCCAGCGCCAGAATGGCCAGGAACGTGCCCAGCACCAGCAGCGAGTTATAGTATTGCAGCGAGAGAATGATGTTCTGCGAGTACACGAACTGCGTGGCCACCACCACCAGCACGAACGACACGAACGCGGGCGTGGTGTAGCGCAGAAACTCCGCATGGCGGCGCTGCCATGGCACCACGGTCGTCGCCGTGCCACCGCGCGCCCGCAGCGGTGCGGCGCTGGAAACCCCGGTGATCACCTGAGACGCCAGCAAGCCGCTGCTGCGCGCACGCAACCAGGCGCGGGCGTGACGGAGCGATTGCAGCGTCTGCGAGTTGCGGCCCAGCGAGGAGGAGAACACCGCCAGGATCAGCACGATGCCTTCCGCGATGGTGGCGTAATAGGCCGAGACATCCAGTGCCAGCAGGATGTTGATCATCAGCATCAGCGTGTAGGCACCGAAGATCGACCCCACCGCGCCGCCGCGCCCGCCGCCCAGCAGCGTGCCGCCCAGCACCACGGCGGTGAAGGTCTGCAGCAGCATCGGGTCGCCCACCAGCGGGTCTGCGGCACCGGTCTGCGCGCCAATATAGGTGCCGGCCGAGCCGTAGAACAAACCGGCCAGCACAAACGCACCAAAGCGCGTCCAGCGCGTGTTGATACCGACCGCGTGCGCAGAATCCGAATCACTGCCCACCGCGAACAGCGCAGTGCCGAAGCGGGTGTTCTTCAGCACCAGCCAGATGCAGGCCGCCCCCACAATCACCACACCCGCCGCGGGCATCAGCCCCGGAATGGCGGTGCCAGTGAACAGTACCGTCAGCGCATGGTCTACTGCCCCGCCCGGGTCAGGCAAAATCCACAGCGTGATGCCGCGCACCAGAAACATGGTGGCCAGCGTGACCACAATGGGTTGCAACCGCATGAAGGCAACGAAGAAGCCGTTGAATGCCCCCACCGCGGCACCCACGCCCAAACCCAGCGCCACCACGCCAATCTGCCCGGCGGTGGTTTCCTGCGGCGTGGTGCCCACCACGGCATTGACCAGCGAAATCACGGCACCCGCCGACAGGTCAAACCCGCCGGTCAGGATCACGAAGGTCTGGCCCACCGAGGCCAGCGCAAGGGCCGCCCCGCTGCTGACCAGCGAAGTCACGTCGTAATAGCTCAGCGGCACCGGAGAGATTCGGTCCACGAACAGCAGCAGGCAGGCGAACACCACGATGATAGCGATCAGCCCGCGATCTTTCGCCAGATTCACCCAAGGGCGGCGGGGCGGGGACATGGTTGCGCCACTCATGCTGCCACACTCCCGCCATGTGCGGTCTCGCCAAGCGCCGCGCGGATGATCGCCTCCTCATCCAGTTCGCCGGCGGACAGTTCGCGCACCACCCGGCCGCCATACATCACCAGGACCCGGTGGCACAGATTGACCAGTTCGGGAATTTCGGTCGAGAACAGCAACACCGATCCACCTGCCTGTGTGAATTCATGGATCAGAACGTAGATTTCGTGCTTTGTGCCCACGTCCACGCCGCGCGTGGGGTCGTACATCAGCAGCACCTTGCTGCCCGCCAGCAGCCATTTGCCAATGGCGATTTTCTGCTGGTTGCCGCCGCTGAACGCGCCCGCGCGGGTGAACAGCGCGCGGTCCTGCACCTGCACAATGTCCATCACGCCGCGCACCGCATCGGCTTCGGCCTTTTGATCGATCAGCCCGAAGCGCGTGAACCGCTCCAGCACCGGCAGCGAGATGTTGCGCCGCCCGTCCAGCTTCAGGAACAGACCTTCGGTCTTGCGGTCTTCCGGGATCAGCGAGATGCCGATATTGGCGCGCACCGCATCGCGCGGCGACATCAGCGTGACGGGCTTGCCGTTCACCTCGATATGCCCGCCGCTGAGCGGCACGGCACCAAAGCAGCCCAGGAACAGTTCAAGCTGCCCCATGCCCTGCAAGCCGGACATGCCAAGCACCTCGCCCGGAGCGAGCGCAAATGATGTGGGGTTCAGGCGGTCGCCGACGCTGAGATGCTTCGCTGCCAGCGCCGGCACCGCCGTGTGCTGCACGGTGGCCTGCCGCGGCGGGAACGTGGCGGTCAGCGACCGGCCAATGATCATGCGCACAATCTCGTCTTCCGGCAGTTCGCCCACGCGGGCGCTGCCGACATCCTTGCCGTTGCGCAGCACGGTCAGGAATTCGCAGTAAGCGTTCACCTCTGGCATGCGGTGCGAGATGAAGATCACCGACGCACCCGTGGCCTTGGTATCGGCGATGATATGGCCCAGCCAGTCGATGTCGCGGCCCGACAAGGTGGAGGTGGGTTCGTCCAGCACCAGCACGCGCGGATTGCGGAACACCGCACGGGCAATTTCCAGCTTCTGCCGCACCGGCAGATCGAGGTCGCGGATTTCCGCGCGCGGATCGATGAAGCCCAGTTGCAACCGCTCCAGATGCGCACGGACCCGCGCTTCGGATTCCCGGCGGCGCACGCCGCCCCAGCGCGATACCGGCTCATCCGGCAGCAACATGTTCTGCGTGACGGTCAGGTCACGGATTTGCGTCATTTCCTGAAACGCCGCCTGCAAGCCGTGGCGCTGCGCCTCACGCGGGCTGCCGATGCGGCACGCCTCGCCAAACATGCTGATCTGGCCTGAATCGGGCTGCACCAGACCGCTGAGGATTTTCACCAGCGTGGATTTGCCCGCGCCATTTTCGCCCAACAATGCGTGCACCGTTCCGGCCTGCACGGTGAACGATGCGCCATCCAGTGCGACGGTGGCGCCGTAGGCTTTGCGGATGTCGCGGGCGACGATGGCGGGCGGGGACATGCACTCGGCCTTGCTGCGAATCACCGGCGGGCAATGCGCCCGCCGGCTTACTCACGTGGTATCAGACAGTCTTAGTTTTCCGGCTGGCCAACCAGCGCCGCCTGGAAGCCGACTTCCGGCAGTTCCGGCAGGTAGACCGAGGCGAACCAGCCCGGGTTCGGCACGATCGCCGGCGGGAAGGCATTGCAACCGGCCTTGAGTTCGTCACCCGAACCGGTGTCGCACATCTTCACCGTCGCGTTGGTCACAGCGCGCGGCGACAGCAGCATGGTCTTTTCGACCTTCTTGCCTTCCAGCACGTCGACGGCGATCTTCAGCGCCATCGCGCCCGGCGTCACCTGCGAGGAAGCCGAGATGCTCGGCACGCCCATCGGGCGATAGGTGCCGCTCGCGCCATCAACCTTGGTGCCAACCGGCAGCATCTGGATGCGATGGCCGTTCGAGCCTTCACCAGCGCACGGCTTGATCTTGTCGTCGGCAACGCCGGCTTCGCTCTGCATCGCAATCGCGGTGTAGCAGCCAGCCTGCATCCACAGCCCGTCGATGGTATCCCACGGGTGCGTGGCGATGATCTTCGACAGTTCGGTGCGGGCCACAGCCTGGCTCCACATGCCGTTGGCGTCGGCCACGACCTTGATGCCCGGATACTTGCCGAACACTTCCGCCGCCGCCTTGTTGCGCAGCGAGTCAACCGAGGTGCCGGCCACGCCGGTGATCTGCACCACGTTGCCCTTGCCGCCCAGCTTGTCCACCAGCCACTGCGCGGTCAGCTTGCCCCACTCGTACTGGTCCACATGCACGTTGTACGCGCAGGGTTCGTCGATCACGCCGTCATAGGCCACGACCACAACGCCCTTGGCGCACGCGGCCTTCACGGCCTCGTTCAGCGCGGTCGGCGAGATCGGGTACACCACGATCGCCTTGGCGCCAGCCTGCACCATCGCGTTGATCTGCTGGATCTGCTTCTGCGCATTCGGGCCGGCCACCTGCACGCGCAGGTCAACCTTGTCCTTGTACGCCGAAGACGCTGCCAGCGCCTTGACCATGTTGGCGGCTTCGGCCTGCCAGTCGTTGCCGATGTAGCTCATGCTCAGGTAGATCTTGGCCTTGTCGGCCGCGTCGGCGGTGGTGGCAGCGGCCACACCGGCTGTCAGCGCCATGGCGGCACACATGCCGCGCAGGATATTCTTGAAGCTCATGATTTCCCCCAATGGGAGGCCTGGATTGGCCCCGTGAAGCCTTGCTGTCGTCCGCCCCGCGCTGCGGTGATCCGCCGCGCGGGGCTTTGTCTGTCGTGCGTCGGGCCCCGCCGCCTGTGGTGCAGTGTTATGTGGGGCCGCTAGCTGGCGGCTATTTGATGGCAACCACGTTCACCGGCGAACCGGTGCCGCCAACCACTTTCAGCGGTGCGGCGACATACATGAAATCCCACTGCCCGTCCTTGTGGCAATCGGGTGCGAGTTCCTCGAAATTGCAGATTTCGTTGAACGCGATGCCCAGATTGCGCATCAGTGCCAGATGCAGCGGAATCTGCACACCCACGGCCGGGTCAAGCTCGCACTCGTTGCTGATGGTATCCGTGCACAGCGCCGGGATTTCCATCTTGTGGAACCAGTCCACCAACTCGGGGCTGTAGGTCAGGCCGGGTTCGTTGAAGTTGGCATAGAACTGCTCCTGCGTCTGCTTCAGGCGCAGTTGCAGGAAGCCGATGCGCAGGCACAGGATGTCGTGCTTCTCGATGGTCACGCCCTGCTGCTTGGCGCAGGCCAGCAGGTCTTCCAGTCCGATCAGGTCGCCCTTGTCCAGCGCGAACTTGCCCTTGTACGCTGCGATGTCCAGCAGCACGCCGCGGCCGACGATGCCACGCTCGGCAATCGGCAGCACCGAGGCCTTGTGCATCGCGCCCACGCTCTCGCTGGCCGAATAGCCGTTCCACAGCTTGTCGTCGTACCACACATGGCCCAGCGCGTCGTATTGCGTGGAGCCTTGCAGGAACATCGTGATCTGGTCGTCGGCGTATTCCACACCGCCCGGAAAGGCCTGCACGCGGCCATCGTCGTAATAGCTCTTGTCGCGCACGTTGTGGCGCGAGGCGGGCACGCGGCCCGGCCAGATCGGGTCGCCATCCGGGTTGCCGATGATCTCACCGCAGGTAAACACCTTGCCCTGCCGCACCGCACGCGCGCCGCGCAGAATTTCCAGATTGGTCAGGAAGTTCAGCGAGCCCACTTCATCATTGGCGCCCCAGCGGCCCCAGTTGCTCGGCGAACCGGCAAGCAGTTGGCCCGCACGCAGTTGCTGTTCCTTGCTCAGGCCGGAATCGGACGCCATGTTGTCTCTCCCTGAAGTTTCTTGAACCAACGCTGGCGCTCAGGCCAGACGTTGC
This sequence comes from uncultured Rhodospirillales bacterium, assembly GCA_903864895.1. GTDB lineage: Bacteria > Pseudomonadota > Alphaproteobacteria > Acetobacterales > Acetobacteraceae > CAIPHQ01. The sequence goes on from CAIPHQ010000112.1 coordinate 6,985, forward strand.
CGCAATTCGCGTTTGAGGATCTTGCCGTTGGCATTGCGCGGCAACGTCAGATCCAGCCGCACGAAGGATTCGGGAACCTTGTAGTCGGATAGCAGCGTCACGCAGTGCTGGCGCAATTCTGCGTCACTCACCTCGCTGTCGCGCAGCACCAGGAAGGCATGGGCGCGCTCCCCCAGTACCGGGCACGGCTTGGCCACCACCGCCACTTCCAGCACGGCCGGATGATCCAGCAGCACGTTCTCGACCTCGGAGGCGTAGATCTTGTAGCCGCCGCGATTGATCACGTCCTTGATGCGATCAATGATGCGCAGGTAGCCCTGCTCGTCCATGATGCCAAGATCGCCGGACTTCCAGTATCCGGCCTTGAACTCGCGTTCTGTGGCATCCGGGTTGGCCCAGTAGCCGGGCACCACCATCGCGCCACCGATATACACTTCGCCGGCCGTGCCGCGCGGCACTTCCACCGCGTTCTCATCCATCACTGCGATATGCGCGCAGGGCAGCGTCAGCCCCACGAACTCCTTGCGCGCCACTGCCTGATCGGGCGGCATCAGCACGGCGGGTGATGTGGTTTCGGTGGAGCCGTAGGCGTTCACCAGTTTCAGGTTCGGCAGTTTTTCGGCAATCCGCTCCAGCGTCACTTCCGGCATGATCGCGCCGCCATAGCCGGAGATGCGCCACTTGGTCAGATCGGCGCCGTCGAAATTCGGCGACAGCAGGCACAGGTTGAACATGGCCGGCACGATCACCGTGAACGTCATGCCGTGCCGTGACGCCAGATCGATGAAATCCGCCGCCTTGAACGCGGGCATGATGATCAGTGCGCCCATGCAGTAAGCCGCCGTGTCGATCAGCGCAATCACGCCGGTCACGTGGCTCATCGGCACGGCAACCATGATGCGATCAACTTCGGTCAGTTGCATCACGGTGGTGTAGTGAATCACCGAGTGGGCGATGCTGAAATGCGTCAGCATCGCGCCTTTTGGGCGGCCGGTGGTGCCGGAGGTGTACAGGATGGTGGCGGTGGATTCTTCGGGAACCCGCGTCACGTCCGTCAGCGCCTCCGCTTCCAGTAGATCGGCAAGCGGCACCGCGCGCGTGCGGTCCACCGCGATGCTGTGCTCCAGCGTCGGCACGCCGTCACGTGTGGGAATCCGCTCTGACAGGCTCGCTTCGTACACCACCGCCCTGGTGGCGCAATCGTTCAGGATATGGCGGTTTTCAGCCTCGGTATGGCGGATGTTCAGCGGCACGGACACCGCGCCCAGCCGCGCCACTGCGAACAGCACAACCACGAATTCGATGCTGTTGGCCAGAATCATCGCCACGCGATCACCCTGCCCGACGCCGCGCGCGGCAAGACCGGCGGCGGCGCGGCCGACACGCAGGTTCAACTCGGCATAGGTGATGGTCTCATCGCCGCAAATGGCCGCCACGCCCTCGGGGCGGCGGGCCACGGCGTTGGCCAGCAGGTCGTGCACGTTTTCCGGCCGGTTGCTGAAGCAGCGAAGCATCCGGCTGCCGTAATGCAGCTCGAACCTGGTGTCCGGAACTTGGATACGGTCGAACCAGCTGTCCATCGTTTCGCCCAACCCCCGGGTTTCCTCAAGCACGTCTTCTACCGGCCCCATTTGGACCGCCCGGCTCTTTCACGCCGTTGCCGCAACGCGGCCCTTGCCGGGCAGCGCCTTGGAGTGCCGGACTGGCCATTTGGTCCAATGTCCGACAACCCGACTGTAGGGCTTTATCAATTTTGCTGTCAACGCCCGAAGCAGTCCGGCTCAGTCCTCGGTCATGCCACCGGGCAGCGTCACGGGTTGATCGAGACTGAGATTGGCCATCTCCCAGCCGCGGCGGAAATCCACGATATGCTTGCGCATCCACAATTCCGCCTCGGCCCCGTCACCCGCGACGATGGCGTGGGCGACCCTCTCATGGGCAGCCAGCATCCGGCCCAGCGCCTGCGGCAGCAGCGGGTGCAGCATCTCGAACGCCGGGTAAAGCAGCATCCCCACCGGCTCGCGCGACAGCAGCAGCGCCTGATTTTGCGTGGCTTCCGCCACGGCGGAATGGAACTGCGTGTCCAGTTCGGTGGACAAGGCCGCGTTGTTCAGCGAATGGCGCGTGCGTTCGATGTTCTCCTGCAACACCGCCACGTGCCCGTCATTGCGGTTGCCCGCCGCCAGCACGGCGCACAGCGGCTCCAGCACGCGGGCCACTTCCCACAATTCGTTGAACGTCACCTGATGCATCACCAGCGCACGGCTGGCCCGCGGGGCGAGGTCGCTGCTGGTCGGCACCGACACGCACAGCCGCTTGCGGCCCTCCCGGCGCACGAAGCCGTCGTTTTCCAACTGGCGAATGCCCTCGCGCACCGTCGAGCGGTTCACGCCAAATTGCTCGGCCAGTTCCGCCTCGCTGGGCAACTGGTCGCCGGGCTTCAACTCACCCGACACGATTGACCGGCGCAGTTCACGCGAGACAACTTGATAGGCCGACGGCACGTTCAGCTTCTCGAAGTGCAGGCTCATGCGGACTCGTCCCTGTATGTCCGGTTGTCGGATACCCGGACGGTCACTGTAAGCGCCGCGCGGGCGGGCGCAATCGGGGGGTTCGGCGAGACGCTCATCCGGCGGTGCCGAGCGCGACCACGCGCTCCCCCACGCTGGCACGGAATTGCCAGCCCTGCGGCACGGCCCAGAAGTCGCAGGCGATGATTTCACCGGGGATCACCGGGGCGGTGAAGCGGCAGTCCATGCGGGTCATCGCCGCCGGGTCGCCATCGAACAGCACGTCCACCGCGCGGTGGCACACAATGCCCATGGTGCACAGCCCGTGCAGGATGGGGCGCTCGAACCCGGCAGCCTTTGCCGCGGCGGGGTCGGCGTGCAGCGGGTTGGGGTCGCCGCTCAGCCGGTAAATCAGCGCTGCCTGCGGGATGGTGGGAAAGACAGCCGCGCGGTCGGCCGGGCGCTCGGGCGGCGGGGCGGGGCGCGGGTCGTTGCGCGCTGCGCCGCCAAAGCCGCCATCGCCCCGGCAGAACGCGGTCTGCCGCACGGTGGCCAGCGCCTGCCCGGTGGCCTGGTCACGGATCATCCGCTCACTTACCACCAGCGCGCCGCGTCCCGCGCCCTTGTCGATCACGTCAATGATGCGCGGCGTGGCCACCACCGTGCCCGCCACCGGCAGGGCGGCGTGCAGCACGATGCTTTCCTCGCCATGCACAACGCGGGTGGCGTCGATGCCGGTGGGCAGGTCGCGGTACCAGAAACCGGGATACGCCAGCACCACGGCCATCGCGGGCAAGGCGGCTTCCGGCTCGTAGACGTAGCGCAACTGCGCCGCGTCCATCGGGTCGATGCCCAAGCCGAGACCGAGCGCATACAGCATCGTGTCGCGCGCGGTGTAGGGATGCACGATCTCCGGGAACCGGAACGCCAGCAGGTAATCGGGGTCGATCACGGCGCGGCCTCACTGCCTGGCAGCAGCACCACCTTGCCGACCGTCTCGCGGGAGGCGATGGCCTGCAACGCGCGCTCGGCCTGCTCCAGCGGGAACACATCCCGCACCAGGGGGCG
>CAIPHQ010000113.1 GCA_903864895.1 uncultured Rhodospirillales bacterium
ACCAGCGCGATGGCGAACACGAACACCGGAAACGCCTGCAACACATCCGCCGAGCGCATCACGAAGGTGGCAATGGCGGTGCGCCAACTGCGCTGACCCTCATAATAGCCCACCACCGCGCCGATGCTGCTGCCGATGAGTGCCGACACCAGCGTGCCGAGTACGGCGATCGTGAGATCCACGCGCGGGGCGAACAGGATGCGGCTGAATATATCCATGCCGGTGCCATCGGTGCCGAGCCAATGCCCCGGACCGGGTGGCAGCAGATACACATTGGGGTCGGCGTTCATCGGCCCGTATGGCGCAATCCATGGGGCCAGAATGCCGGTGAGGATCGCAATCAGCACCACGGTGTAACCCACGGCAAAGGCCGGGCGCGCCCGCAGCACGGCAAAGAAGAACCGCAAGCGGCGGCCCCATTGCCCGGAAGGTGCGGAGGCGGCGCGTGCCGCCTCCGCCGAGATGCCACTCACGCCCGGTCTCACGCGTCGCGCGAGAAGTCCTGGAAGCGAATGTTGTTCGACGTGTAGTAGGTGAAGCCCTTCAGGTTCGACCGGTGGGCGAAGTGATAGCCGGGGAAAGCGATGAACACCCACGGCGCTTCGGACATCACGATTTCCTGCGCCTTGGTCATCATCTCCACCCGCGCTGCCTGATCGGCGGTGCGTGCGGTGTCCTTCAGCAGTTTGTCCACAGCATCGTTTTTATAGTTGCTGTAGTTCACGAACGACGAGGAGTTGAAATACAGCGTCATGGAGTAGCCGATATCCGGGCACCACGGGCTGTCCACATAGAAGATCAGCGGCTGCTTGCGCTCGGACACTGCGTTGTAGAACGTCGCTGCCGGAATCTTCTTCAGTTCCAGTTCGATACCCACTTCACGCAGCGCGGTCTGGTACAGGATGGCAATCGGCTCCTGCACCGGGTCGCCGGCATTGTAGGCAAGGCTGGTCTTGAAGCCGTTGGGCAGGCCCGCTTCCTTCAGCAGCGCCTTGGCCATCATCGGGTCGTATTTGTAGTTCCAGAACTTGTTGGTGTAGCCGGCATAAATGTCCGGCATGCAGCCGGTCAGCGGCTCACCGAGGCCCTGGAACACCGTTTTCAGCACCTGTTCCTGCGGGAAGGCGAAGTTCATCGCCTGCCGGACCTTGGGGTTGTCGAACGGCTCGATCTTGGCGTTCATTTCCAGCCAGATCATGAACGACGACGCCACGCTGTCGATGGTGACACCCGGCGCGCCACGCAGCTTCATGATTTCAAGCGGCTGCAGATACTGCGCGATGTCCACCGCGCCGCCTTGCAGCAACGAGGCGCGGGTGGCCGAGGTGGGGACTTCCTTGAAGATCACCGTGTCGATGGCGGGCTTGCCCTTGTAGTAGTCCGCCCGCGCCTTGAACACCGCCTGCTGGCCGCGCGTGAGGGAGTCGAGCTTGTAGGGGCCAAAGCCGGCCGAATTGTTCTCGATGAACTTGCGCGCCCACGGATCGTCGGCGGTGGAAACTTCCTTGGCCTTCTTGCTGTCGTAGATCGGCGCGTACAGGTTGGGCTGCAACTTCGCCAGCAGCGGGTTCGGATTGTCCAGATTGATCGAGACGGTGTATTTGCCCTCGACCTTCACGCCTTCCGGCTTTTCCAGACCCAGCGTGGACAGATAGAACGCGCCGATGGCCTGCAGGCCGAACTTGCGGTCCCAGGTCCATTTCACGTCGTCGGCGGTCAGTTCGTTGCCCCAGTTGCTCTTCACGCCCTGGCGCAGCTGGAAGCGGATGAACTTGCCGTTGGGATCAAGCTCGAACGATTCGGCGAGCTTGCCCTTCACCGCAAGCCCGGCCTGCCGGTCGGGGTGGTCGGCGATATCTTCGCGGAATGCGCCGGGAACTTTCGGGTCCGGGATACGGTCGAATTCCAGCAGGTTGTCGTACAGCGCCGCCACGGCCTCAAAGGTGCCGAGGCTGACATCGAAGTTGCTGTCCAGGCTCTGCGGAGTCGCGGGGGCCGCGATCACCAACGTGCTGACCGTGGCGGCCGCAGCCTCGGTGGAGCGCAGTGCCTGCGGAATCAGCGCACCGGCGGTCAGGGCCGAACCGGCCTTCAACACATCGCGGCGGCGCAACGGAAACCCTTGCATCGGATCGTCAGCCATACCCACATTCCCCATTCCAAAAAATGCGGCCTGCGGTTGTTCCCGCTCCGCATATCACGCTGGTTTCTGGTGGTTAGGGTTTCCCCCAAGGAAGATTGTTTAACCCACCCGAAGGAACTGTAGGGGGCAGGCTGGCGGAAATGCAACCGGCATAACGGCGTTCACCTGCAAATTCTTGAGGCGGCGTCTCGCGGTCGCGGCACGGCATGTGCTTAGCATACAGGCAGGAGGATTCGATGACCGACGCCGACCTTGATGCCTTCGCCGCGACCGGATTGCGGTTGCTGGGCCTGCCTTTGCCGCCGGAATGGCAGGCGAGCGTGCGCGCCAATCTGCGCGTCAGTTTCGCGATGGCAGCGTTGGTGACGGCGTTCGCCCTGCCGGACGACGCCGAACAAGCGCCGGTTTTCACAGCATGACGCCACATCCTTGGGCAACCGCTACCGAGACTGCACAGGCCGTGCGCAGCGGTGCGCAGAGTGCCGCCGATGTCACTGAAGCGGCGCTGACGCGCATCGCAGCGCTCAACCCGGCGGTGAACGCGTTCACCGATATCGTGGCCCCGCGCGCCCGCGCCCAAGCCGCCCGTGTTGATGCCGCACGTGCCGCCGGGCAGCCCGCAGGCGCGTTGGCCGGGGTGCCATTTGCGGTCAAAAACCTGTTCGACATCAAGGACCTGACCACCCGCGCAGGATCGCGCATCAACCGTGACCATCCGCCTGCCGGGCGGGATTCCGCCCTGATCACGCGGCTGGAAGCCGCCGGGGCGGTGCTGGTGGGCGCGCTGAACATGGGCGAATACGCTTACGATTTTACCGGCGAGAACGTGCATGACGGCCCGTCACGCAACCCGCACGACACGGCACGCATGACCGGCGGGTCCTCGGGCGGCTCCGGGGCGGCGGTGGCGGCGGGGCTGGTTCCGGTGGCGCTGGCGTCCGACACCAATGGCTCCATCCGCGTGCCTGCGGCGTTCTGCGGCGTGTTCGGACTGAAGCCCACCTTTGGGCGGCTGTCGCGCGCCGGCAGTTTCCCGTTTGTCGCGAGTCTGGACCATCTCGGCCCGCTGGCGCGCAGTGCGGCAGATCTGGCGCTGGCCTACGACGTGATGCAGGGCTTCGACCCCGAGGACGCGGCCAGCCAGAACCGCGCGCCGGACGCGGCGCAGCCGGGCTTGGGCGGCGGTATTGCCGATCTGCGCATCGCGGTCGCGGGCGGGCATTTCCAGCGCGGCGCGTTCCCCGAAGCCATGGACGGTCTGGCCGCCGTGGCGGGCGCGCTGGGGGCCGCCGCACAGGTGGACTTGCCGGAAGCCGCGCGGGCGCGGGCTGCGGCCTACATCATCACCGCGAGCGAGGGGGCGGCGCTGCATCTGGAGCGGTTGCGCACGCGTGCGGCCGACTTCGACCCGGCGGTGCGCGACCGCCTGCTGGCAGGCGCGCTGATTCCGGCGGCGGCCGTGGCGCAGGCGCAGAAATTCCGGCGTTGGTATCGCGCGCAGGTGCTGGCGCTGTTCGACAAGTGGGACATCCTGCTGGCCCCATCCACACCCTGCCCGGCCCCATTGATCGGCCAGCAGACCTTCGTGCTGAGCGGCGCCGAACTGCCGGTGCGGCCCAATATCGGCATCTACACCCAGCCGATTTCATTCATCGGCCTGCCGGTGGCCGCCGTGCCGGTGGCGCGGCCGGGCGGGATGCCGGTGGGCGTGCAGGTGATTGCCGCCCCATGGCAGGAAGCCAAGGCGCTGCGCGTGGCCGCGTGGCTGGAAGCGCAGGGCGTGTGCGTCGCCCCGCGCCCCGGCGCGCCGTTCAACCAGGTTTCTGCGCCAGCCACGCCCGCCAGCCGCCCAGCGCCGTGATGTCGGGCGCACCGGCCACGCCCGCCGCCTCGGCCAGAAAGCCGAGGCAGGGGCCGCTTTGCAATTCCACCGTCCCGAACCCCAGCGGTGGCGGCACCTGCGCCAGCAATGCGCCGATGGCAGCGGTGGGCAGCGCCCAGACCTCACCGGCAATCGCCGCCCCGTCCGCCGCGCGCAGCATGCCGGGGCGGGCACCCAGCGCGTGCAGGCGGTACAGGGGCAGCGTGCGGTCCTCGCGCACGAAGCGCCCGCCCAATGCCGTGACCTGATGGTTCAAACCGAGCCCGGCCATGTGGCCGCCAATGCAGAA
>CAIPHQ010000114.1 GCA_903864895.1 uncultured Rhodospirillales bacterium
CTGCAATGGCTGATGTTCCAGATGGGCGGCGTGGGGCCGATGTTCGGCCAGCACGGGCATTTCCATCACTACGCGCCGGAAAAAATTCCCTATGCGATGGACCGCTACGCCAACGAAATCCGCCGCCTGCTCGGCGTGCTGAACAAGCGCTTGTCACAGGCCGCGTATCTGGCGGGCGATGACTATGGCATCGCCGACATGGCCACATGGCCGTGGCTGCGCTTTCCGGAGCGGCGGGGCGTGGATTATGCCGATTATCCGGCGGTCAAACGCTGGTACGACGCCATCGGCGCCCGCCCGGCGGTGCAGCGCGGCATCGAAGTGCTGTCAGCCAACCAGCGCGCGGGGACCATGACGGACGCCGAGCGTGAAATCCTGTTCGGCAAGACCCAGTTCACCCAACGCTAGGTCCGCGGTTCCCTCTCCCGCATTGTGGGAGAGGGTGCCCCGCTTCAGCGCGGCGTGTAGCGCCAGACCGACGCGGGCGGGAAGTTCAGCGGGGTCCAGGACTCCCGCTTGCCGGTCAGTTCCAGCTTGGACGACGGCAGCGGCGAGGTGACGCAATAGCTGAAATGCAGGAAGCCGCGGCCCGGTGCCACCGACTCGATGGCCGAGACAAAGCGGCGTTGCAGGTCTGTCGGCAGCAGCACCATCGGGATGCCGCAGATCACCGTGCCGATGCGGCCATGCCAGCGCGCCGGGATCAACTCGTGCAACTGCAACGCATCGCCCTGAATCACGTTCACGCCCGGCAGCACGCGGCGCAGGTGCTCGGCCATGTCCGGCACAATCTCCACCACGAACAGCCGCTCGGGCGGCACCCCCGACTCGAGCACGGCGCGGGAGATGACGCCGGTTCCGGCGCCAAGTTCGACAATCACCTCATCCGGCGCGCGGCGAACCTGTGCCACCACCCGTTTGCACAATGCCGGAGAGGACGGGATAATGGATCCCATCTGCAACGGATTGGCCATCCAGCGGCGGAAAAACATCCACGGGTTGGAGACGGGTTGAGGTGCAGCTTGCGAAGCGTACTCGCTGCGCCGGATGCCCGACTTCATCACGTGTGTCATTCAGGTGTGCTTTCGCTCGCTGACGTCTTCTTTGACCCGAAGCGGTGCTACCGCAATCCAATCCGCCGCGAAAGAGAGCATAAGCCGCACAACCCAGACATGTTGCGCCATTCATGCCACTCCACCGTCAGGGCTAGTCTATCGCGCCGCAGAACGGCACACTGCCCCACCAACGCCGCGCCTGCAATCCGCCTCAACCGGGATCGAACCAACCGCCGATGTCCGCGCGCATCCTCATCGTCGATGACGTTCCGGCCAATATTCGGTTGCTGGAAGCCAAATTGAGTGCGGAATACTACCAAATCGCCACGGCAGAGGACGGGTTCGAGGCGCTGAGCCAGGCCAATGGCTGGCAGCCGGACCTGATATTGCTCGACATCATGATGCCGAACATGGACGGCTACGAAACCTGCCGCCGCCTGAAGGCCGACCCGGCCACGCACCACATTCCGGTCGTGATGATCACCGCATTGGGCGAACCCAGCGAACGCCTGCGCGGGCTTGAGGCGGGGGCCGATGATTTTCTGACCAAGCCGGTGGAGTACGACACGCTGCTGGCCCGCGTCCGCTCGCTGGTGCGCCTGAAACGCATGCTGGACGAATGGCGCGTGCGGGGTGAAACGGCGCGCGCGCTGGGCCTGTCCAGCGAACTGCCCTCGGTGCCGTCGGTGCATGGCGCACGGGCGCTGGTGGTGGATGACTGGGACCTCAGCGCGCAAGCCGCCCAGGATGCGCTGTCGCGCGAAGGCGTGCTCACCGGGCGGGCGGCCAGCGAAGCCGAAACCCTGGCACTCACCGCCTCCATCCCGTTCGACCTGATCGTGCTCAGCCTGAGCATGGCCGGCGACGACCCGCTGCGGCTCGCCTCCCGCCTGCGGGCGGACGACTCGACGCACGGCATCCCGATGCTGCTGATCGCCGAGCCGGAACAGCGCGAGCGCATGATGCGCGGCTTCGACCTTGGCGCGAATGACTGGATTGTCCGCCCGGTGGACGAAAACGAGTTGCGCGTGCGGGCGCGCAACCAGATTCGCCGCAAGTTCTATCAGGACCGGCTGCGCTCGGATCTGGGTCAGGTGCTGGAAATGGCGCTGACCGACCCGCTGACCGGCCTTTACAACCAGCGCTTCCTGATGCGGCACCTGCGCGGGCTGATGGCCTCCGGGCAGGTGAACACCGTGGCCGTGCTGATGCTGGACGTGGACCACTTCAAGCAGGTCAACGACCGCTTTGGCCACGCGGCGGGCGATAAGGCGCTGAAGGCCATTGCCGAGGTGCTGCGCGGGCGCACCCGTGTGTTCGACAGCGTGGCCCGCTACGGCGGTGAGGAGTTTACCGTGGTGATGCCCGGCGCGTCCTCACAGGATGCCATCAACGCCGCCGAGCGGCTGCGTGCGGCCATTGCCGAGGTGGTGTTCCACCCGCTGCCGGACGTACAGCACCAACTGACAGCCAGCATCGGTGTTGGCTTCAGCGACTGGCCGCACATGACACCGGAGCAAATTCTGCAAGTCGCCGATGCGGCGATGTACCGCGCCAAGCGCGGCGGCCGCAACCGGGTGGAGCCGCCCGCCCCGGCAGATCGGCCTCCCGGCTAGCTTCGCGCCACAGCGTGGCCGGGCGAAGCGATAGGGGGCTGACCGGCGCGCGGGCAGATCGCGATGCGCCGCCGCAGCGGCGCGCGGCTTACTTGATCTTGGCTTCCTTGAACACGACGTGCTTGCGCGCGACGGGGTCGTATTTCTTGAATTCCATCTTGCCGGTCTGCGCGCGGGCGTTCTTCTTGGTCACGTAGAAATACCCGGTGTCGGCAGTGGACACGAGTTTGATCTGAACGGTGTTGCTTTTGGCCATGTCGAGGTCCTCGGAGAGGGGCGGCTAATTGCGCAAAGCAGGTGCCTGCGTCAAGTCCCATGCCCGGTTCAGGGCATGGGGGCAGGGCCGAGCAGGGCTGCGGCATAGGCGGCAGGCTCGGCAATCAGCCGCTGCGCCGCCGCCAGATCAAGGTCGCGGCCCTCGGCAGCAGGGCAGGCGTTGCGGATGTCCAGTGTTTCGGCCAGCGACACCGGCGCGCGTGCGTCCCGTGCGCGGGCCAGCGGGGCGGCCATGCTCTGCTCGCCATGCCGCAGCGAATCGAGCTGCCGCCGCAGCGCCACTTCGCCCAGACTGGTGCAAACCTGCGGCAGCACGCCCAGCCCCTGAATCGGCCAGCCCAGCGGGGCCAGCACCCGGCTCCATGTCACCAGCAATTCGCCGCCATCGGGCAGCGGCGTGATGGTTTGCACCAGCCCCTTGCCCAGCGTGGCGCTGCCCACCACCACGGCGCGGTGCTGATCGGCCAGCGCTGCGGCCAGAATTTCAGCCGCACTGGCAGACCGCCCATCCACCAGCACCACAATCGGCAGACCGCCGGACAGATCCTGGCCCTGGGCGGTGAAGGCATGGGCAGCCTGCGGGTCGCGCCCGGCAGTGGCCGCCACCAGCCCGTGCGGCAACAGCGCCTCGGCGGTGGCCACCGCCTGCAACAGCAACCCGCCGCGATTGCCGCGCAAATCCAGCACCACGCCGCGCGGCGGATGCGCCCCGGCAAGGCCGCTGACCAGCGCATGCGCCAGCCGCGCCCCGGTATCGCTGGAAAAGCTGGAAATCCGCAGCACCAGCATGTCCCCGGTGCGCTGCGCGGTCACGGTCTGCGGCGGCACCAGCGTGCGGGTCAGCGTGAGGATGCGCGGCTTGCCATCGCGCCCGCGCAGCGTCAGTTCGATATCGGTGCCCACCGGTCCGCCGATCAGCGCCATCACGGCGGACAGGTCGGCGTCCTGCACCGGCTCGCCATCCACCGCCAGCAGGCGCTCCCCGGGCCTGATGCCGGCCACCCATGCAGGGCTGTCCTGCACCAC
>CAIPHQ010000115.1 GCA_903864895.1 uncultured Rhodospirillales bacterium
ATGGCGCTACGCCGTAGCGCGCGGCGCGGATGCAGAATTCGCCGGGGGCATTGGGCGAATTGAGTGCGCGGGGCGACCGATTGTGTTAATCATCACGGATTAAGCGGGGGCGAGGCCCCAAAGGAGGAGCCAATGCGCGCCGTTCGCTCGTGCGGAGGACTGGTGATTGCCGGGGCGCTGGCAATGCTGTTGGCGGCATTTGCGCCACGCCATGTGCTGGCTGCCGAGACGCTGCCGACGCAGGATCGCGTGGCGCTGCAATCCGCCATGGCACAATATATCGATCAGCATCTGGTCGGTGACTCGTTTCTGCACGTCAACACCAAAACCGGCGAAGTGCAAAAGCTTTACCCGTCCACGCAGCACCCGATGATTGTGCAGATGGGCACTGTCATCGTCTTGTGCGCGGATTTGCGAACCGCGTCCGGCGGCCTGGTGAATGCCGATTTCTATGCCACGCGGGAGGGGAAGCAGTATGTCATCTTTCAGGCTGAGATCGGCAATCGTGAACCGTTGCAGGCCCTGCTGATGAAGGGCCTGGCATCGATGCTGGAGTGAGTATTTCGAGCACCATGCCGCGCACTGGCGCTGAAGGCGGATCACCCTTCCGGCGGCTTGGCCTGCTGCCGAAGGTGCTGCTTGTCTTTGTACCGATCTTCATTGTGCTCACCCTGATCAGCACACGGCTGTTGCTGGGCTATGGCCGCGATTTGGAGCGTGATGCGCTGGCGGCGCGCATTGGCACGCTGTCGGGCAAGGTGGCGCTGGCTGTCAGCGTGGCCTCGCGCGGTCCGTCCCCGGCTGATCCGAAATTGCTGCGCGCGCTGCTGTCCACGCTATCCGGAGACCCGGCGTTCCAGTGCGTCGAGGCGTTTTCGCCGGACGGCAAGCGCGTCGCCGCCTGGCCCGCGATCGGCTGCGAAGGGCTGAACGAGCCGAGCATCATCGTCGACAGCCCTATTCCGGGCGACAAGAATGCGCCGGCCGGGACATTGAAGCTGCACTTCAATGATTCGGTGCCCAAGGACGCAACTGCCCGGCTGGGTGTACTGCTGGCCGCCAGCGGCATCGCCTCGTTCATGGTCGCGGTGGTCGCACTCTGGATGGCGATGCGGCTGTGGGTGGCCCCACCCATCGCCCGGCTGCTGGCCTCGATTCGCGGCAGCGCCAAGGGGCAGGAACGCCAGACGGTGGAGTGGAACGCCGGCGACGAAATGGGCCAGATCATCGCCGCGTACAATGAAATGGTGATGCGGGAGGCGAGCCAGGAATTCTCGCTGCGCGGCCTGAATGCGTCGCTGCGGGCGCTGAACCGCGATCTGGAAGGCCGGGTTTACAGCCGCACCACGGAATTGCAGGCCAGCGAAGGCCGCCTGCGCTCGATCATCGACACGGTGGCTGACGGCATCATCACCGCCGATACGCGCGGCACCATCCGCTCGGCCAGCCGGGCGGCGGGCCACATGTTCCGGGTGCCAAGCTCGGCGCTGGAAGGCCGCCCGCTGTCGGTGATGCTGGCCGAAGCCGGGGCACCGGATGACCTGATCCATGGCCCGGCCTCCCGCCGCATCACGGCGCGGCGCAGCGATGGCACCACCTTCCCGATGGACGTGCAGGTGCAATTGGTGCCGGAGGCCAATGGCAGCCTGTTCACGCTGTGCGTGCGCGACCTGACGGCGCAGTTGGCGTATGAAGAAGGGCTGAAACAGGCCCGCGACGCCGCCGAGCGCGCCGACCGCGCCAAGTCGGACTTTCTGGCCGTCATTACGCATGAGTTGCGCACGCCGCTGAACGGCGTGATCGGCATGACCGGGCTGCTGCTGGACAGCCGGCTGGAGCCGCAGGCCCGCCGCTATGCCGAGACGCTGCGCGAGGCGGGCGAGCATCTGCTGCAACTGATCAACGATGTGCTGGACTTCACCAAGCTGGAAGCCGACCGCCTCTCCTACGAGGAAATCGTGCTGGAGCCGGAGACGGTGGTGCAGACCGCGCTGGAATTGGTGCAGCACCGCGCCCGGTCGAAGGGCCTGACGCTGGAGGCCCGCATTGCCGAGGGCCTGCCCGCGCAGTTGCGCGGCGACCCGGGCCGCCTGCGGCAGGTGCTGATGAATCTGGTCAGCAACGCGGTGAAGTTCACCGAGCGAGGTGGCGTGGTGGTGGAAGTCTCTGCCTCCCCCGCCGACGAGTCCGGCTGGGTGATGCTGAACGTTGCCATCACCGACACCGGCATCGGCATCGCCGCCGACGATCTGCCAAAACTGTTTCTGGAATTCAGCCAGATCGACAGCTCCATCTCCCGCCGCTTCGGCGGCACCGGGCTCGGCTTGGCCATCTGCCGCAAGCTGGTGGCGGGCATGGGCGGGGCCATCAGCGCGGAAAGCGAGCCGGGCAAGGGCAGCACGTTCCGCTTCAGTGCCCGCCTGCGCGCGGTGGAACCCAGCGAGGTGCCGCCGCCACGCCGCCGCACCGGCCTGTCCAACACCGGCAAGCCCGGTGCCGCGCGGTCGCTGCGCGTGCTGGTGGCCGAGGACAACCAGACCAACCAGATTGTCATCCGCGCCATGGTCTCCAAACTCGGGCATCGCGCCGATCTGGTGGGCAACGGGGCGGAGGCGGTGCAGGCGGTGCAGGCACGCCCGTACGATCTGGTGCTGATGGACGTGATGATGCCGGAAATGGACGGTATCGAGGCCACCAAGCGCATTCGCGCGCTGCCGGACGCGGTCTCCCGCATCCCGATCATCGGCCTGACCGCCCATGCCGCCGCCGCCGAGCATGAGGCGTGCCGCCAGTCGGGGATGGAGCGCGTGTTGACCAAGCCGGTGACCATCGGCGCGCTGGGTGAGGCGATGACCGAGATTGTTGACGGCCAGACCGCCTCGTGATGGCGGACAGTGCGGGGCGGCGGGTCGTGACACTCGACCCGGTGGGCGGCATTGCGGGCGACATGTTTGTGGCCGCCATGCTGGATGCCGAACCGCACCATGCGGCGGCGTGTCTTCAGGCCGCCGAAGTGGTGTCGGGCGTGGCGTGCCGCCTGTTGCGCCATCAGGACGGGGCGCTGGCGGGCGCGCGGTTCTGGGTGGCGGAGCCGCCGGATGGCGAACACGCCCACACCGCATGGGCCGTTATCCGCACACGTCTGCACGAAGCCGCGCTGCCGCCTGCGGTGCGTGGCCACGCGCTGGGCATTTTCGCCGCATTGGCGGAGGCCGAGGCGCAGGTGCATGGCATCGCGCCCGATGCGGTGACGTTCCATGAGGTGGGGGCGGCGGATTCCATTGCCGACATCGCCGCCGCCGCGTGGCTGATCGCGGCACAGGAGACGCAGGCTGGCGCGGCGCGGTGGAGCGTGGGCCCATTGCCGCTCGGCGGCGGGCAGGTGTGCACAGCGCATGGCCTGCTGCCGGTGCCCGCCCCCGCCACCGCGCTGCTGCTGCGCGGCTTCGCGGTGCAGGACGATGGCATCGGCGGCGAGCGCGTTACCCCCACCGGGGCGGCAATTCTGCGGCATCTGGGGGCGCAGGCGGCACCGCCGCCCGGCCCGCGCACGCTGCGCGCCACCGGACTCGGCTTCGGCACCCGCCGCCTGCCGGGGCTGCCGAACCTGCTGCGAGTGCTGATCGGTGAGTCCGCCGCTGATGTGCCGGAGCAGGACCGCCGCAGCCTCTCGGTGATCTGCTTTGAGGTGGACGACCAGACGCCGGAAGATTTGGCCATCGCGCTCGGTTTTCTGCGCGCGGTCCCCGGCGTGGTGGACGTGGTGCAGATGGCCGCGTTTGGCAAAAAGGGCCGCATGGCCGCGCATGTGCAAATCCTCGCCGCGCCCGAATCGGCGGAAGCGGCCATTGATGCCGCCTTCCGCGAGACCACCACGCTCGGCCTGCGCGTGCAGATGGCCGAGGGCCGGATGCTACGGCGCGCGATGGACAGCGCGGCAGTGGACGGGCAAGCCTTGCGCGTGAAGCGCGCCGCCCGGCCCGGCGGCGCGACGGCGAAGACGGAGAGTGATGACGTGGCGGCCACCCAGGGACATGCCGCACGGCAACGGTTGCGGTTTGCCGCCGAGCAGGGCGCGGCCCTGCCTGCGGCCAGGGACTGACAGAGTGCAAACCGTGGAACAGGCCGAGACGCGGCTGTTCGCCGGGCTTGCGGACCTGCCGCGCGCGCATGTGGCGGTCAGCGGCGGCGTGGACAGCCTGACGCTGGCCGAGGCGGCGCATCGCGTGCTCGGTGCCACTGTCACGATGCATCACGCCGTCTCGCCCGCCGTGCCGCCCGAGGCCACCGCCCGCACCCGCGCACTTGCGGCTTCGCGTGGCTGGGCGCTGACGGTGTTCGACGCGGGCGAGTTCGACGATCCGCGCTACCGCGCCAATCCGGCAGACCGCTGCTTCTGGTGCAAGACCAGCCTGTATGGCGCACTGGCCGCCCATGCCACGGCGCAGGGCGGCGGCGTGGTACTGTCCGGCACCAACACCGATGACCTTGCGGACTGGCGGCCCGGCCTGCGCGCGGCGGAGGCGCA
>CAIPHQ010000116.1 GCA_903864895.1 uncultured Rhodospirillales bacterium
CCGCCCCAGACCGACCAGTTCAGCACCGCACCGTTATACGGGGTGGTGTTGTACACCCACATGCCCGAAGCCGGGTCCGCAGCCAGCGCCATGTCCGGCGTGGCGCGCTGGGTGCCTGCCACGCTGGACACCGCACTCTGGAAGCTCGGACGGGCGATATAGGCGCTCCGGCCGCCGCCGCTGCTGCCCCACGAGGTCTGGCTGGTGTAGTTGCCGCTCGCATCACGGTTGATGGTGGTGCCGCCCACAGCAATCACGTTGGCCAGCACGGCCGGAAACTCGGTGCCTGCCACGTCGCCCGAGGAGGCGAAGGCCACAACCTTGGTGCCGGTGAAGTTGCTCTGGTTGTTGTTCTCGCTCCTGAATTCGCCAGCCGCCCAGCTATTGGAAACCTGCCCGCCGCCCGCCGCGGCCACGGCCTTCACGGCGGCGGCTTCGGCGACCATCAGGTCGGCGATGGAGGAAGAGGCCGCTTCGACCAGAATGATCTTGGCGTTCGGGGCCAGCGCGTGCGCGGCCTGAATATCAAGCGCCGCCTCCACCGCCCAGCCGCCGGTGCTTTCCACCGCAGGCTTCTTGCCGCTGGCGTAGATCACCTGAAAATTCGCCGCAGGCAGGCCGTATTGCTGGCTGAACACCGCAAGGTCGGCGGCGGCCGTGGGGTAGTCGTAGGCATCGACAATGGCGATGGCCTTGCTGCCGCCCTTGGCAACGGCGGTCACGCTGGCCGGGTTGCAGCCATTGGCCAGCGTGGTCAGGCCATAGATGCAGGCCAGCGAGGCCGGGGTTTCACCGGTGCCGGCCGGCGTGGCCGAGCCCATCGGCTGGCCGAGCGCCACGATGCCGCGCAGGTTGGTGTGCCCGCCGCCGTCGGTGCGGTGATGGCTGGAGCCGGGGGTGACAATCAGGCCCTTCAGGCCGAGTTTCACTTCCATCCCAAAATCGGCGTCGGCCTTGGCCTGGGGGGCGGCGAACCCGGTGAGAACCATGGCCACAACCGGCACGGCAACCTGCAAGCCCTTGATACGCATCATGCTGTCCTAGCGTCTGTCAGAAGTGAGTGATGCACCTCTGTCAGCAACTGCCGTGCCAGCGCCGGACGCGCCTGCGCAGGGTTGTGCATTGCAAAATGCCACGGCAGCGGGGCAGGGCAGGGCCCGAATCGAACGCGGCCGGGGTGGTGCCCCGGCCGCGCTTGCAGTTTACCAATATGTTACAAGAAGTGTGGATTATTTGCCCGCGAGGCCAATCGGCGCGCCGATGCCGGTGCACAGATCGTATCCCACCGAAGCATTCTTGCTCGGCGCGTTCAGGCACTTGCCCGAGGTGATGTCGGTATAATTCGCCGTTACCCCGTAATTGGCGTAGATGGTGGCCAATTCGGCGGTGGTGGACGCCGCGAACGATCCGGCGGCGTTGACAACGGCGGCGGCAAGCGGAGCGGCCACGCTGGTGCCGCCATAAACCTGCCAGCCGGTGTAGGTGCCGGGCTGGCTGGTATAGGTCCATACGCCGCTGCTCGGGTTGCCGATCAGCGCGATGTCGGGCACGCCGCGCTTGGTGCCGACCACGCCGGATACCGCCGACTGGAAGCTGGGGATGGGAACAAATTTGCTCAGCCCGCCGCCGGTGGAACTGTTCTTGCTGATGCTCCAGGTGGTCTGGTTGATGTAGTTGAAGGACGCATCACGGTTGATGGTGGTGCCGCCCACGCCGACCACGTTGTTCATCACCGACGGCCATTCGGTGCCCGGCGCATCGCCGGCCGAGGCGAACACGGTCACGTTCGTGCCCTTGAAAATATTCTGCGACGCGGTGCTGTTTTCGTTGGAGGTTTCGCCGCCGCCCCAGCTATTCGTCACCTCTCCGCCGCCCGCCGCCGCCACAAGCTGAATCGCCAGCTTTTCAGCTGCCACCAGATCGGCGGTGCTGGCCGACTTGGCTTCCACCAGAATGATTTTCGCGTTCGGTGCCAGCGCGTGCACCATTTCGATGTCCAGCGCTTCTTCACCTTCCCAGCCGCCGGTCGGGTCCACCTTCGGCTTGGTGGCGCCAACCCAGGTGACCTGGAAATTGTCGGCGGTGATGGCCGGCAGGCCGAACTGGGTGCTGTAAACCTGCAGGTCGGCGGCGGCGGTGGGGTAGTCATAGGCATCGACAATCGCGATGGCCTTGCTGCCCAGGGCCGAGACCTGCGTCACGATGGTCGGGTTGCAGCCATTGGCCACCGGCACCAGCCCATAAACGCAGGCCAGCGAGGCCGGGGTTTCATATTGTCCGCTCGGTCCGGTGGCGTTTGGCGTCACGCCATAGGGGCGCAACACATGGTAATGGGTGTGCGCAAAGCCTGTAGCCGGTGCGAGGCTGGAGCCAGGCGTGATCACAAGGCCTTGCTCGATGGCGCGCACCAGCGGTTCCGGCGCGGTCTGGGCCTGCGCCGTTCCGGCCATGCCCAGCGTGGCGGCGGTAGCCAGAAGAATGTATGTACGGCGCATCGTGATGTCCCTGTCCGAGGGCGGCAGTTTATGGCTGTCTGATTGACAATCGTTAACAGATTTACCAGCCCGCCGTCAATTCACAGCTTGGTTTGGCTGCCCTGTGCAACGAGTTCTGGTGGCGCAATCGCGCGGCTGGCCGCCACTGAAGCCTGCCACTCGGCCTCGGGGAATCCGTCGATCAGCACCGATTCCATCTCACCCGCACCCGCCCGCAACGCCTTCACGGCGGCATAATCCGCCGACGTATAGAACGCCTGCGCCTGCGCCATGCTGGGAAACTCGATCACGATGATCCGCCGCGGGTCTTCCGGGCCTTCCACATGCACCCGCGCGCCGTTGCGCACCAGAAACCGCCCGCCATGGTCGGCGATGCAGCGCGGCGTGTGGGCCGTGTACTCACGATAACGTGCGGCGTCGTCGATGGTCACGCGAGCGATCAGATAGGCGGGCATGGGCTCGGCTCCGGTTGCGCGGGGCGAGCCTAGCAGACGATTTTCTGGCCGTGCAAAGTTGACAACGTCAACATTTGAACCAAATCTCCGGTATCACAACGGAGACCGCATCATGCCTCGCTTGTTCGCCCTGCTTGTGTCCGCCGCCGCCCTCGCCGGGCCGTCCCACGCCGCCGATCTGCAAGTGCAGGTGGGCGGTATCAGCGCCGATACCGGAGAAGTTGGCTGCGTCCTGTTCGCCTCGGATGCCGGGTTTCCCATGCAGACCGCACAGGCGGTGCAGGACTGGCACAAGGCCAGCCAATCGGGCGTCACCTGCCGCTTCCCCGCGCTGCGCGCACCCCGGTTCAATGAGGCGGCCTTTCTGGTCCCGGCCAGCGGCACGGTGGAAATCGCCGTGACGGTGGCACCATGACCGCCGCCACCCGCCTGCGCGGCCGTTTCGGCCCGTGGGCCGCCGTCACCGGCGCGTCAGACGGCATCGGCCGCGCCTGCGCGCAGCAATTGGCCGCAGCCGGGCTGAACCTTGTCCTTGTCGCCCGCCGCCAGCCCTTGCTGGACCGTCTGGCCGCCGAACTCTCCACCGCGCACGGCATCCGGACCCGGGTTCTGGCGCTCGATCTCACCACCGATGACGCCATCGCCAAGGTTGACACCGACACCCTTGATCTCGATGTCGGCCTGCTCGTCGCCGCCGCCGGGTTCGGCACGTCCGGCCTGTTCCTCGACGCCGATCCGGCGGCGGAGGCCGATATGCTGCGGGTGAACTGCGCCGCCACGCTGGGTCTGGCGCACCGCTTCGCCCGCCGCTTTGCCGCGCGGCGGGAAACCGGCGGCGTGCGCGGCGGCATGGTGTTGATGGGCTCGCTGGTGGCATTTCAGGGTGTGCCGTTCGCGGCGCATTACGCCGCCACCAAGGCCTATGTGCAGACGCTGGCCGAGGGGCTGCGGCTGGAACTGCGCGCGCAGGGCATCACCGTGGTGGCCAGCCCGCCGGGGCCGGGACGCTCCGGCGTCGGCACGCGGGCCGGGATGCAGATCACCTCCGGCGCCTCGCCCGAAGCCGTGGCGCGCGGCACGCTGGCCACGCTGGTCTCGGGCGGCGGCACTGCCACGCCCGGCCTGCTGTCCAAGCTGCTGACCTGGTCGCTGGCCCCCTTGCCGCGCGGCGCGCGCAGCCGGATCATGGGTGAAGTGATGCGAGGAATGACCCAGCACCGTGCCCCGCCGCCCCGACTTCAACGGCCGGACGCTGCGTGAGGCGTGCCTGGACGAGGCGGTGGCCATCATCGCCGAGTCCGGCATCGAATCGCTCAGCCTGCGCGATGTGGCCCGCCGCCTCGGCGTGTCACACCAAGCCCCGTACAAGCACTTCCCCAGCCGCGACCATCTGCTGGCCGAGGTTGTGCGCAGCGCGTTCGACACCTTCGCCGCGCATCTGGACGCGCGGCCGAGGGGGGCGACGGCCGAGGCCGATCTGGCCGCGCTCGGGCAGGCGTATCTGGCTTATGCGCTGGCGCATCCGCTGGCCTACCGGCTGATGTTCGGCACCCGCCTGCCGGATGTGGCGGCGCACCCGGCCATGCTGCACAGCGCGCGGCACGCCTTCGCCCTGCTGCGGGAGGCGCTGGGGCGGATGCGGGCCGAACAGGGCGCACGCCCGGAACCCGGGGCCATGGAACTGGACGCGCTGTTCATCTGGACCAGCCTGCACGGCCTGGCCAGTGCCTTGCAGACCAGCGCCATGGCCACACTGGCCCTGCCACCCGCCGTGCTGGCGGCCACGCTGTCCCACACCTTGCAACGCATCGGCGCGGCCCTGACCGCCCCGGTGCCGCAAGCCTAGCAGGGGACCATCATGTCGCAGCGCCCGTCGCGGTGCAGGTGGTTCTGCAAATCCGTCGCCGCATTCGGCAGCGCGGTGAGGTAGGGCAGGTTGCCCAGCACATCCAGCGTGCGGTCCGGCCCCAGCGTGAACGCGGGCGGCTGCAACTGTGCCAGCGCCAACGCGCGGTCGGCGTGTTCCAGCGCCATGGCGGCGAACAGCAGATGGTCCACCACCACCTGTGACGGCGTGCCCGGCGCGATGCCCAGCACCGCCCGCCACTCCCGCCGTGCGATCACCCACTGGATCCGCGTGACCGGCGCATAGTCGCCATAATCGCCGGTAAGGTACGGCCGCCCGGCCAGCCAGTCGGCCGAGGCCACCGCGCGGGCGCCCAGTGCCGGCAGGCCGTGCGTGCTCTCCGGCCGCGCCAGATAATATTCGATCAGATTGATGGCGTCGTTCTCGGTCATCACCGGGAACCCGCGCACCATCGTCATCTGCGCGGTATCCGGCGGCACATAGGGGCCGCAGCCAGCCAGACCGGCGCAGGCCAGTGCGGTGCTGACCAGCACGGTTCGAACCACGTTCAGCATGAGGGTCTCCTTCGCGGCGCGGGCGGATGCTGCGGCAGGATTATGGCGCGTGTGCGGCGGTTGTGCCGTACAATGTCTCCGGCGCTACCACCGGGCTGGCCACTTCGTGCCAGTGCCCGTCGCGCGACGCCTGAAAAAAGCAGTCCCGCCGCCCGGTGTGGCAGGCCACGCCAAGCTGGTCCACCAGCAGCAGCAGCGCATCGCCGTCGCAGTCCATCCGCAGTTCAATCAGGCGCTGCGTCTGGCCGGAGCTTTCGCCCTTGCGCCACAGCTTGCCGCGCGAGCGGCTGTAGTAGCACACCCGCCCGGTGGCCAGCGTTTCGGCCACCGCCTCGGCATTCATCCATGCCAGCATCAGCACCTCCCCCGTATCGTGCTGCTGGGCAATGGCGGGCACCAGACCCTGCGCGTCGTAGGCAATCCGGGTGGCAATGGCGTCGTGGGTCATGTGGTTCTATGTTCCTGCGATGGACATGGCAGCGCCCCGCATCGGCCGCCTGCTGGACCGTGCCGCCGCCCAGTGCGCGGCGCGCGGCGTGCGGCTGACCGAGTTGCGGCGCGAGGTGCTGGAACTGATTCTGGCCGCCCCGGCCCCCACCGGGGCCTATGAGTTGCTGGACCGTCTGCGCGCCAAACGCGGCGGGGCCGCGCCGCCCACTGTGTATCGCGCGCTGGAATTCCTGCAAGAGCAGGGCCTGGTGCACAAAATCGAACGCCTCGCCGCCTTCGTCGGCTGCGTGGACGGCCACGCGCACGGGCCAGACCACGCCCACAGCGCGCAATTCCTCATCTGCCGCCAGTGCGGCCATGTGATTGAAATGGAAGACCCGGCGCTGACCAGCGCGCTGGCCGAAGCCGCCGCCCGCGCGGGCTTCACCGTCGCGCGCGCCACGGTGGAGGCAGAGGGGCTGTGCGCCGCGTGCGCGGCTAAGGCGGGCTGACCCGGCGCAGCCGGTGCGCGGCCAGCATTCCGGCGGCCATTGCAATCACGAACAGCAGCGCCTTGGGGTTCAGCGTCACCAAAGCCGCAATGGCCGGGCCGGGGCAGAACCCCGCCATGCCCCAGCCAATGCCGAACAGCGCCGCCCCGCCCAGCAGACGCGCGTCAATCTGCGTGAGCACCGGCAGATGGAACTTCGCATCGAACAGCGGCGCAGAGCGGCGGAACACCATGCGGTAGCCCACACCCGCCACCGCCAGCCCGCCCGCCATCACGAACGCCAGCGTCGGGTCCCAATGCCCGGCGAGGTCGAGGAAGTTCAGCACGCGCGCCGGGTTGATCATGTCCGACACCGCCAGCCCCGCACCGAACACGATGCCGCAGATCAGGCCTATGACGATTTGCATCCCGGCCCCCTAGATGACGTGCCGCAGCACGAACACGGTGGCCACTGCGGTTGCCATGAACATCGCGGTGGCGGCCATGGAACGCGGCGACAGCCGGGCCAGCCCGCAAATGCCATGCCCGCTCGTGCAGCCCGCCCCCAGCGTCGTGCCGAACCCCACCACCAGCCCCGCCACAACCGTCAGCCCGGTACTGGCCGGAAAGGTGAGGGCGGTGAAATCC
This sequence comes from uncultured Rhodospirillales bacterium, assembly GCA_903864895.1. GTDB lineage: Bacteria > Pseudomonadota > Alphaproteobacteria > Acetobacterales > Acetobacteraceae > CAIPHQ01. The sequence goes on from CAIPHQ010000116.1 coordinate 6,939, forward strand.
ACCAGCCCGAGGGCGGCCATCAGCAGCGCGCCCACCGGCAGACCGGCAAGAAACGCGATCCGCCATGCGCGGGCCTGCGCCGCCACCATGGCGGCAACCGCAATGCCCGTGATGCCCGCGATGCGGCCGATGCCCAGCATCAGCAACACCGCCGACAGCCCGATCAGCGCGCCACCCAACAGGCCGGAAACAGGCGCAAACCCGGTCATGGCGGCGTCCCCCCGGTTTATTGCGCCCC
>CAIPHQ010000117.1 GCA_903864895.1 uncultured Rhodospirillales bacterium
CACACTCAGGCCTGTATCCTGAAAACCAGTCATGCAAGGTTTTGCAATGTTATGTCTGATATATTCATTCTTGTGAGAAATACTGTGCCTATATGCTGATTTTGATCGAGACCAATGAGCAGTTCTGTACATAGGCGGATTTGATGCTGCCATAGCGTCCATGCTGACATCCGGAACGCCGACCATGCCGAAGCTGTTGACCAATTTCCCGGATTTTTCGGACCCCGCGGCCTCCCGTCCCGATGCGGGCGCGTATTCGCCGGACCTGTATATGTCAGTGGCCGATGTCGGCGGCGTTCCGCCGGATGACCCGGCCCCCGGCAGTAGTGCGCCGCCATCCGGTCCAACGGGCCACGGCGGCGTGGGGGTGGTGGGCGTCGCCGTGACCGGCAATCAGGGCATCGACGGCCTGTTCTGCGGTCTGGCATGGAACGCCACCACCATCACGTACAGCTTCCCCGCCTCGGCGAGCTTTTACGGCAGCAGCTATGGCTCCGGCGCCGGCCAGTACCCCGACCCGGCGCCGTTCAACGGCTTCGCACAGCTCAGTGCCCAGCAGCAGGGCGAGGTGCAGCGCGCGCTTGGCCTGATCACCAGTTACACCGGTCTGACCTTCACCCAGGTTGCGGAATCCGCCACCACCCATGCGGTGCTGCGCTTCGCCGATTCCAGTTCGCCTTCCACCTCGTACGCTTATCTGCCGAATGCAACGACGCCGGCGGGCGACGTGTTTTATGGCGGCACCGGGCGCAACCCGGTGCAGGGCAATTTCGATTCCGGGCAGGCGATCTTTCATGAGATCAACCACGCCCTGGGGATGAAAGACGCAGGCGCCACCTACAGCTACGGGGCCACCCCGGCGAATATCCGTGATATTGAATATTCGGTCGGCAACTACGCCAACTATATCGGCTCGACCGCCCCGTTCGGTACCGCAGGCTCCGGCAGTTCCGAGCAAAGCTACATGATGTACGACATTGCTGCTTATCAGGCGATGTATGGAGTCAATTTCGGCAAGACCGGCACCAGCCAGACCTACACATTCTCCCCCACCACCGGGCAGATGTTCATCAACGGGGTGTCGCAGGGAACCCCGTACAACAACCATATTTTTGAGACCATCTGGACCGGCGGAGCCACCGCCACGTACGACTTCAGCAACTTCAACACCAACGGCACGCTCGATCTGCGGCCCGGCATGCCGGTGAAGTTCTCGGCACCGCAACTGGCCGATCTGGGCTACTGGTCCAACTGGGGCAGCCTTGGCGGCCCGGGGCCTGGCGGCATTCTGGCGCAGGGCAATATCTATAATGCTCTGCTGTTCCACAACAACACCGCCAGCGAAGTCTCGGGCCTGGTCAGCGGCAACGGCAACAACACCATCTACCTGAACGATGTGCCCGATACGGTCACGCTGGGCACCGGCACGGACATCATCTATGCCGGCAGCGGCGGTGCGCAGATCTTTGGCGGTGGCGGCAGCGACACGCTGGTGGTGGCCGGCAGTTTCGCCCAGTACGCACTCAGCTTCGCCCCCGGCCGCACCACGCTGGTGGACCAGGTGGCCGGGCGCAATGGCACCATCGTGGTGCCGACGAGCACGGTGGTGCAGTTTGCTGACAGCACCATACCGCTGACGGCGCTGGCCTGCTTCTGCACCGGCACACGCATCCGCACCGCGCGCGGCGACATCCCGGTGGAGGCGCTGCGGCAAGGTGACGCGGTGGTGGTGGCCGGCGGCGGCACCATGCCCGCGCGCTGGATCGGGCACACCCGGATCGACCCGGGCGCCTACGACCCGCTTGCGGTGCAGCCGGTGCGGATTTGCGCCGGTGCGCTGGGGTATAACCTGCCCTGCCGTGACCTGCTGCTTTCACCGGACCATGCCGTGCTGCTGCATGGCGTGCTGGTCCACGCCGCAGCCTTGGTGAACGGCACCACTGTGCGCCGCGAGCCGGTGGCGGGCCTGCCACTGATCTACTGGCATGTCGAACTCGACACCCATGCGGTGCTGTTTGCCAACGGCATGCCGGCCGAAAGCTTCCTCAGCCAGAGCATGGAATTTGCGTTCGACAACTGGACCGGGCGGGTTGCCCCGGATGCATCGGTGGAACTCCCCTACCCGCGCTGCAAGTCCGCCCGCCAGTTGCCAGCCGCCCTGCGCGCCTGCACCGCCCTGGCGCTGGCGGCCTGAGGCGGCGTTGCCCGGCGCTTCGGCCGGAAGATCCTGACGCAAAGCACCGGACTGCGGCATGACCACGCCGCAGTCCGGTGCTGCGCGTGCAGGGTCCATACATGGCAGGTTCATTTCGTGACGGCGATGCCAAACATTGCCGGCAACGAGACCTGCGCCATCATTTCTCCACAGATGACAATCCAGCCCGACAAATCTCGACGATACCAAATATAAATACGCTTGAATGCGCTTCTGCCCCAGCGTCTAATTCGTATCGGAAAAGCCGAGACGGTTATCATAATAGAATATAGCAGACAGCTGTAGAGTCATCAAAAACATTGAACATTCCAAAGCAAATGACGCCGTCATTTGCTGACACTATTTTTTTGTTTTGTTTTCATTTTTCGCCAAACGCCACTCATTTCTCAACAAAATACATCATTTGTCGCCGTGCCAACCGAAATGCTGACGGGAGTATGACACATGAATAGAAACACCCCGATTCTTCAGCATGGCTCCAGTAGTCAGGGCAAAGCCAGAGGGTGGAATAACCTGCCGCAAGCCGGTATTGCCGTACTGGACCAAAGCCTTGCGCTGCCGCCCGGCCCTCTGGCGCTTGCGGCTGTTGCGGTGCCGGTGGGGCGTGGCGGCAACGGCGTGACGTCAGTTGGCCGCAGCAGCAGCCAGGCCGTGTCTGGCCTGTTCGGCGGGCTGCGCTGGACTTCCACCAACATTACCTACAGTTTTCCTGCCTCATCAGCGTATTACGGCACGGCCTTCGGAACCGGCAGCGGCCAGTACCCCGACCGCGCACCGTTCAGTGGTTTCGGCCAGCTATCCGCGCAGCAGCAGGCGGAGGTGGCCCGCGCCTTTGGCCTGCTGTCCAGCTACAGCAAACTGACATTCACGCCGATTGTCGAAACGGCCACGACACATGCCACCATTCGTCTCGCCGATTCATCCTATCCCAGCACTGCCTATACCTACCTGCCCAACCTGACGGCACAGGCGGGCGACGTATTCTTTGGCGGCACTGGCCGTAACCCGGTGGACGGCAATTTTGATTCCGGCCAGGCGGTGCTGCACGAAATCGGCCACGCGCTGGGCCTGAAACATGGGCAGGACACCAGCGTCTATGGCGCGATGCCGGCCAATGTGCAGGACATCGAATACTCGCTGATGAATTACGCCAGCTACGTTGGCTCCACCGCCAGTTTCTCCACCGCCGGGGCGGGCAGTTCCGAACAAAGTTACATGATGTACGACATCGCCGCGATCCAGGCGATGTACGGCGCCAATTACGGCAACACCGGGCTGAATTTCACCTACAGCTTCTCCCCCACCACCGGCCAGCAATTCATCAATGGCGTGTCGCAGGGCATGCCGTACAACAACCATATTTTCGAGACCATCTGGACCGGTGGCGCCCACGCCACCTATGACCTGAGCAACTACAATACCGGCGGCACGCTGGACCTGCGGCCCGGCATGGCGGTGAATTTTTCGGCCGGGCAACTGGCCGATCTGGGCTACTGGTCCAATTACGGCAGCCTCGGCGGCCCGGGACCGGGGCACATTCTGGCGCACGGCAACATCTACAATGCGCTGCTGTTCAACAACAACACCGCCAGCGAAGTCGCGGGCCTTGTCACCGGCAACGGCGACAACATCGTCTATCTGAACGACGTGTTCGACACTGTCAGCCTCGGCACCGACACCGTTTATGACGGCAGCGGGGGCGGGCAGATCAGCGGGGCCGGTGGCGACACCATCGTGATGCACGGCAGCCGTGCCCAATACTGGATCACCTATGGTCTGGGGCAGGCCACGGTGAGCGACACCGTGGCGGGGCGGGATGGCCCGGTCACGCTGCCGATGGGCGACCTTGTGCAGTTCACCGACCAGACCATCGCGCTGAGTTCGCAACTCGCCGCGTCGAACGGCCCGGTCCATTGCTTCTGCACCGGCACAAGCATCCGCACCGCGCGCGGTGAGGTGGCCGTGGAAGACCTGCGGGCGGGCGACCGTGTGGTGGTGCTGGGCGGCGGGACGATGCCGGTGCGCTGGGTGGGTCACAGCCGGGTGGACCTTGGCAGTGCCGACCCGGTGGTGGCGATGCCGGTGCGCATCCGCGCCGGGGCGCTCGGCGGCTGCCTGCCGCAGCGTGACCTGCGCGTCTCACCGGGCCATGCGGTATTGCTGGGCGATGTGCTGGTGCAGGCCGCCGCGCTGATCAATGGCAGCAGCGTGGTGCGCGAGCATCTGGCCGCCGTGCCGTTGCTGTACTGGCACATCGAACTGGACACCCATGCCGTGCTGTTTGCCGAAGGCGCGCCGGTGGAAAGCTTTCTGGACAACGGCGGCGCGTTTGTCTTCGACAACTGGCCGGACCGTGTGGCCCCGAACGCCGCCGAGGAACTGCCGTATCCGCGCTGCAAGGCCCCGCGGCAACTGCCCGCCGCGCTGCGCGCACGCCTGGCCGGACCGATGCAGCGCGCCGCCTGACCCCTGCTTGGCGCAGCCGGTGATTTGGCGGCACAGTGCCGGCCACAGCGCAGGGGGGCGGCATGAACTTCGACCTGACCGAAACGCAGGCGCAAATCCGCGATCTGGTGGGCAAGATCTGCGCGGATTTTGATGACTCCTACTGGCTGGCCCGCGACCGCGACGCCGCCTTTCCGGAAGATTTTTATCGCGCCATCGCCGATGCCGGATTGCTGGGCGTGGCCATGCCGGAAGCCTATGGCGGCAGCGGGCTTGGCATCAGCGAAGCGGCCGTGATGATGCGCGCCATTGCCGAATCCGGCGCCTGCATGGCGGGCGCGTCCTCGGTCCACATGAACATTTTCGGCCTGCAACCCGTGGTGCGCTTCGGCACCGAGGCGCAGAAGGCGCGCATGTTGCCGCCCCTGATCCGGGGCGAACACAAGGCCTGCTTTTCCGTCACCGAACCCGGCGCGGGGCTGAACACCACGCAGATCACCACCCGTGCCGACCGCGATGGCGAGGGCTGGCTGCTGACCGGGCAGAAAATCTGGACCTCGACCGCGCAGGTGGCCAGCAAGGCGCTGATTCTGGCCCGCACCACGCCCCTGGACCGCGTGACCAGCAAGACCGGCGGGTTGAGCCTGTTCTACACCACGCTGGACCGCCGCCATGCCGAGATCCGCGTGATCGGCAAGATGGGCCGCCACGCGGTTGATTCGAACATGATCTTCTTCGACGCGATGCCAATTCCGCCCGAAGACCTGATCGGGCAGGAGGGCGAGGGTTTCCGCCAGATTTTGCATGGCATGAACCCGGAGCGCATCCTGCTGGCCGCCGAGGGCGTGGGCATCGGCTTTGCCGCGCTGCGCCGCGCCACCGCCTATGCCAATGAGCGGGAGGTGTTCGGCCGCAAGATCGGCCAGAACCAGTCCATCCAGCATCCCTTGGCCCGCTGCTGGATGAATCTGGAAGCCGCGTGGCTGATGACCATGAAGGCCGCCGCGCTGTTCGATGCACGGCAGGACTGCGGGGCGGAGGCCAACACCGCCAAGTTCCTCGCCGGGGAAGCGGCCTTCACCGCCTGCGAAACCGCCATCCTGACGCATGGCGGCATGGGCTACGCGGTGGAATACCACGTGGAACGCTATTTCCGCGAAAGCCTGATTCCGCGCATGACGCCGATTTCCCCGCAGATGATTCTGAACTTTGTCAGCGAGAAGGTGCTGGGGCTGCCGAAATCCTATTGACGGCCGCCAGCACCGGCGCGCCGGGCCGTTCCCTGATCCGGCGGGACAACACCATGCCTTCGCCCCGGTTGGCACACGGGCGCATCCCGGCAGCGACTTCGCTGCCGCTGCTGTGACGCAGGACGGGTGGAACATCGGTGTGCCGTTGCCGGAGCCGCTTGAAATGCGGAAGTCCGGGGCGCGGCGGGCGATGCTGGCGGGTCTGTTTCACCGCGGTTGAGCGGCGCAGGCGGCGGCGCGGGCGGCGGGGTTTTTGGCAGATCGACCCCCAGCATGTGGCACAGCGGGCGCAGCGTGCGGCGCAGTTGCGGGGCGGCGGCGAGCAGCGCCGGGGTGTCCGGATGCGCCAGAAGGGCTTGCAGATGCGCGGCACTCGCGGCGGTTTGCGGGATGAGCACCACCAGCCACGCGCGGCGGTGCGGCAGGGCACGCGGCGTGGCGGGGCCGCGCCTGGTGGCAGCGGGGCCCGGCATGTTGCGGGCAGGGTATCGCCGGATTTGCCCGGCCCGGACCCGCGCCAGCAACGCCTCGGCCTGCGCCCCGATGCTGCGCACCCGGCCCCAGATGAGCACGATCAGCGGCGCGGCCAGACGCCGGGCGAGGCCGTGGCGGGCGATGAGGCCGCAGAGCGAGTCTGTCAGCGCGGCGAAGTGGTTGGCGGGGAGGGCGGGATACATGTTAGATTGGATAACATGCAGGGGGTGGGCGGGGCAAGGTGGGAGGTGTTGCGGCGGCGGATGGCGCTTCGCCTATCCGCCCTACGGCTTGCTGGCGGAGCAGCAGCGCAACCGCCTTGGCGAGGTGATCCCGGCACTGGCCCGGCAGGCGCTGTGGCCGTCTGCCGCCGCGCGGGACAGGCGTACCAGCATCCTGCTGCTGCCGGTGCGCTGCGATGTGGTGCCGGTGGCTGCGGACCTTGTGCGCCAGTTGTGCGACGAACTGCCCTGATGGTGTTTCTGCCTGACGCAACGCGCTGATCGGGCCGGCGCATATCCGGTATGGGCGGCTTGCCCGCTGACGGAATGAGCCAGCCGCCGCCTCACCCCGCCGGGAACCCCGCCCGCTTCAGCCGCCCGATGGCCAGATCCAGTGCCGACAGAAAGGCCGAGCGGTCCTTGGCGGCGAACGGCTTCGGCCCGCCGGTGATCTGGCCTGCGTCACGCAGATCGGTCAGCAGGTTGCGGGTGGCCAGTGTCATGCCGATGGAATCTTCGGTGAAGGCGCGGCCGGTGGGGGCGATGGCGTCTGCCCCGGCTTTCACCGCGCGCGCGGCCAGCGGCACGTCGGCGGTGATGACGATGGCCCCGCGCGCGGCGCGTTCGGCAATCCAGTTATCGGCCACGTCCATGCCGGCTTCCACCACCACCCGCTCGATCAACGGGTCGGCCAGCACATCGGCGGGCATGGCGATCAGGCTGTTGGAGACAACGCGCACACGCACACGGTGGCGCTGGGCGACGCGATAGACCTCGGCTTTCACCGGGCAGGCGTCGGCATCGACATAAACGGTGATATACGGGCGGGCGCCGGGCATGCCGTTGTATCGGCTGCCCGCGCCCGCACCGCAACCAGTCTAGTCGTCGGCGGCGGCCAGCCCGTGATCGGGCGGCAGCATGGTCAGGCCTTGTTGCGCGGGGGCTGCCGCAACCGGCCTGGCCGGACGGCGGCCACTCCAGAGCGTGATGGTGAACGCACCATCCGGCCCGCGCTTCCACAGGGTTTCCAGCGCGCGGTACTGGTCCATCGGCGTCGCCGTGCCTTTGATCGAGTAGGTGCGCAGGTCCCGCACGGTCTTGATGACCAGCACTGCCAGCAGTTCCAGCGCCACCAGCAGGGCCAGTGCCTCATGGTTGCCGCTGGTGACGAGGATGTCGAAGATCACCACCACGCCAATGGCCACGGCGGCCGTGAACGTGCGGTTTTCCGGCGACATGCCATCGAACCAGGCGCCTGCATCGGTGAACCAGCCCTCCAGCATCTGCACCGGCGACGCACGGCGGACCGGCGGCGGGGTGATGAGTTTCCAGGTGTAGGGCAGCCGGAACGCCAGAATGCCCAGCACCGCCAGCAGCAGCACGATGCCGAACGGCCAGTTGTAGTGGTAGGTCAGCCACATGCTGAGCGTGCCGGCGGCGATCAGGATCAGCGGAAAGACCGCAAAGCGCGGCAGTTCCGGGATGCTGTCATACAGCCGGTTGAGATCGTACAGCACGTCGATGCGGCCCACTTCGAACCGCGCGCCGTCGGGGCCGGGCTTGATCCAGCCAAGCTGCTCGGGCAAGCGGATCGCCGCGAAGCCTGCGATGGTCAGCAGCACCAGCAGGCCGAACGGAAAGCCGGTCGCGATCGACAGCTGGATATTGATGAACCCGGCGCCGACCAGCGGCCAGGTGATGATGTGGTTCTGCCACTCCTCTGGCACGTCGTCGTACCATTTGTTGAGTTGCAGCAATCTGTCTGCGTTGGTCATTTTCGCCCTCAAGTCTCTGGGTTTTTTGTACTCCGCCTTCGCGCATTCCGGGCGCGCGGCATGCGCGTTCCGGCATGGGGGCAGTGTAGCGCAAGGTTGACAGACCCGCGACGCATAAGAGCGGCAAAAATGCCGCCGGGTTGAAATTCTTGTGCGATTCTTGCCGCGATTCACAACGCTTGACTCGGCAGGCCAGCGGGGGAATCCATAGGGAACAAATCATGAACTTGAAGGACGCCCGCGCGCCGTGTCAACGCCGCCCGCCCCCCGCATGCCCAACGCCGGGCTCGCCGCCTTGCGCGCCCGCCTGCCGCCGCCGCCGCACGGCCACGGCGCGCTGGCGTTTGGTGATGCGCGGGTGGATGCCTGCCTGCCCGGCGGGGCGGGGCTGCCGCTGGGGCAGATGCATGAAATCGGCGCGGACGGGCTGGAAGCCGAAACCGGCACGCTGGCCGCCGCCTTCACCGCGTGCTGGCTGGCGCGGCTGCCGGGGGCGCGGCCGATCGCGTGGATCGCGCCGGGGCTGGATTTGTACCCGCCCGGCCTGCGCGCCTATGGGCTGGACCCGGCGCGGCTGCTGCTGGTGCACAGCAGCGGCGGCAGCCAGACGCTGGCGGCCATGGAAGCCGCCCTGCGCGGCGGCGCATTGGCTGCCGTGGTGGCCGAGGCCGGGCGTCTGCCGCGTCTGGCCGGGCGGCGGCTGCATCTGGCGTGTCTGGACAGCGGCGTCACCGGCTTTCTGCTGCGCCGCTGGCCGCACGGGGTCAAACCCGGCACCGGCGCGGGGGACGCGGCGGCGGCCAGCACGCGCTGGCGCATCGCCGCCGCCCCCAGCCTGCCGCAGGGCCGCGGGCCCGGCCCGGTGCGCTGGCAGGTGGACCTGACGCATGCGCGCGGCGGGCGGCCGGGGGCGTGGCTGATGCAACTCGAACCGGGAGAGCACGATGCGCCGCCTGCTTTGCGTGTGGTTGCCGGGGTGGCCGACGCTGCGGCTGCAATCCGCCGCAGCGCCTGATGATGCGCCGCTGGCCACGGTGGAATCGGTGCGCGGCCAGCGCCGCCTCGCCGCCGTGTGCCCGCGCGCCGGGGCGCTGGGCCTGCACCCCGGCATGGCGCTGACACAGGCGCGCGCCATCTGCCCGGCACTGGCGGTGGCCGGCGCCGACCCCGCCGCCGAGCGCGCGGGGCTGGCCGCCCTCGCCGCCTGGGCCGAGCGCTACACGCCGCTGGCCGCCGCCGACCCGCCGGACGGGTTCGTGCTGGACATCACCGGCTGCGCGCATCTGTTCGCCCGCGGCGATGAGGATGGGGAAACCGCGCTGGCAAGCGACCTGCTGGCCCGCCTCGCCCGCCGCGGCCTGCCCGCCCGCGCCGCCATCGCGGGCAGTGCGGCGGCGGCGTGGGCGCTGGCGCGGTGTGGGGAGGGGCTGACCGTGCTGCCGCCGGGGCAGGAGCGGCAGGCGCTGGCCGCCTTGCCGCTGGGGTTGCTGCGGCTGGCACCGCGCGACATCGCCGGGCTGTTGCGGCTGGGCGTGCGCACGGCGGCCGATCTGGCCCGGCTGCCGCGCGGCGAAATCGCCGCCCGCTTCGGCCCCGCCCCGCTGGCACGGCTGGATCAGGCGCTGGGGACGGCCGCGGAAACCCTGCTGTGGCCGCGTGAGCCGCCGCCGTGGCAGGTGCAGACCGCGTTTGCCGAGCCCATCGGCACGCCGGAGGATCTGGCCCGCGCGCTGCGCCTGCTGGCGCGGCGGCTGTGCCGCCGCCTGGCCGATGAGGTGCAGGGCGCACAGCGTTTCACCGCGCAGTTCTTCCGCGTGGACGGCGAGCGCCCGGCCATCACGGCGGCCACCGCGCTGGCGGTGCGCAACCCGGCCTATGTCAGCAAGTTGCTGATCGCCAGGCTGGACAGCGTCGATCCCGGCTTCGGCGTGGATGCGATGGTGCTGGCGGCGGACAGCGTGGGCCCGCTGGCCCCGCCGCAGGCCGATCTGGGCAATGCCGGGCTGGGCAATGCCGGGCTGGGCAATGCCGGGCTGGGCAATGCCGGGGTGGGCGATCTGGCGGGCCATGCCGGGGCCGGGCTGGCCGCGACGCTCGATGACCTCCATGGCCGCCTCGGCGAGGGCCGGTTGTGGCGGCCGGCCCCGTTTCCCAGCCATCTGCCCGAGCGCGCGGTGCAGCACGCCGCCCCGCTGGCCCCGCCCCAAGGCTGGCAAACCGCCCCCGCCCTGCCCCGCCCGCTGCGCCTGCTGCGCCGCCCCGAACCGGTGGAGGCGATGGCCCCGGTGCCGGACGACCCGCCGGTGCTGTTCCGCTGGCGCGGCGCGCTGCACCGGGTGCGCGCGGCCACCGGCCCGGAACGCATCGCCGCCGAATGGTGGCGCGGCACGCCCGAGCCCCCCGCCGGGCGCGAGGCCGCCGATCTGGTGCGTGACTATTACCGGGTGGAGGACACCGCAGGGGCCCGCTACTGGCTGTTCCGCACCGGCCGCA
>CAIPHQ010000118.1 GCA_903864895.1 uncultured Rhodospirillales bacterium
GACATCATGGCGTTCTCGGAGATGAACAAGCTGATGGGCTTCGAGCGGGTCTGGGCGTTCGACAAGGCCCATGCCGGGACGGATGACGCGGAAAAGTGACCTGATATTATACGGGCGTGACACGCCGGTGGATTCCGCAATCGCGTTGCGGGGTCCACCGGCACGCCGCCTCAGGCGGCCTTGGCCGCCGCGCGCGCGGCAAGCTTTTCTTCCTCGGTCCAGACTTTGCGCTCGCGCGCCTTCTGCGGCTGGATCTCCTTCACCGGCCCGCCGCCGAGCACGGGCGGGCGCCTTGTTGAGGTGCGCGCGGTTTCCGAATGCCATGGGTGGTCGGCTTGCACGGTCAGCGCGCGGCCGATTTCCCGCTCCACATCGCGCAGCCAGGCCCGTTGCTCGGCATCGCACAGCGTGATGGCCACACCGCTGCGCCCGGCGCGGCCGGTGCGGCCGATGCGGTGCACGTAGCTTTCCGGCAGGCTCGGCAGGTCGTGGTTGATCACGTGCGTCACGGTATCAACGTCGATGCCGCGCGCCGCGATATCCGTCGCCACCAGCACCTGCACGGCCCCGGTGCGGAAGGCGTCCAGCGCGCGCTCCCGCTGGCCCTGCGACTTGTTGCCGTGCAGCGCCTCGGCCGTGATACCCGCCTCGGTGATGAAGGCGCAGACTTCGTTGGCAATGTTCTTCTGCAACGTGAACACCACGGCCTGCCCGATCTTCTGGCTCTGCAGCAGCGCCAGCAGCGCAGCCTTCTTGTCGGCGGCTTCGAGGAACATCACCGACTGCTCGATCCGTTCAACAGTGGTGGACGGCGGAGCGATCTCGACCTTCGCCGGATCGCGCAGCAGGGTTTCGGCAAGGGCTGCGATGGATTTCGGCATCGTGGCCGAAAACAGCAATGTATGCCGATCCTTCGGCAGCGTGGCGACGATGCGTTCGATCGGCTTGGCAAAGCCCAGATCGAGCATCTGGTCGGCCTCATCCAGCACCAGCGCCTCAAGCTGCGACAGGCCGCACAGGCCCTGGTTGATCAGATCCAGCAATCGCCCCGGCGCAGCGACGATGACATCCACGCCGGATTGGAGCGCATTGACCTGATGGAACTGGCTGACGCCACCGAAGATTGTTGTCACGCTGAACGGCAGATGGCGGCCGAAACTCGCGAAGCCATCAGCGATCTGGGAGACCAGTTCGCGCGTGGGGGCCAGCACCAGCACGCGGGCGCCGCCCTTGGGCGCGGGGCGCGGCGCGGCGGCAAGGCGATGCAGCAGGGGCAGCACGAAGGCGGCGGTCTTGCCGGTGCCGGTCTGGGCAAGGCCCAGAACGTCGCGGCCCGCCAGCAGCAACGGGATGGACTGGGCCTGAATTGGGGTGGGGGTGGCGTAGCCTTCCTCGGCCAGCGCACGCAGCAGCGGCGCTGCCAGCGGCAGATCGGCGAATGTCATGGGCATGGTCAAGCGGCGCCTCCGGCGCTGAGTAAGGTTGCGCCGAAATGGGCTTCGCTGGTTCTTGGGCCGGGCTTTAACGGGTGATGCTGCACTGCGTCAATTCGGGCAGGCGCGCGCGCGGGGGGGCGCCGTGCCGGACGAGGGTCAGAATCCGCTGCTAGCGGTCTGATTTCTGGGGAAATTTGCTGTCAGCATCACGGCTGGCAGACGCATCCGGCGCTGCCAGATGTCTCTGACGTTTCACACCGGATGTGCGGTCTGCTGGTTGGGGCGGGAGGGATCGAACCTCCGCATGGCGGAATCAAAATCCGCTGCCGTACCGCTTGGCTACGCCCCATCCGGCGTGCGGTTCAATATGGTGCCCGCCCGCGCGGGGCAAGCCCCCTCAGGGCATACCACCGCTTCCGGCCAGCAACTGCCGCGCCTCGGGCCGATCCGGCGCAGCGGCGGCGATTTCGGCCAGCAGGCGGTGGGCGGCGGGTTTGTCGTCGCGCAGCAGGCTTTGCGCCATGCCCAGCAACGGCTGGTAGGCCGGGTCGAAATCCTCACTCAGCCGCAGCGCCGCCAGCAGGCCAGGGGCGGCGGCGTCCAGCAATGCCCGCCCGGCCAAGGAGTCGGGCAGGGCGGCACCTGCGGTCAGAAACGCGTCGCGGGCGCGCCAATAGGCGGCAAGCCGGGCGTGCAGCGCTTGGGTGCGGCCGGCGGCACCGAGCAAATCCCCGGCATCCGGGGTCATGCCTTGCAACATGGCCAGCAACCGTCCGGCCGGGGCGGAGGAGAGCGCCCGCACGTTGCGCATGGCGTCGAACGTCACCACCGGCAGATCGTCGGTGTTCAGCGCGCCCTCACCCGCGAACAGCGCCAAAGCCGGGGCCGCACCCACGTAAAGCCCCAGCAGATCGATGGGCTGCGCCATCCGTGTGCCGCGCGACACACCGTCTGCCGCGTGATCCAGCCGGGTTTGCAGGGCTGCGAGGTCGAGCGGTGCCAGGGCATCTGCCGGGCCAACCAGGGCCAGCATCGGCGTGCGCACGCTGTCATGCGCCAGAAACGCCCTTGCCTGCGGATAGACGGCGAGGAAAGTGCGGATGATGGTGCGCAGCGAGGGCAGGTCGAGCTGATACAGCGGCAGCCACTGGCAGAACACGCCGCCGGGCAGCAGCCGCACCCGCACTGCCTGAAAATGCTCCAGCGTGTACAGCGCGCCGGAGCCATCCAGCGCCGGATGAAACAGGTCGCCCACGATCACATCGTATTGGCCCGTGCCGACGCGCACGAAGCGGCGGGCATCGGCGGTGATGATCGGCGGCAGCGCGTGGCGCGGCCCGCCCTCGGCGAACCACGGCAGCAGGCGCACCACTTCGGGTACCAGTTCCACGCCAGTGATGCTGGCGGGCGGCGACTCGGCGGTGGCAGCCAATCCGGCCCCGGCAAGTGTCGCCCCGGTGCCGACGCCCAGAAACAGCGCGCGCTGCGGGGCCGGGTGCAGCAGCAGCGGAATTTGTGCCTGCCGCCAGTCAGACTGGCGCGAACTGGTGCCGCCCATGCGGAAATGCCCGTTCACCTCCAGATAGCGGGTGCCGCCTGCGTCCTCCACCACGCTGGCGCTGGCGGTGGCACCTTCCAGCGTGGTCAGCAGCCGCCCGCCCGCCGGCACGTTCACCGGGGCGGCGGGGGCGAGGGCAGTGAGCAGGGCGGCAGCCAGCACGGCGGGGAGGGCAAGCGCCCACGCCGCGCGCCCGGCGCGGCGGGGCAGCAGCACGATGTAGCCCGCCGCCAGCAGTGCCAGCGCGGTGGCGGCACCGAGCAGCGGGATCAGCAGCAGCGATGCCACGGCAGGGGCCACAGCAGCGCCCAGCGCGTTGATGCCGGTGGCGCGGCCAATGCTGCCGCGGCCGGCGCGGACCTGGTGCGCCTGATGGCCGAACAGCGCGCCCATGGCGGCGGTGGGCAGCAGGAACACGGCGCAGGCCAGCGCCAGTTCCGGCCCCAGCAGCCCGAAACCGCGCGCCCATGCCACCAGTGCAGGCAGCGCGGGCAGCAATGCGGCGGCGGCGGCGCAGCACAGCGCGGTGGCGGCCAGCAGCCGCCCCAGCACGGCAGCTGCGTCACCGCCGCGCCCCCAGCGCTGATACGCCAGCCCGCCTGCCGCGGTGCCCGCCAGATACACGGCGAGCAGGCTGGCGAAGCTGTACACGGTGTTTTCCAGCAACTGGCTGGCGACCCGCACCACCAGAATTTCGAACGCCACGCCCAGCACGCCGGTGATGAACAGCGTGCCCAGCAGGCGGGTGCCGCCCGGCGCGGGCGTGGCCGCCGCGTGTGGCGTTGGGACGGGTGCCCGGTCTGGCCACGCGCCCGCCGTCAGCGCGGCGGCGGCGCACAGCACGTTCACTCCGGCGAAGGCCAGCAGGCTGCCGGACAGGCCGATGCCGGGCACCAGCCAAACCATGCTGACGGCAACCCCGGCCACCGCACCCAGCGTATTGGCACCATAAACCCCCGCGACGACTCGCGGATTGCCGAGTTTGGCGGCCAGCAGCCGCTCCAGCGCAACCAGCGTGCCGCCCATCGCGACCGTGGCGGGCAACAGCAGCAGCGCGGGCAGCGCGAAGGCGGCGGCCCAGAGCTGCCAGCCTGGGGCGGTGGCGCCGATCAGGCGCGGCACCATCTGCCCGATGGCGGGCAGCAGCCAGATGCTCGCCACCGCCCATGCGGCGATGACAAGTTCCAGCACGGCGTAGGCGCGCGCCGGGCGGGCCGCGCGGCGCAGTGCGCCATCCAGCGCGAAACCGCCCACGGCGAGGCCGAAAAAGAACGCCGCCACCACACCAAGCACCGCCAGCATTTCGTGCCCGAGGGCGGCGGACAGGATGCGGGTCCAGACCAGTTCATAGCCGAGTCCGGCGAGGCCCGAGCCGAACACGACAGCGCCGAGCAGCGCCATATGGCGCGCGGTGGCAGGGGCGGGGGCATGGCCGTGCATGGCGGGCAAGATGGCTCAGGTGCCAGAGCCGGATTGTGGCCCAGTGGCGGTGCTGGAGGGTGCGGTTTCCTCGGCATGGTCAATTTGCTGGCCTGGCTGCCACTGGAAGGGTTGCAGCAGCATCACCTTGCGGGCAGCGGCCAGATGTTCGACGCAGAACGACTCGCCGTCCTCGTTGCCGTCCTCCACCGCGTCATGGAGTTCCTGCAAGGCCACGCGGCTGGCGACCTGGTTGGCGATGGCGCGGGCCTGCGGCACCAGGGCTGCAGCATCGTCCATGCAATCTGCACGGGCGGAGGTGGCCGGAACGGCAGCCATGGCGGCGAACAGCAGTGCGGCGGCGCGGAGCATGAGGAGC
>CAIPHQ010000119.1 GCA_903864895.1 uncultured Rhodospirillales bacterium
CATCAGTCCGGCGCAGAATAGCCCCTCGCCCGCTTGCGGGAGAGGGAGGGGCCCGCGCCGCAGGCGTGGGAGGGTGAGGGTGCGATCAATGCCACGCATCCGGCACCGCAGCGCATTTCCGCGCCACGTATTCCCGCAGCGCCTCATCCACCCCCGCATCCATCGGCGGCGGCACGTACTCGGCCAGCATCTTCTTCCACTTGCGGTTGGCGCGCTGCACGATGTCCAGCCCGCCTTCCTCGCTCCATTGCTCGAAGCTGTTGCTGTCGGACAACTCCGCATCGAAGAACGCGGTTTCGTAATTGCGCAGCGTGTGCGCCGAGCCGAGGAAATGCTTGCCGGGTCCCACTTCCTCGAACGCATCAAAACCGAGCGCATTGTCGTCGAGCGGCATGCCCTTGCACAGCGTGTGGAACATGCCGCACTGCTCGGCGTCGATGACGAATTTTTCGTAGTTCATCGTCAGCGCACCTTCCGCCCAGCCCGCAGCGTGCAGAATGAAATTCGCACCGCACAGCACAGCGGGCCACATGGAATTGGCGCTCTCGGTGGCAGCCTGCGCATCCGGGATCTTGCTCGCGCACCGATTGCCGCCGCAGCGCAGCGGCACGCCGAGGCGGCGGGCCAGTTGGCCGATGGCGAAATAGGCCAGCGCCGGTTCCGGCGTTCCGAACGTGGGCGCGCCCGACTTCAAACTCATCGACGAGAGAAAATTGCCCAGAATGCTCGGCGATCCGGGGCGTTCCAGTTGCGTCAGCGCCACGCACACCATCGCCTCGGCAAAACACTGGGCCAGCCCCGCCGCCGTGGTCACCGGCCCCATCGCGCCGCCGAGGATGAACGGCACGCACACGGCGGCCTGATTGGCGCGGGCATAGGTGCGGATCACGCGGCTCGCCTCGCCATCCAGCACCAGCGGCGAATTGACGTTGACGTTGCCGAGAATGACGCAGTTCCGGTCGACAAAGTCTGCGCCGAACAGAATCCGGCACATCTCGATGGATTCGGCGGCGCGCGGCGCGGTGGTGACCGAGCCCATGAAGGCCTTGTCGCTGTGGCGCATATGCGCGTACACCATATGCATGTGCCGCTTGTTCACCGGCACATCCACCGGCTCGCACACTGTGCCGCCGGAGTGGTGCAGCCACGGCGAGGCATATGTCAGCTTCACGAAATTCTCGAAATCGGCCATCGAGCCATAGCGCCGCCCGCGCTCCATATCCGACACGAAGGGCGAGCCATAGGCCGGTGAGAACACCGTAGCGTCACCGCCGATCACCACGTTACGCGCCGGGTTGCGGGCGTGCTGGGTGAAGGCGCGCGGTGAGGACCGCTGGATGATCTCGCGGATCATGCCGGGCGGGAAATACAGCCGCTCGCCGTCCGGCCGTGCGCCCGCCTGCACGAACAGGCGATGCGCCTCGGCATCGCCGCGAATTTCGAAGCCGATTTCGGCGAGGATGCGGTCGGCGAAGCGTTCCACCCGCTCCAGCCCCGCCTCACTCAGCAAATCATAGGTGGGAATGGCGCGGGTGATATAGGGCGGGGCCGGAATCGCGTGGTCAGCCCGGGCACGCTGCCGCCCGTCCCGCCCGCTGGTGCGGGAGCGGCGCCCGGTTGCCCCGGTTGCTTCGGTTGCTTCGGTTGCCATGACCACCGTTCCCCCGCCCCGTGTTTTGTCTTCATACAACTTTACCTTGGCCCGCAATGTCAGCAACGCGACACGGTCATGTTGCTTTCCGGCGCAGCCACATGGGCTGCGGACCCGAAGGAGAGACCAAATGAGCGAGCAAATCAGCCAACCCCGCTTCCCCCGCCGTGGCCGCCGCCTGATTCTGGGCGGTGTGGCCGTGGCCGCCCTTGTGGTGGCCGCCGCCGGTGCGGCGAAGGCGGTGGAGGAGCATCACCACGGCATGTGGTCAATGGACGGCGGCATTCCGGTGGAGCGGATCGAACAGCGCGCCGACAAGATGCTGGGCAAGGTTTCGGCCACGCCCGAGCAGCAGGCGAAAATCCACGCCATCATCGAAGCGGCGGCGAAGGATATCGAGCCGCTGCGCAAGGAGATGACGGGCACCCGCGCGCAGTTCTCCAGCCTGCTGACCGCGCCCAGCATCGACCGTGCGGCGGTGGAGCAACTGCGTGCCGGCCGCGCCGCGGCGATGGACAAGATCAGCCAGCGCCTGAGTGTCGCGGTGGAGGATGCCGCTGACGTGCTGACACCGGACCAGCGCGCCAGGCTGAAAGGCGTGATGGAGGAGTTTGTCCAGCACCGCCACGGCTGATCGCCCAACCTCGCCTGCCCCCTCCCATTCCGGGAGGGGTTGGGCGAGACTGGCGCAGGCGAGGGCTCATGGCGCGCATTCTGATCATCGACGACGACACGCGGCTGACTTCGATGCTGATCGACTATCTGGGCCAGCACGCGCTGCGCGCCGAGGCGCGGGGCAGCGCGCGGGACGGTCTGGCCGCCTTGCGCCACGAGGCCTTCGACGCGCTGATTCTGGACGTGATGCTGCCGGATGGCGACGGGCTGGATGTGTGCCGCGAAATCCGCACCCAATCCGCCATCCCGATTCTGATGCTGACCGGGCGCGGTGAGGAAACCGACCGCGTGGTGGGGCTGGAACTCGGGGCGGATGACTATCTGCCCAAGCCGTTCAGCCCGCGCGAATTGCTGGCCCGCCTGCGCGCCATGCTGCGGCGCGGTCAGGGCGCGTTACAGGCCGGACCGCCGCCGCTGGTGTTCGGGCAACTGGAAATCGACCGCGGCGCACGGCGGGTGCGGGTGGCGGGGCGCGAGGCCGCGCTGACCAGCTATCAGTTCGACCTGCTGGTCGCACTGGCCACCCATGCCGGGCGGGTGCTGAGCCGCGAGCAGTTGATGGACATGGTGAAGGGCGAGGATCTGGAAGCCTTCGACCGCTCCATCGACGTGCATGTCTCCCGCATTCGCGCCGCGATTGAGGCCGATACGCGGCATCCGCGCCGGATTCTGACGGTGCGCGGCGCGGGTTACGTGTTCGCGCGCGGGCAGGATGAGGCCGGGTGATCCTCGCCCGCAGCCTGTTCTGGCGTATCTACGCAACATTGCTGGCAAGCCTGCTGCTGGCCGCGCTGCTGATTGCGCTGCTGTGGGGGGCGGTGGGCGAAAGCCCGGTGGCCGCGTGGCGGCACATGCCGCGCCAGCTGCTGGAAGCGGCCATTCCGGAAGCAGATATCCCGCCGGGCGCGATTGCGCAGTCGGCGCACCGTGTGGCGGAGGCCATTGCCGGCGACGTGACGGTGCTGGACCGCAGCGGGCATGTGCTGGCCAGCGCCGGGGCCGACTTGTCGCATGGCGCATTCCCGCGCGACGGCGAGTGGGACGGGCGGCGTGGCGAAGGCGTGTGGGTGTTCCGGCTGCATGATGGCCGCCGCGTGCTGGCCCGCTTCGGCGTGGGGCTGCGGCGGCCCGGCTGGCACGTGCTGCTGGCGTTGCTGGCCGTGGCGCTGGCTGTGGGGCTGGCGGCGCTGCCGGTGGTGGCGCGGCTGACGCAACGGCTGGAACGGCTGCGCGGCACTGTGGAGCGCTGGGGGGCCGGTGACCTTGCCGCGCGCGCAGCGGTGCGTGGGCAGGATGAAATTGCCGCCGTGGCCGCCAGCTTCAATGCCGCCGCAGCGCGGGTGCAGGCGCTGCTGGACGCGCATCGGGCCTTGCTGGCCAACGCCAGCCACGAATTGCGCTCGCCGCTCGCCCGCCTCGGCATGGCCACCGAGTTGTGGCAGGACGCGCCCTCCCCGGCGCTGCGGGACGAAATCACGAAAAACATGGATGAACTGAACCAGTTGATCGACGAGATCCTGCTGGCCAGCCGTCTGGAGCATCAGGGGCCGGTGCGCGCCTCAACCGTGGTGGACGTGCTGGCTTTGGCCGCCGAGGAAGCTGCGCGCACCGGGGCCAGCGTGTCGGGCACAGTGGCCGAGACGCCGGGCGAGGCGCGGCTGTTGCGGCGCATGATCCGCAACCTGCTGGAAAACGCACAAAAGCACGGCGCGCCTCCGGTCGAAATCGCCGTGGCCAGCGATGCATCGGGCGGCGTGCGGATCAGCGTGCAGGACCGCGGCCCCGGATTGCCGGAGGCCGAGCGCGAGCGTGTGTTCGCACCGTTCTACCGCCCGCCCGGCGCAGGTGAAGGCAGCGGCGGCTGGGGGCTGGGGCTGGCACTGGTGCGCCAGATTGCTGCCAGCCACGGCGGCACGGTGCGCTGTGACGCGCGCGATGGTGGCGGCAGCGTGTTCGTGGTGGCGTTGCCGCCCGACTCGGGGGTTCGCCCGGTATAGTCCTGCCAAAACGGGAGCAAGCGAATGCCGGGGCTGTATTTCGACGAACTCACGGTGGG
>CAIPHQ010000120.1 GCA_903864895.1 uncultured Rhodospirillales bacterium
AGCATCCCGACCACGACACCGGGGAAGGGTGGGCTGCTCCCGCCGCATAGTATGTCCGACAATCGGGCTTGGCAGCATCGGCGCGGCAGCGCAGGCTAGGCGCCACCAGAGGGAGGAAGCGGGATGGCCCGTGTCGGGATTATCGGAACCGGGTTCGTCGGGCGCGCCTGGGCGATCAGCTATGCCCGCGCCGGGCATGAGGTGGCGCTGTGGGACGGCCAGCAGGACGCGCCGCAGGCGGCGCTGTCGTATATTGAACAATTGCTGCCCGATCTGGCCGCCAACGGCCTGCTGAACGATGTGCCGGAGGCCGTGCGCGGGCGGATGCGTGCGGCGGCGACGCTGGAAGACGCGCTGGCCGGAGCGGACTACGTGCAGGAAAGCACGTTCGAGGACGTGGCGGTGAAGCGCGAGATATTCGCCCGCATGGACGTGATAGCGCCGCCTGGCTGCATTCTGGCCAGCTCCACCTCGGCCATCCTGCCATCCATGTTCACCGAACATCTGGCCGGGCGGGCGCGCTGCGTGGTGGTGCATCCGATCAACCCGCCGTACCTCATCCCCGCCGCCGAAGTGGTGCCCTCCCCATGGACGGACCCCGAAGTGCTGCAACGCGCCGCACAGTTCCTGCGTGAGGCCGGGCACGCGCCGATTGTGATGCAGAAGGAACTCGACGGCTTCGTGATGAACCGCCTGCAGGGCGCGTTGCTGGAAGAAGCCTTTCGTCTGGTCGCCGACGGCTACGCCAGCCAGGAAGACATCGACATCGGCATCCGCGACGGTCTGGCGCTGCGCTGGAGCTTCATTGGCCCGTTCGAGACCATCGACCTGAATGCGCCGGGCGGCGTGCGGGACTATGTGAATCGCTATCAGGGCCTGTATGCGGGCCTGACGGCGCAGATGCAGCGGCGGGTGGATTGGGCCGGGCCGGTGCTGGACGGCATCGAACGCGACCGCCGCGCGCATGTGCCGGCGGACAAGTTGCAAGAACGGCAGGCGTGGCGTGATCGCCGCCTGATGGCGCTGATGGCGCACAAGCGGCGCGCGGCGAAAGATATCGGATCCTAGCGGGAAGACGGACCATGGCACTGAACAAAGTCATCATCACCTGCGCCGTGACGGGCGCGATTCATACCCCGAGCATGTCGCCGTATCTGCCGGTGACCCCGGCGGAGATTGCCGAGGCGGCGGTGGGGGCTGCGGAAGCCGGGGCGGCCATCGTGCATCTGCACGCCCGCGACCCCGAGGACGGCCGCCCGGACCAGACCCCGGAAGCCTTCGGCAAGTTCCTGCCGCAGATCAAGCAGGCCACCAATGCGGTGGTGAACCTGACCACCGGCGGCGCGCCGTGGATGCGGGTGCAGGAGCGTGTGCTGCCGGCGCAGACCTTCAAGCCGGAAGTGGCCTCGCTGAACATGGGCTCGATGAATTTCGGCCTGTATCCGATGCTGAACCGCTTCAAGGAGTTCAAGCACGAGTGGGAACCCAAGGCGATTGAAGCCTCACGCGACAACGTGTTCCGCAACAGCTACGCCGACATCGAGTTCGTGCTGGAGACGCTGTACGATTCCGGCACGCGGTTCGAGTTCGAGTGCTACGACACCTCGCACCTGTACAATCTGGCGCATTTCCTCGAGCGTGGCTTGGTGAAGCCGCCGCTGTTCGTGCAGACCGTGTTCGGCATCCTCGGCGGTACCGGCGCGCACCCGGAAGACGTGATGCACATGAAGCGCACGGCCGACCGCCTGTTCGGCAAGAACTACAAATGGTCGGTGCTGGGCGCAGGCCGCAACCAGATGGCCGTGGCCGCACAGGCCGCCGCAATGGGCGGCAATGTGCGCGTGGGTCTGGAAGACAGCCTGTGGATCGGGCCGGGCAAGCTGGCGCAGAGCAACGCCGATCAGGTCCGCAAGGCGCGGCAGATCATCGAAGGTCTGGGTCTGGAAATCGCCACGCCGGATGAGGCGCGCGAGATTCTGGAACTGAAGGGCGGCGACAAGGTGGCGTTCTAAGCCACCTTCCCGGCCATCCGGTGTGCGCTACGCGCACACCGGCGGCTTGCGCGCGCCCCAGTTCACTTCCGCCTCGAATATCGAGGCCACAGCCAGCAGCGTCGCCTCATCGCCATAGCGGCCAATGGCCTGCACGCCCATCGGCAGGCCGTCGGCGGACATGTGCAGCGGCAGCGAGATGGCGGGCAGGGAGGTGATGTTGAACGGGAACATGAACATGGCATCCGTCCACTTGGCGTTGTAGCGCAGCAGGTCGGTCTCGCTCATGTCGTAGTAGCCCAGCGGGCGCGGCTTCTGCGTCAGCGTCGGGGTCAGATACACATCATACGGCAGCAGGTCGGCGGCGATATCGCGCGACAGGCCGCGCAGCGCGTTCATCAGGTTCACGTGCTGCACCGCCGTCTGCGCCCGCCCGGCCTGAATCACGGCCCACGTGGTCGGCTCCACATCCGCCTGCGTCACCGGGCGGCCCACAAGGGCGGCCAGATTTTCAAACGCGGCGGCGGTCTCGGCGGGGGTCATGGCGGTGTAGGTCTTCCACGCCGCAGCCCCGTCCAGCGTCATGTTCTTCTCCTCGACATCATGGCCGAGGCGGGCGAGCAGGGCGGCGGCGTTGCGCACGGCGGCCACGGCTTCCGGGTCGATGGGGCCGCCATCCGGCGGTGTCACGGTAAAGCCCACCCGCAGGCGGCGCGGCACGCGGGTGGACAGGCTCAGCCACGATTCGGCGGGTGTGGGCGGCGTGTACGGGTCGCCCGGCACAGCACCGGCCATCGCGTCCAGATACGCTGCCGAATCACGCACGGTGCGTGAGACGCAGAAGAAATACGCGCCGCCGTACCAATAGTCGCCGAACGGCGCGATGGTGATGCGCCCGCGCGACGGCTTCAGCCCCACCAGACCGCAATTGGAGGCAGGCACCCGGATGGACCCGGCGCCGTCGCTGGCTTCGGCCAGCGGCACCATGTGCGAGGCAACGGCCGAGGCCGCGCCGCCCGAGGAGCCACCCGCCGTCACGTCCGCGCGCCACGGATTATGCGTCACGCCATACAGCTTGGGTTCGGTGGAGATCGACCAGCCGTTTTCCGGCGCGTTGGACTTGCCCACCAGCACGAAGCCCGCCGCCTTGGTGCGCTTGGCGGCTTCGGAGTCGATGGGGGAGATGACGTTCTTCATCCAGACGCTGGAATTGGTCAGCGGCGCGCCCTGCCACATCGACGCCAGTTCCTTCAGCAGGAACGGCACGCCCGCGAACGGCGCGCTCATCGGCACGGTGGCTGCCTGCGCGCGGGCCATGTCGTACAGCTTGTGGATCACGGCGTTCAATTGCGGATTGAGCCGGTCGATCACGGTCGCCGCCGCCTCGACCAGTTCGGCGGGCGAGACCTCGCGGGCGCGGACCTTCTGGCCGAGGCCCAGCGCGTCGGACGAGGTATAAAGCTGCAACAGATCGCCGGTGACGCTGGCCATTTCGCGGCTCCCTTGGGTGGTCTTCTGACGTTATTTCCTTACAGTATAACCTGTGAAGCGCCAGCGAACAGATTGCCAGGCGCTCAAAAGGGAAGGGACCGCTATGAGCAAACCGCTTCGCGTTCTTGTCGTGGGTCTGGGCAACATGGGCATGTCGCACGCGCGCGCCTATCACGGGCTGGAAGGCTTCGAACTGGCCGGGCTGTGCACCCGCAGCATCGCCAGCCGCACCGACCTGCCGGCGGAATGGGCGGACGTGCCGCGCTATGCCGATTACGGCGAAGCCTTGGCCGCGGTGAAGCCGGATGTGGTGTCCATCAACACATGGTCCGGCACACATGCCGATTTCGCCATCCGCGCCATTGAATCCGGGGCGCATGTGTTCGTGGAAAAGCCGCTGGCCGAGACGGTGGCCGATGCCCAGCGCGTGGTGGATACCGCCGTGAAGCACGGCAAGAAGCTGGTGGTGGGCTACATTCTGCGTGTGCATCCGTCGTGGACCAAGTTCGTGGAAATCGCGCGCACTCTGGGCAAGCCGCTGGTGATGCGGATGAATCTGAACCAGCAATCCATCGGCCCGGCGTGGACGTGGCACCGCAACCTGATGCAGGCGCTGACTCCGCTGGTGGATTGCGGTGTGCATTACGTGGACGTGATGTGCCAGATGACCCAGTCCCGCCCGGTGCGCGTGCATGGCATCGGCGCGCATCTGTCCGACGAGGTGAAGGTGGACAATTACGGCCACCTGCATGTCGAGTTCGAGGATGGCTCGGTCGGCTGGTACGAGGCCGGGTGGGGCCCGATGATGAGCGAGGTGGCGTTCTTCGTGAAGGACGTCGTCGGCCCGAAAGGCTCCGTCAGCATCGTGATGGGCGAGCAGGGCAAGGCGGCGGATGAGGGGGCGTCCACCACCAGTTCGTCCGACATGGACACGCACACCAAGACCAGTGTGATCCGTTTGCATCACGCAGCGCTGAATGCGGACAATTCACTGGCGCAGCCGGACGAAAACTTCCGCATGGACGACGAACCGGGCCACGACGAGTTGTGCGCGCGGGAGCAAGTGTTCCTGCTAAATGCAATTCGCGACAACGCGGACCTCACAGATCACATGAACGACGCGGTCAACAGCCTTAGAATCGTTCTCGCTGCCGACGAGAGTATTCGCAAAAAGCAAGTTGTCAGCCTCTAGGTCGCCCATAACTGCATTCGGCGTCGCAAAACGCGATGCCGAATGCAGAAATTCTCTGGCACGGTAGGTGCATTGCATATGTCGCGGAGGTAATCCGTCGTCCAGAGTCCCGGAGCAGACCATGTTCAGGAAGCCCAAGCGCGAAGACTCCCTGGTTCTCGGCCCCGATGAGGGCAAGACGAAGTTCCATCGCAGCGATGTTTTGTTCGCGCTGGAATGGTCGGCGGTGGCCCCCGGTATGGGTGGCTGGGATGTGTTGATTGACGATGAAGCCCGCACGCGGCTGGTCTCGATTGTGCCGCCCGGCTGCGATACCCCGGCGTTCTTTGTCTACTGGAAGGCCCGCGAAGTGGTCCTCACGTGGCTCGCGCCGTCCGGCCAGAACCCGGTGATGGAAGTCGGCCGCTTCAGCAGCCTGCGCGATGCGGTGCTGGCGCTGTGCCCGCTGAACAACGAGCAGATGGCCGCCGTGAACGACTCGATGGAAGTTCTCTACCCCCGCGCGCTGCGCGACCGGTAACGCCGCACTGTCCGGGCAGACTGCAGACGACTGGACGGTCCGGCCCATTGGCCGGATCGAGACACCCTTCAAGACGCTGGCCGCGTGCCCGCGCAACGGCCGGCAGCCAGACCCGGCGCCTGAATGTCTGGCCGTGGTGGACCCCGCGTATCACGCGGCCCTGCAAGGTCTGGACGGGTTTTCCCACCTGATCCTGATTTACTGGCTGCAACAGGCGGCCAGAACCACCCTGTCCATCACCCCGCCCTTTGACAGCGAACCGCGCGGCATCTTCGCCACGCGCGCGCCGTCACGCCCCAATCCGCTTGGCCTGTCGGTCGCCGCGTTTGATGGCTTTGCTGCGCCCGGCGTGCTGCGAGTGCGCTATCTGGATTGTCTGGACGGCACGCCGTTGCTGGACATCAAGCCCTATCTGCACACCACCGACAGCGAACCGCACGCCACCGCGGGCTGGCTCGCGCCGCATCTCACCCGCCGGGGCTGATCAGTCCGGGCGCGGCGCAGCGGCCTTCGCGGCCCGCAACAACTCCGCCTCACGCTGCGGCGTCAGGCCATCAAGGCTGCGGCCGCGCAGCAGGCGGGCGGTTTTGGCCAATTGGTCGTAATAGGCGCGGCAGGCGCTGCACAACACCAGATGCCAGCGCGCGGCGAGTTTGCCATGCCAGGGTAAAGCGCCTTCCGCATAGTCGGTGGCGATCTCGGTCATATCCCGGCATTTCAACACGTTGCCAGCTCCTTTGACGCGCAGGCAGCGAACCCGCTAAGGCAGGACTCGCAGGCCGTGCAAGCGTTACATGGGGTTCATGTAACGCCGCCGCCATGCCCCGGGAGTGGCTGATCCGCATGGCAGACAGCGAGTTCGACCAGCCCGAGTTTCTGGCCCTGCTGCGCGCGGGCGACGCTGCGGCGTATCGCAAGCTGATCCGCCGCTTTCACGGGGCGCTGGTGGGCACCGCCAGCGGCATCATCGGCAGCCGGGCGCAGGCCGAGGAAGTGGTGCAGGACGCGTGGCTGGCCGTGTTTGCGGGCATTGGCCGGTTCGAGGGCCGGTCGAGCCTGGCAAGCTGGCTGTTCGCCATCGTGATGAACCGCGCGCGCACCCGGGTGGGGCGCGAAAGCCGCATGGTGGCCCTGCCCGCGCTGGACGCGGCCGATGCCGCCGAGCGTGCGGTGCCGCTGGACCGCTTCGAACCCGGTGGACATTGGGCCGAAGCGCCGCGCCTGTGGGACGAACTGGACCCGGAGCGGCTGATTTCGGGCCGCCAGTTGTGGCAGCATGTGCAGGACGCCATTGAAACCCTGCCTTCCGGCCAGAAGGCGGTGATCATCCTGCGCGACATCGAAGGCCGCAGTGCCGAGGAAGCCTGCGAGTTGCTGGCGATTTCGCCGGAAAACCAGCGCGTGCTGCTGCACCGCGCGCGCGGGCGGGTGCGGCGCGCCATCGAGGTGCTGGGCGGCGGCATTGCGCCGGAGCCTGCGGCGCGGCAAACCGCAGCGGTGAAACCGGCGGCCCCGAAACTTGCAGCGAGGCGTGGCATCGTGGCCCGCGCGCTGGCTTATCTGGGGTGGCACGGCCCCCTCACGGCAATCGAGGAATTTGCATGACCCCGCGTCCCGTCATCATCGACTGTGACCCCGGCACCGACGACGCCATCGCGCTGTGGCTGGCGCTGGCCTCACCGGAAATCGACGTGCGGGTGGTCACCGTGGTCGGCGGCAACGTGGGTCTGGCCGCCACGCTGGCCAATGCCCGCGCCGTGGTGGGGCTGACCGGCAAGACGGTGCCGGTGGTGGGCGGATCTGGCCGCGCGCTGCTGGCCCCGTTTGAGGACGCGGCCTATGTGCATGGCGATAACGGTCTGGGCGGCCTGATCCTGCCGGAAGGCCCGCCTGCCGCGCCCGGTCTGGCGGCGGACGCTATTCGCGGCGCGCTGCGTGCCGCGCCGCCGCGCTCGATGACGCTGATCGGGCTAGGCCCGGCCACCAATCTGGGCCTCGTGTTCGCCATCGAACCGGCGCTGGCGGACAACGTGGCCGAAATCGTGCTGATGACCGGGGCGCTTGGCGAAGGCAACGTCACCCCGTCTGCCGAGTTCAACGCGTGGAACGACCCGGAGGCGCTGGACATTCTGCTGACCTGCGGCGCGCCGGTCACGCTGGCCACGCTCGATGTGACCAATCAGGCACTTTGCCGCCCAAAGCATATCGCCGCCCTGCGCGCCGCAAGCCGGGGGGCTTGCGCGAGTGCCGCCGCCACCATCTGGGACAGCGTGGCCCCGTCCCGCCGCTCGGGCGAGGAAGGCCATGAACAGCATGATGCCTGCGCGGTGGCGTGGGTGGTGGCCCCGCATTTGTTCACCCATGCCGAGGTGGCGGCACGGGTGGATTGCAGCCAGGGCATCGGGCGCGGGCGGACGGTGATTGACCGCTGGGGCCGCAAGCCGCGCGTGCCGAATGCCAGATTCCTCGACCGGCTGGACGCGGACGGGTTTTTCGCGCTGGTGATCGAACGGCTGGCGCGGCTGCCGTAAGCCGCGCCAGCAATCCGGCAGGCTATTTCGGCATCGCCACGGTCATGTAGGGCGCCTTCGCCGCCTCGCCGGGGGCGGTGGGGGCGGGCACCTGATTCTTGATCGGCGGGATGCTTTTCAGGAACGCGACGATGGCGTGCGCGTCCGAATCGGTCAGTTGCGCGAAGTTCATGTAGGGCATGGTCGGGATCAGCCGCCGCCCGTCCGGGCGCACGCCCCGCGTGAACGCGCCGATGATGTCCGCCTCGCTCCAATTCCCGAGGCCCGTCTCGGGATCGGGGGTCAGGTTCGGGCCCCAATGGATGCCCATGCCCGGCACCTCAAAGCCGACATCACCGCCCGACAGGGCATGGGCGAAATCCGGCTTGCCGAGGAACACGCCCGGCGTGTGGCAGTCGCCGCAGCCCATGATGGTGACCAGATATTTGCCGCGCGCGGCGGCGTCGTCGGCTTTGGCAGCCGAACCGGCAAAGCCGGCTGCGATCAGCAGTGCAACTGCGAGAGCGGTTGTTTTCTTCATGGTGTCCATTTCCCTCCCGCGCCGGCTTGTTCGGCGCCGGAGAGAGAATGTCGCAAAATGTCGTGAAACCGCAATCGTTACTTGGTGCCGAACAGCCGGTCGCCCGCATCGCCAAGGCCGGGGCGAATATAGCCGTGGCCGTCCAGGCAACGATCCACCGCGCAGGTAAACACCGGCACATCCGGGTGCGCGGTGGTCAGCACGCCCAGACCTTCAGGGGCCGAGATCAGGCAGACGAAACTGATCTGCGTGGCCCCCGCCGCCTTCAGCCGTGCCACGGCGGCGGCGGCGGAATGGCCGGTGGCGAGCATCGGGTCAACCACGATCACCACGCGCTCGCTGATGTCGTCGGGCACTTTCATGTAGTACTCAACCGGCTCCAGCGTCTTCGGGTCGCGGTACAGCCCGATATGCCCCACCCGCGCGTTCGGCACGGCATCGAGCATGCCTTCCAGAATGCCGTTGCCCGCCCGCAGGATCGAGACAAGGCACAGCTTCTTGCCCTCCAGCATCGGCGACTGCATCGGCTCCAATGGCGTTTCGATGGGCACCATTTCCAGCGTCAGCCCGCGCGTGACCTCAAAGCACATCAGCAGACTGATCTCGCGCGCGATGCGGCGGAAATCCGCCACCGGGGTTTCCTTCTGCCGCAGCAGCGTCAGCTTGTGCTGCACCAGGGGGTGGTCGAGCACGGTCAGGTTGGGATGCGTGAACATGGGCGGCGGCTCCGGCGCGAGTGTGGCGGGGTGTACCGGCAGGCGGCAGGGCTTGGCTAGCCCGAGAACGCGATTTGCACCTTCATGGCCTGCGTGCGGTCTGACGCGAGGCGGAACGCCCGTTCGGCCTCGGCCAGCGGCAGCGTCTCGGTCAGCAGCGGCGAAACGTCCATCGCCCCGCGCGCCAGCACATCCACCGCGAGCGCGAATTCCTCATGAAAGCGGAAAGTGCCGCGCAACGAGATTTCCTTGGCCACCAGCATGTTCAGCGGCACGCTGGCCTCGCCGCCGCCCAAGCCCACTTGCACGATCACCGCGCCCGGACGCGCCACCGGCAATGCCCCGGCCAAAGCCGCGCCGCTGCCCGAACATTCGAACACCACGTCGAACGCGCCCTTGTCCGCGGCAAAGGGGGCAAGTGCATCGGGGTTGGTGCGCAGGTTCAGCGTGTGGTCGGCGGCCACGCGGCGCATCACGGCCAATGGCGCATCCATCAGGTCGGTGGCGACAATCTCCCGCGCGCCGCCGTGGCGCGCGGCCATTCCGCACAGCGCGCCGATGGGGCCAGCGCCGGTAACCAGCACCCGCGCCCCCAGCAGATTGCCCGCCTGCCTTGCAGCGTGCAGGCACACCGACAGCGGTTCGGCAAATGCCGCGCGCTCAGCGGGCATGTCCGCCGGAATCGCCTGCGACTCGTCGCACACCAGCGTGTCGCGAAAGCCGCCCTGCACATGCGGGAAGCGCATGGCGCTGCCGTAGAAGCGCATGTCCAGACAATGATTGGCCATCCCCATCAGGCAGAACCGGCAATGACCGCAGGGCAGGCTGGGGTTGACGGCCACCTTGTCACCTTGGCGCACCCGGGTGACGGCGCTGCCCACTGCTTCCACCACGCCCGCCACTTCGTGCCCCAGCACCATGGGCTCGCGCACCCGCACGGTTCCGAAGCCGCCATGGTTGAAATAATGCAGGTCCGACCCGCATATCCCACCTGCGAGCACGCGCACACGCACATCGTGGGGGCCGGTCTCGGGTACTGCGAAGGGTTCGATGCGCAGGTCATGCGCGGCGTGAATCACGGCGGCCCGTGTGGTTTCGGTCATTCCCGGCGTTTCCTTGGTGTCGGCGTGTGGATGATGGCATGGCTTGCGCAGGCACTCTATTGTCCGCGCAATTGGGGAGACTGAAAGCATGGCCCAGCGCACGCTGCTGCTGACCGGAGCAAGCCGGGGGATCGGGCACGCCACCGGCAAATTGTTCGCCGACGAGGGCTGGCGCGTGTTGACGCTGTCGCGGCAGGCGTTCTCGCCGCGCTGCCCGTGGCTGGGCGGGCCGGAAAACCATGTGCAGCTTGATCTGGGCAATCTGGACCATATCGACGCAGGGCTGGCCGATATCCGCTCCCGCCTGCCGGATGGCAAGCTGGATGCACTGGTGAATAACGCCGGGATCTCGCCGAAAGGGCCGGGGGGCGCGCGGCTTGGCGTGCTGCATTCCACCTACGCCAACTGGCTGCACGTGTTCAGCGTGAACCTGTTCTCCACCGCGCTGCTGGCCAAGGGGCTGATCGACCTGCTGTCAGAGGCCAAGGGCTCGATTGTGAACGTGACCTCCATCGCGGGCACGCGGGTGCATCCGTACGCGGGCGCGGCCTATGCCGGCAGCAAGGCGGCGCTGCTGTCATTGACGCGCGAAATGGCCGCCGAGTTCGCGCCGCTGGGCGTGCGCACCAACGCGATTTCGCCGGGCGAGATCGACACCGCCATTCTGTCCCCCGGCACCGCCGCGTTTGCCGACCGCGAAGTGCCCATGCGCCGTCTGGGCAAGCCATCGGAAGTGGCCTCGGCCATCTACTTCCTGTGCAGCGACTCGGCGAGTTACGTGAACGGCGCGGAACTGCACATCAATGGCGGCCAGCACGTGTGAGTGATGCGCCGCCGGCGCGCGTGCTGACCGCCGGTCTGCATGGCAGCGCCTCGACCTGGGTGTTCAACGTGGCGCGCGAACTGATGGGGGCTGCGTATGGCGTGGACACGGTGCATCCGTGCCACGCCGCCAAGCCTGCCGATCTGGATGCCGCCATACTTCCGACGGGCCGTCACATCGTGGCCAAGACGCATGGCTGGCCGGGGCTGGCCGCGTTCGCGCAAGCATGGCCGGGCAGGCTGGTGCTGTCGGTGCGTGACCCGCGCGACGCCGTGGTGTCGCTGATGGAGCGGTTCGGCGAGACGTTCGAGCGGTCCGCACAGGGCGTCACCCACGACTGCAAGGCGGCGATGGAATGCGCCCAAGCCGGGTTTGCCGTGCTGCGGTATGAGGACCGGTTTTTCGACAACGCCGTCACCGTGGACAGGCTGGCCGCCTATCTGGGCCTGACGGTGCCGGACGCGGAACTGGCGCGGATTTTCGCGGCCTACCGCACCGAATCGGTGCGCGAATTCGCGGCGGGGGTGAAGGCGCTGCCGCCAGAGCGCCAGCAGGGGGAGGGCGATTTCCGCTTCGACCGCCTGACGCAGATCACCCACAACCATATCGGCGACGCGCAGGCGGGCAAGTGGCGGGAGCGGTTGGATGCAGGCCAGCGCGCGGCGCTGACCCAGCATTTCCGCCCGTTTCTGGCCGCGTTCCGCTACCCCGCGCTGCCGGTCTGACCGCGCATTACAAGTGCGGCCGCCGCCAGATCCTCAATGGCGCTGCCAACCGACTTGAACAGCGTGATCTGCTCGGCCGACTCGCGGCCCGCAGCCTCACCCCGGCACAGGCTGAACAGCGTGCCCTTGATGTGGTCCGGGCCGATGATCCCGGTGGCCAGCGGTTGCACCACGTCGCCGCCCTCAGCGAGTGCGGCGTCGGTGTCGATGAACACGCGGGCACGGCGCACCGCTTCGGCGTCGGCCTCACACATCGTGGGCATGTAGGCCCCCACCAGATCCACATGCGTGCCGGGCCGCAGCCACGCGCCCTGCACCAGTGCGGTGTGGGACAGCGTGGCGCAACTGACGATGTCGGCGGTGGCCACGGCGGCGGGCAAATCGGTGGCCGTTGTGGCGTTGAAGCCCGAAGCGCGCAATTCGGCGGCAAGCCGTTCGGCCCCGGCGGGGCGGATGTTCCAGACGGTGACCTGTGCGATGTCCCGCACCGCCGCCCATGCCTCCGGCAGCAATCCGGCAACATGGCCCGAGCCGATCACCAGCAAATGCCGCGCGTCCGCCCGCGCCAGATACCGCCCGGCCAGTGCCGAGGCGGCGGCGGTGCGGCGGCCGGTGATCTCGTTGCCGTCCAGAATCGCCAGATGCTGCCCGGTATCGCCGTCGCACAGCAGATAGGTGGAGGACACCGCGTTCAGCCCGCGCGCGCCGTTGCCGGGAAACACGGTGACGATCTTCACGCCGAGCGCCGTGCGGCCCTGCCACGCGGGCATCATCAGAATCGACGCCCCCTCCGGCAGCGCGTGGCGATGGCGCAGCGGCACCTCGGCCCCGGCGAGGAAGGCCGCGTGCAGCGCATCCACCAATGGCCCCATCGGCAGGGCGGCCCGGGTGCTGGCGGCGTCGATGATTTTGGGGCCGGGGAAGCCTGCCATCAGAAATCGTT
This sequence comes from uncultured Rhodospirillales bacterium, assembly GCA_903864895.1. Classification (GTDB taxonomy): domain Bacteria; phylum Pseudomonadota; class Alphaproteobacteria; order Acetobacterales; family Acetobacteraceae; genus CAIPHQ01. The sequence continues at coordinate 12,556 of CAIPHQ010000120.1, forward strand.
CCGTTCGTGGTAAGTTTGCAGAAACTGCCGCACGCGCGGCTCTTCACTGTCATGCAGCACCGCACGCGGCGTGCCTTCGGCGGCAATGCGGCCCTGATCCAGAAACGCCACGCGGGTGGCGACGCGGGCGGCGAAGCCCATTTCGTGGGTGACGACGATCATCGTCATGCCCTCGGCGGCCAGACCGCGCATGACTTGCAGCACTTCGCCCACCAATTCCGGGTCCAGCGCCGAGGTGGGTTCGTCGAACAGCATCAGCTTGGGTTCCATCGCCAGCGACCGTGCGATGGCCACGCGCTGTTGCTGCCCGCCGGACAGGCGGGCGGGGTAGGCGGCTTCCTTGTCCGTCAGGCCCTCGCGGGCCAGCATGGCGCGGGCGCGATCCGCGGCGGTGGCGCGCGGCAGGCCGCGCACGCGAATCAGTGCTTCGGCGACATTGTCCAGCGCCGTCATGTGCGGCCACAGGTTGAACTGCTGGAACACCATGCCGATGCTTTCGCGCATCGCCTGCAAGTCCCGCCCCGGCATCGGGCGGCGGGTTGCCTCATCGCGATAGCCGATCAGGCGGCCATCGATGCGCACCTCGCCGCCGTCGTAGCTTTCCAGAAAGTTGATGCAGCGCAGCAACGTGGACTTGCCGGAGCCGGACGGCCCGATCAGGCACACCACGTCTGAACGGTTCACGGTCAGATCGATGCCGCGCAGCACCTCGTTCTGGCCGAAGCGTTTGGTGACGCCGCGCATTTCCACAACAGGCTGGCCGCTCATGCCACCCTCAGATACGCGGTCACGCGCAGTTCGGCGGCGCGGCCCAGACGGGCGGCGGCTTCCACCATCAGCCAGTACAGCACCGCCATGGCAATGATCGTCTCCAGCGCCGCGAAGGTTTCGGCGGCCATGCTCTGCATCTGATACATCAGTTCCGGTACCGCGATCACCGACAGCACCACGGTTTCCTTGCTGAGGATGATGATCATGTTGGTCAGCGCCGGGACAATGGCGATCAGCATCGCGGGCAGGCGCACCCGGCGCAGAATGTCCAGCCGCGAGAAGCCGAGGCTCTCGGCCGCCTCCACCTGCCCGCGCGGCACGGCGGCAAAGCCCGCGCGGAAGATTTCGGTGAAATAGGCGCTGCCATAGATGCCCAGCGCCAGAATCCCGGCCTGCATGGCGCCCAGTTTCAGCCCGATGGCCGGGCCGCCGTCATACAGCAGATACAACTGGATCAGGAACGGCGTGCCGCGCACCACCTCGATCACCCCGCGCAGCAGCCACAGCAGCGGCGCGAACCCGGTGCGGCGCAGCAGTGCCAGTGCGAAGCCAAGTGCAATGCCCAGCAGCGCGCCGGTAGCCCAGCAAAACAGCGTGTTGCCGAAGCCACTGAGCAGTTTGGGCCAGTAGTGCAGATAGACCGAGAAATCCATCAATGCCCCGCCGCCGCCAGCCTGCGCTCGGCGGCCGCCCCCAGACCGGACAGCACAAGGTTCATTGCCAGATAAATCAGCGCCGCCGTGACGTAGGTTTCAAACGGCCGGTAGGTCTGGGCGGCCAGCGTGTGGCTGGTGCGGGCCAGTTCGGTCACGCCGACGATGGAAATCAGCGAGGAGGCTTTCAGCAGCAGGATCAGTTCATTGACCAGCGACGGCACCGAAATCCGCAGCGCCTGCGGCAGCAGGATCCGCAGCCAGATCGCAACCGGGCCGAAGCCCAGCGCCTGTGCCGCCTCGACATGCCCGCGCGGGATGGCATTGAGCGCACCGCGATAAATCTCGCCGCTATAGGCACCCGAGGCGAGGCTGAGCGTGCCGATGGCAGCGGCCAGCGGTGGCACGTCGATGCCGATATAGGGCAGCAGGTCGTAGGTCAGCAGCAACTGCACCAGCAGCGGCACGCCCCGGAAGAAGCTGACATACAGCGCGCCGAACCGCGCCAGCGCCCGGTTGGGCGACACCCGGCACAGGCAGACCAGCAGCCCCAGAATCTGGCCGAACACGATGGCCACCACGGAAATCCACAGCGTGGTGACAGCAGCGTGCAGCAGCCAGGGCAGGGCTTCCTGAACGGCGGAGAGCTTCATGGGGAACGACCCTCATCCCCTCGCGCCGCAGGCGTGGGAGGGTGAGGGTGTTTGCTCAAACGGCCGGCGTTGGCACCGTCTTCGGCAGCGCGATGGCCTGGCCGAACCATTTCTTCTGGATGGCGGCCAGACGGCCGTCTTCCTGCATCTTGACCAGAATGGCGCTGATGGCATCGGTGAGCGGTTGATCCTCGGCGCCGAGGCGGCCGACCCAGGAATAGAAGCTGGGCTTGCCGAACGGCGGCATCACCAGCGCGAACGTCTCCGGGCGCTTGGACACCACGTAGCCAAGGTTCGGCAGCGAGTTGACCGAGGCATCCACCCGGCCCGCCGCCAGGTCGGCGTAGGACTGGTTGTTGTCCACGTATTCCTTGATCTCGATCGGCTTGGGCAGCGTCTTCGAGTATTCGGCCAACTGCGCCACCTGTGCCGTGCCCTTGCCGCCGCCCACGGTCTTGCCCGCAAGGTCGGACGGCTTGGTGATGCTGGCGTCATCCGCGCGCTTCATCAGCGCCACGGTGGCCTCGGCGATGGGCACGGTGAACGAATAGCGCTTCATGCGCTCGGCAGTGATGGTGACCGGGGCGATCACGAAGTCGAACTTCCTGGCTTCCAGACCCGGCAGCACGCTGGTCCACGGCAGGTCGAGGTATTTCACCCGCACGCCCAAATCCTTGCCGACCGCGTCGATCAGGTCACGGTCCACGCCAGTGTACACGTCGCCCACCAGAAAATCGAACGGGGCGAATTCCATTTCGGTGGCGCAGATCAGTTCGCCGCGCTTCTTCACCTCGGCGAGCGTATCCGCCAGCGCCGGGCGCACGCCCGCAATGGCGGCGGCCCCGGCAAGTCCGGCCTTCAGAACAGTGCGGCGAGAGGCGGGCGGTACGCGGATCATGCGTGGCTCCTGTAAGGGGCTGTTGAGCAGGCGGGCAGATTGTACCAGAATCCGTGCCGCCAGAAGAGGCGGGCGGGTAGTTCGAAGGAAGATCATGAAAGTTGTCATCGTCGGCGGCGGGGCTATCGGAAGCTCGGCTGCGTATCATCTCGCCAGCAATCCGGATTTCCAGGGTGAGATCGTGGTGGTGGAGCGCGACCCCACCTATGCCCGCGCGTCCTCCATGCTGTCGGCCAGCGGCATCCGCCAGCAGTTTTCCACGCCGGTCAGCATTCTGATGAGCCAGTACGGGCTGGACTTCATCCGCAACGGCGGCAATGCGCTGGCGGTAGACGGGCAGGGGCCGGTGCTGGCGTTCAAGGAACACGGCTACCTGTTCCTCGCCACACCCTCCGGTGAGGCGGTGCTGCGGGAAAATCACGCCGTGCAGACCGGGCTTGGCGCCAATATCGCGCTGCTGGACCCTTCGGCGCTGAGCGCCAAATTTCCGTGGCTGTCGACCGAAGGGCTGGCGCTGGGCGCGTTCGGCGTGACCGGGGAGGGCAGTTTCGACGGCCCCGCGCTGTTGCAGGCGCTGCGCCGCAAGGCCCGCGATCTTGGCGTGCGCTACGTGGCCGAGGAATGCACCGGCTTCCGCCGCAGCGGCGCGCGGGTGACCGGGGTGGAGTTGGGCAACGGCGAGGTGCTGGACTGCGACACCGCCTGTGTCACCGCTGGCCCGTGGTCCGGCAAGGTGGCCGGGTTCCTTGGCATCGACATGCCCATCGTGCCGCGCAAGCGCATGGTGTACGTCATTTCCTGCCGCGAACCGCTGCCGGGCTGCCCGCTGGTCATCGACCCCACCGGCAACTGGTTCCGCCAGGAAGGCCAGACCTTCATCTGCGGCCGCTCCCCGGACGAGGGTGAGGAAGACCCGGATGAACCGCCGCTGGTGGTGACCGAGGACATGTTCAACGACATCGTCTGGCCAACCCTGGCCGAGCGGGTGCCTGCATTTGAGTCCATCAAGCTGACGGGCTCATGGGCGGGGTATTACGAACTGAACCTGTTCGACCATAACGGCATCGTCGGGCGGCATCCGGCGGTGGAGAATGTGGTGTTCGGTGCAGGTTTCAGCGGCCACGGCATGCAGCACTCGCCTGCCAGCGGGCGCGGCGTGGCCGAACTGGTGGCCTATGGCGCGTACAAGACGCTGGACCTGTCACCGCTGGGCTGGCAGCGGCTGATCGACAACACGCCGATGTGGGAGAAAAACGTCGTCTAGCCCTGGCCGAGTTGCAGCCACGGGTGACGGAGCACCATGAGCACGGCCAATTGCGCGCTGTGGTCAAGGTGCTCCGTGCGCAGCATCGAGGACGGGTGGACGCGGTAGCGGCAGAGGATCTGCGGCACGAACGCCGCTGTCAGCCCGTGGTCGATGAACTTGCACCAGAAGTCGAAATCCTCCCACCCGCCGTCCAAATGCGTATAGCCGCCCACACGCTGCCACGCGTGCTTGCTGACCAGTGCCATCGCGTCGATGGTGTTGCCGTGCTGGAAGCGCGCGCGGTCCCATACATCGGCGGTGCCGAGGCATTGCCGCGCGCCGAAAAATTCCAGCTGGCTGTAGGCGGCGGCGAAATCGTGCCCGCTGATGGCACGGTGCAACCGTTCGATGGCGCGCGGATAAAGGCTGTTATCGGCATCCAGCACGAACACATGCGGCGCGCGGGCGGCGGCAAACGCGGTGTTGCGGGCCTGCGCCAGACCCTGATTGCGCTTGTGCCCCAGCAGCAGCACGCGGCTGAAGCGTTCGCGGTTGGCGGTGAGCCAAGCCCTTGCCACTTCCTGCGAGTCATCGCGCTGCGATGCGTCATCCACCACGATCAGTTCCAGCGGCGCGTGCGTTTGCGCCGCCACTGAATCGAGGCATTCGGGCAGAAACCGCGCGTAGTTGTACAGGCTGACCGCCACGCACACCGAAGCTGCGCCGCCAGCGCGCTGCCATTCGAACACCGTTTCGGTGGCAACGGGCGGGGTCATCCGGCGGCGGCATATTCGTGCAGGAACAGCGCCAGTGCCGCCCCGCCGGGCAGAACGGCCAGCGCCTGCGCTGCGGCAGCCTGCACCTGTGCGGCGCGCGCCTGTCCATCTGGCGTGGTCAGCAGCCATTCTGCCAGATCGGGGATTTGCCGCGCGTGGGCTTCGAGGAAATGCACGCCGGGCTGAAATTCCGGGTGCGGCGGGCAGGGTTCGGAAATCACCACCGCGCCCGATGCCATGCCAAGCCGCACGATGCGATGCCATTCGAAATAGCCAAAATCGTCGCGGTGCAGGTTGAGCATGATCTTGCTGTGCCCGCAGACATGGCTGGCAAGGGCGGACAGGCTGCCATCATTGGAATCGCTGCGGATCGGCCCGCCGGTGTTGCGGCGGAAATAGATGAAGCTGTCCAGATCGGACAGAAACGCCGCATTGCGCGCCAGCCACGCCTCCCGGTGCGGCGTTTCGGTGCCGAAAAACGCCAGATCAAGCGGGCGGTTGGCGAATGGCGTGGCGGGATTGCTGGCCCCGGCCGCAGCCTCGGGCAGGCTGTGGAACAGCTTGTGCCGTTGCGCGGACTGCAACACCCGCCCCGGTTCCGTTCCCGGCACCGGGGTCAGCTGAAACGCGGGCACACCAGCTTGCGCAAACAGCCTTGTTTGCCGCGCGCAGAAATCCACCACGCCCGCCGAGGCCAGCAGGAACGGCAATGCGGCTGCGAACCACGGCGTTTGCAACTGCTCAGTGTTGACCATGATGGCGCTGCCGAGCAATTCGTCCTGCACCCAGTCCGGGCCGCGCCCGAGGCGGAAGAATTCGTGTGGCGCCACAATCAGCTTCACCGGCGGCAGGCGCGCGCCCGGTGCGGTTTCGTCACGCAGGGTTACCAGCACACCGGACTCGCCCAGCATCTGCGCGATGTCGCGGGCAATGTCCTGCATGAACACGTTGCCGTGGCTGCTGACGAACACGCCCACCGGCGGCCCGTGCGGTTCAATGGCCGGATGCGGCAGCGGGCCGGGCAGGGCCGCCCCGGTGGCCCCGAGTGCGCGCGCCAGACGTTCGGGGCGGAACAGCTTGCGGCCTTCCTGCGAGCCGACAAACAGCGCGTGGACCACGGCATCGAATCCGGCGGCGTCCACATCGGGGTGCAGGGCCAGATAGTCCTGGGCGGCAAAGCAGGCCAGGTTGCGCAACCGGTCCAGTGCGCGTGCGCGGGTGCGGCGGGACAGGCTGCGCATCAGGCCGCGCGGGGTCAGAGGCGGTGTTTGGGGCGGCGTTTGGTGCGGCGTTTGGGCCGCGCGCGGTTCGGCACCGGATGCCACGCCCTGCCACATGGCGCTGGCCTGCTCACCCAGCCTGCGCGCCCGCGCTGCCAGCGTGGCGGCACTGCCGCTTGGCCCGTGGGCCGTCATCGCGCACGGCCCGTGCGGCCATGCGCCGGAGCGCGGCACGAGGTGGCAGCGTAAATGTTTGCCAGAATTGACATGGCTGGCCGCAACATGATTCGGCATCGACGCTATCGCGCCGCCAGAATGCCGTCAACGTAACAATCGCTCGCATTGGCAGCAAAGTGGACTTTGCCCGCCCGCAACGGCGCGTTGCGCTGGAACCCGGCAACAGGGATAATGACAATCGGATGTCCAGAATTCCCGCCAAATTGTGTAGGGAATCGAGAAAGGGGGGAGGCGTATGGGGCAGTTTGCCCGGGTCCGCCGCGCGTACTCGACGGCGCTGGACGCCGCAGCCGCCGCGCGTGAATTGCATCAGGGACTGGTGCAGGCGAATCTTGGACTGGTGGTGTTCTTCTGCTCCCCCTCGTTCGACCTTGCTGTCCTGGGCAGCGAAATCGGGCGGCTGTTTCCGGGTGACAAGGTGCTGGGCTGTACCACGGCCGGCGAGATTACCCCCGCAGGCTACATGGAAGGCTCGATCACCGGGTTCAGCATTTCCGCCGATGACTGCTTCGCTGCGGTGCAACTGATTCCAGCCATCTCGCAGATGCAAATTCCGCACGGTGCCGCGGCGGTGGACGGCCTGATTGCGGCACTGGCCGAGCAGGGGCAGGCCATCGACCTGCGTGACACGTTCGGCATGCTGCTGATCGACGGCATGGGTTCGACCGAAGAAATCGTGCTGACCGCCGTGCATCGCAGGCTCGACCCGATTCCGCTGTTCGGCGGGTCGGCGGGTGACGACATGCGGCTGGAGCAGACCCATGTGTATCATCGCGGGCGCTTCCATACCGATGCCGCACTGCTCGCGCTGGTCAAGATTTCGCTGCCGTTCAAAGTGTTCCGGCATCAACACTACTCGGGCACCGAGACGCGCATGGTGGTCACCGCCGCCGACCCCGGCACGCGCATTGTGCGCGAGATCAACGCCGAACCGGCCGGGCCGGAATATGCCCGCATCATCGGGATGCAGTTCGCCGACCTGACCCCGATGACCTTTGCCGAATTCCCGGTGATGGTGCGCGTGGGCGGGGATTTTTACGTGCGCTCCATCCAGAAACTGAACGACGATGGCAGCCTGACGTTCTTCTGCGCCATCGACGAGGGTGTGGTGCTGACGCTGGGCCGCCACGAAGACATGATCGACAGCCTGCGCAGGTTCTTTCACGGGATGCGTGAGGCGCTCGGCGCGCCCGCGCTGGTGATCGGCTGCGATTGCGTGCTGCGCAGCCTTGAGGCCGAGAGCCGCCAGATCAAGCATCTGGCCAGCGCCATCATGGCCGACAACAAGGTGATCGGCTTCGGCAGCTACGGCGAACAATTCGCCGCCATGCATGTCAACCAGACCTTTACCGGCGTCTATATCGCCGAACCGGTGGACGACGCGCCGTGATGCAGCGCGAACCGGCAGCCCGGTTGCTGGACCGGCTGAGCGAACTGGAAAGCGAAAACCGCAAGCTGCGCAAGATCAACACGGTGCTGATGCACCGCGTGGAGCGGGATGTGGATGCGCAGGGCGGCGATGCCTATTCGCTGTTTCGCACCGCGATCACGCTGGAAGCCAAGGTGGGGGAGCGCACCGCCGAACTGGCCAAGCTGACGCACCAGTTGATGCAGGAAATCTCCCAGCGCCGCCATGCCGAAAAGGCGCTGATGGCGGCAAAGGCCGAAGCCGAGCAGGCCAATATCGGCAAGACCCGGTTTCTGGCGGCGGCCAGCCACGACCTGCACCAGCCGTTGAACGCCGCACGGCTGTTCTTGGGCGCGCTGGCCGATGAAGCCGCCACCGACCGCGCGCGCGAACTGCTCAACCGGGTGGATTCGGCGCTGGACACATTCGACGATCTGCTGGGCGTGCTGCTGGATATTTCCAAACTCGATGCCGGGGCGTGGCCGGTCACCCTGACCGGCGTGCCGATGCAACCACTGCTGGCACGGCTGGTGGACGAATACCGCCCGCAGGCGGCTGCGGTGGGGCTGGATTTGCACTGCGTGCCATGCAGCCACGTGATTCACAGCGACCGGCAGTTGTTTGAGCGTGTGTTGCGCAACCTTCTCAGCAACGCCATCCGCTACACCGCCGCCGGGCGCATCCTGATCGGCTGCCGCCATCGCGGCACCCATCTGCGCGTGGAAGTCCACGACACCGGAATCGGCATTCCCGAAGAGCGCCGCTCCCAGATTTTCGAGGAGTTCCACCGCCTCGGCAACGCGCCGCGCAATGACGGCAAAGGGCTGGGGCTGGGGCTGGCGATTGTGGACCGCATTTCGCGGCTGCTGGATCTGGGTGTCGAGGTGCAGAGCGAAGTCGGCGCAGGCTCATGCTTTGCTATCACCGTGCCGCTGGGGGCGCTTTTGCAAGCGCCCGCCGGGGTGGAGGCGGTGCAGGAACTCGGACCCGCCGATGCGGTGGCGGGGCGCTGTATTCTGGTGATCGAGAATGACCCGGATGGTCTGGACGGCATGCGCGCATTGCTGGAGTCGTGGCGCTGCACCTTGCTGGAAGCCAGCGGCACCGATGCTGCCATGGCCGCGACTGCGGAGCATGGCTGCGCGCCGGATCTGGTGATTGCCGATTATCATCTGGACGACGGTGCCATCGGTACCGATGCCATCACAGCAGTGCGGCGCGTGTGGGGTGAGCAGGTGCCCGCACTGGTGATTTCCAGCGACCGTTCGGCGGATTTGCGTGCGCGGATGAAAAGCAGTGGGCAGGCGTTCCTGCCCAAGCCGACCA
>CAIPHQ010000121.1 GCA_903864895.1 uncultured Rhodospirillales bacterium
CCGCAGTTCTACTTCCGCACCACCGACGTGACGGGCATCGTCAGCCTGCCGGAAGGTGTGGAAATGGTGATGCCGGGCGACAACGTGTCGATGGACGTCGAACTGATCGCGCCGATCGCCATGGATGAAGGTCTGCGTTTCGCCATCCGTGAAGGTGGCCGGACCGTGGGCGCCGGCGTGGTCGCCAAGATCACCGCCTAAGTCTGCAATAGGGATCGGCTCCGCGAGCCTGGAAGACTGAGTGATGGACAACCAGAATATCCGCATCCGCCTGAAGGCATACGATCACCGCGTGCTGGACAACAGCACGAAGGAGATCGTGAACACCGCCAAGCGTACAGGCGCGCGGGTCCGTGGGCCGATCCCCCTGCCGACGCATATCGAGCGTTTCACCGTGAACCGCTCGCCGCATGTCGACAAGAAGAGCCGCGAGCAGTTCGAAATCCGGACGCATCGCCGCCTTCTGGATATCGTGGAGCCGACGCCGCAGACGGTGGACGCTCTGATGAAGCTCGATCTCGCGGCCGGCGTGGACGTCGAAATCAAGCTCTAACGCCAATTGGCCTAAGGACTCCGGCTTCGAACCACCTGGTTCGAAAGGCCGGCGTCCCTCTGGGGAAAGAATGTGATGCGTACAGGACTGCTTGCAAAAAAGCTGGGCATGACCCGGCTGTTCAAGGACGACGGCACACACGTGCCGGTCACCGTCCTGCACCTCGATAACGTGCAGGTCGTGGCAACGCGCACCGAAGAGACCGACGGCTACACCGCCGTCCAGCTCGGCTGGGGCACGGCAAAGGTGAAGAACGTCAGCAAGCCCAACAAGGGGCATTTTGCGAAGGCGAAGGTCGAGCCGAAGGCGAAGCTCGCGGAATTCCGCGTGGCCGCCGACGCGCTGCTGGAAACCGGCGCCACGCTGACGGCGGCGCATTTCGTGGCCGGCCAGCGCGTCGATGTGTGCGGCACCACCAAGGGCAAGAGCTTCCAGGGCGCGATGAAGCGCTGGAACTTTGCCGGTCTGGAAGCCAGCCACGGCGTGTCGATCAGCCATCGTTCGCCTGGTTCCACCGGTAACCGCCAGGATCCGGGCAAGACCTTCAAGAACAAGAAGATGGCCGGGCACATGGGTGTCGACCGCGTCACCACATTGAATGTGGAAGTGGCGGCGGTGGATGCCGACAAGGGCCTGATCATGATCAAGGGCGCCGTGCCGGGGGCCAAGGGCGGCTTTGTGCTGGTGCGCGACGCGATCAAGGGCACGCGCCCGGCAGAGGCCCCGTATCCGGCGGCAATTGCCGCCGCGGCGCAGGGGTGAGGGCAGAGCTATGCAGATCGAGATGAAGACCCTCGACAACGGCACCGCCGGCACCATCGAGTTGCCGGACGAGATTTTTGGCGCCGCTCCGCGCGCCGACATCATGGCGCGCGTTGTTCACTACCAGTTGTCCAAGCGCCGTGCGGGCACGCACCGCACCAAGGGCATGGGCGAAGTGTCCGGCACCACCAAGAAGCCGTACAAGCAGAAGGGCACCGGCAACGCCCGTCAGGGCAGCTTGCGCGCTCCGCAGTTCCGCACCGGCGGGCGCGTGCATGGCCCGGTGGTTCGCGACCATGGCTACGACCTGCCGAAGAAGGTTCGCCGTCTGGGCCTGATCTCGGCGCTGTCGCAGAAGCAGGCCGATGGCAAGCTGGTTGTGCTGGATGCGGCCACGGCCGGCGGCAAGACCAAGGAACTGGCCCTGAAGCTGAAGGCGCTGGGCTGGAAATCCGCGCTGATCATCGACCGTGCGGTGGATGAAGGCTTCCTGCGGGCCAGCCGCAACATCATCGGCGTCGATGTGCTGCCGACGGTCGGTGCCAATGTGTATGACATCCTGCAGCACGACGTGCTGGCGGTGACCGCCGCCGGCGTTGAAGGCCTGAAGGAGCGCCTGGCATGAGCGCGCATGGCAAGGGCAAGGCCAATCTGTCGCGTGAAGCGATGTATACGGTCATCCGCAATCCGATCATCACCGAGAAGGCCACGCTGCTGAACGAGCGCAGCACCGTGGTGTTCCGGGTGGCGATGGACGCGACCAAGCCGCAGATCAAGCAGGCCGTTGAAGGTCTGTTCGGTGTGACGGTGACCGGCGTGAACACGCTGGTGACCAAGGGCAAGACCAAGCGCTTCCGTGGCCGTCCCGGCGAACGCAGCGATGTGAAAAAGGCCTACGTGAAGCTCGCTGCGGGTCAGTCGATCGACCTGACCACCGGCTTGGCGTGACGCGAGGATCCGAGCGATGGCACTGAAGAATTTTAATCCCGTCACGCCCAGCCTGCGCGGCACCATTCTGGTGGACCGCAGCGAGCTGTGGAAGGGCAAACCCGTCAAGGGCTTGACCCAGGGCAAGCACTCCACCGGCGGGCGCAACAACCACGGCCGCATCACCAGCCGCTTCCGCGGCGGTGGGCACAAGCAGACCTACCGCCTCATCGACTTCAAGCGGCGCAAGTTCGACATGCCCGCGACCGTCGAGCGGTTGGAATACGACCCGAACCGCACGGCGTTCATCGCGCTGATCAAGTACCAGGACGGCGAACTCGCCTACATCCTGGCACCGCAGCGCCTGAAGGCCGGCGACGCGGTGGTCTCCGCGCTGCGCGCGGACATCAAGCCGGGCAATGCGATGCAGCTTTCGGCCATTCCGGTTGGCACCATCGTGCACAACCTGGAAATGAAGCCGGGCGCGGGCGGCAAGATTGCGCGGGCCGCCGGGCAGTATGCCCAGCTGGTCGGCAAGGACTCCGGCTACGCGCAGATCAAGCTGATGAGCGGCGAGTTGCGCATGGTCCGCGGTGAGTGCATGGCCACGATCGGCGCCGTGTCCAACCCGGACAAGGCCAACGAGCAGATCGGCAAGGCTGGCCGCAGCCGTTGGCTGGGCCGCCGCCCGCATAACCGTGGCGTCGTGATGAACCCGGTCGATCACCCGCATGGCGGCGGCGAAGGCCGCACCTCGGGCGGCCGTCATCCGGTCACGCCGTGGGGCAAGCCGACCAAGGGCTACAAGACGCGCGTGAACAAGCGGACCGACCGCCTGATCGTACGCCGTCGCAACAAGGGGAAGGGCTGATCCATGACGCGTTCCGTCTGGAAGGGCCCGTTCGTGGACGGGTACCTGCTCAACAAGGCCGAGGCCAGCAAGGCGTCGGGCCGCAACGAGATCATCAAGATCTGGTCGCGCCGCTCGACCATCCTGCCGCAGTTCGTCGGCCTCACGTTCGGCGTCTACAACGGCCACAAGTTCCTGCCGGTGCAGGTGAACGAAAACATGGTGGGTCACAAGTTTGGCGAGTTCTCGCCGACCCGCACGTTCACCGGGCATTCCGGGGACAAGAAGGCGAAGCGAGGCTGATATGAGCAAGCCCAAATCGCCCCGCACGGTGGCGGAGAACGAGGCGCAAGCCGTCCTGAAGAATCTCCGCGTCAGCCCGCGCAAGCTCGCACTGGTTGCCGGTTTGATTCGCAACCGCTCGGCAGCCGAAGCTGTGGCCACGCTGACCTTCAGCAAGCGCCGCATTGCGGTTCAGGTGAAGAAGGCGCTGGAAAGCGCCATCGCCAATGCCGAGAACAACCACCAGCTCGACGTCGACCGGTTGGTCGTGGCGCGCGCCGAAGTGGGCAAGTCCGTGGTGATGCGCCGCTTCCAGGCGCGTGGCCGTGGCCGCGCCGCCCGCGTGGAGAAGTGGTTCAGCCATCTCAAGATCGTGGTCGCCGAACGCGAACAGGTCGAGTCGCCGGCGCAGGAGGCCGCGTAACCTATGGGTCACAAAGTCAATCCGATCGGGCTGCGGCTCGGCGTCAACCGCACCTGGGATAGCCGCTGGTACGCCTCGGGCGACTATGCGAAGCTGCTGCATGACGACATGAAGCTGCGCACGCATCTGCGCACCAAGCTGTCGGGCGCCGGCGTCAGCCGCGTGGTGATCGAACGTCCGGCCAAGAAGCCGCGCGTGACGATCTATGCCGCGCGCCCTGGCGTGGTGATCGGCAAGAAGGGGCAGGATATCGAGAACCTGCGCAAGGATCTGGCCAAGATGGCCAAGTCCGACGTGTCGCTGAACATCGTTGAAATCCGCAAGCCGGAAATCGACGCGACGCTGGTGGCCGAGAATATCGCCCAGCAGCTGGAGCGCCGCGTGGCGTTCCGCCGCGCGATGAAGCGTGCGGTGCAGTCGGCGATGCGTCTGGGCGCACAGGGCATCCGGATCAATTGCGCCGGCCGTCTGGGCGGCGCGGAAATTGCGCGCGTTGAGTGGTATCGCGAAGGGCGCGTGCCGTTGCACACGCTGCGCGCCGATATCGACTTCGGCGTGGCGACGGCCAAGACGACCTATGGCACCTGCGGCGTGAAGGTCTGGATCTTCAAGGGCGAGATCCTGGCGCATGATCCGTCGGCTCAGGACCGCCGGGCCGCCGAACAAGCGCCGCAGCGGTAAGGAACAGGCGAGATGCTTTCCCCCAAGCGCACGAAATACCGCAAGGCGCACAAAGGCCGCATCAAGGGCGATGCCAAGGGCGGCACCGCGCTGAACTTCGGCCAGTTCGGCCTGAAGGCTCTGGAGCCCGAGCGCATCACCGCCCGGCAGATCGAATCCGCCCGCCGTGCCATCACGCGTGCCATGAAGCGTGCGGGCCGCGTGTGGATCCGCATCTTCCCGGATGTGCCGGTCTCCACCAAGCCCGCCGAAGTCCGCATGGGCTCCGGCAAGGGCGCGCCTGAATTCTGGGTGGCGCGGGTGAAACCCGGCCGCATCATGTTCGAGATCGACGGCGTCGCGCCGGAGTTGGCGAAGGAGGCTCTCTCGCTGGGCGCCGCCAAGCTGCCGATCAAGACCAAGATGGTCACCCGCATCGGAGACGCCTGAGATGGCCAAGACGACGAAGCCCGCCGATGTGCGGGCGAAGACCTCGGACGAGCTGACAGCTTCGTTGCTCGACCTGCGGAAGGAGCAGTTCAACCTGCGCTTTCAGCGGGCGACCGGCCAGCTTGAAGGTCTCGGCCGGGTGAAGGCAGTGCGCCGCGACATCGCGCGGGTGAAGACGATTATGGCGGAGAAACTACGCTCCGCCCCGCAGTCCTGAAAGGAGTAGGGCGATGCCAAGGCGCGTCCTGACCGGCCGGGTGACCAGCGACAAGATGGACAAGACCATTACGGTTCTTGTCGAACGTCGTGTGATGCACCCGCTGTACAAGAAGTTCATTCGCCGTTCCAAGAACTACGCGGCGCATGATGAAGACAACGTCTGCAAGGCCGGCGATACCGTTCGTATCGAAGAATGCCGGCCGATCAGCAAGCGCAAGACGTGGACGGTGATCGAACGCAACGGCCAGCCGCTGGTCGAAGCGGAAGCCGATGCCGCCGCGCCCGATGCTGCGGCAATGGCGCAAGGCTGAGGAGGGGTAGATGATTTCAGTCGAGACCAACCTGGACGTGGCCGACAATTCCGGTGCTCGTCGGGTGCAGTGCATCAAGGTGCTGGGCGGCTCCAAGCGGAAGACCGCCTCGGTCGGCGATGTCATCGTGGTGGCGGTGCAGGATGCGATCCCGCGCGGCAAGGTCAAGAAGGGCGACGTCCACCAGGCGGTGATCGTGCGCACGTCTTTCCCGGTCCGCCGCGCCGATGGCAGCGCGATCCGCTTCGACCGCACTGCGGCCGTGCTGATCAACACGCAGCAGGAGCCGATCGGCACCCGCATCTTTGGCCCGGTCGTGCGTGAACTTCGCGCCAAGAAGTTCATGAAGATCATCTCGCTGGCGCCGGAGGTGCTGTAATGGCTGCGCGCATCCGCAAGGGCGACACCGTCGCCGTGATCAGCGGTTCCGACAAGGGCAAGCAGGGCGAAGTGCTCAGCGTGATCCCCAAGGACAACCGCGCTGTGGTGCAGGGCGTCAACATTGCCAAGCGGCACACCAAGCCCACGGGCATGGGGCAGCCGGGCGGCATTATTGAGCGCGAGGCGACCATCCATCTGTCCAACCTGATGCTGGTTGACAGCAAGACCGGCAAGCCGACCCGCGTCGGTTTCCGCGTGCTGGAAGACGGCCGCAAGGTGCGCGTTGCCAAGGCGACCGGCAACGTGATCGAGAGCTGAGGAGGCCCCGGTGAGCGATTCGAAAAAGGGCGGCAAGGGCGCGCCTGCGAAGGGCGGCGCCAAGGGTAAGGCGGGCGGCAAGGCTGGCGGCAAGCCGCAGTCGGGCGGCAAGCAGGCTGCGGCGCCGGCCAAGGGCGGCAAGACGGGTGGCGGTGACGCCGGCTCGATGCAGACGGTTGCCGTCGGCGCGTCGGTTGCGGCCTCGCCGGCCGAGACGCCGCGCATGATGAAGCGCTACCAGGAGACGGTGCGCGAGGCCATGCAGAAGGAGTTCGGTTACACGAACCCGATGCAGGTGCCCAAGCTCGACAAGATCGTCATCAACATGGGCGTCGGCGAAGCCGCCGGCGACCAGAAGAAGCTTGATGCCGCTGTTGCCGAACTGGCGCTGATCAGCGGCCAGAAGCCGATCAAGACGATCTCGAAGAAGGCGATCGCCGGCTTCAAGATCCGCAAGGGTCTGCCGATTGGCTGCAAGGTCACGCTGCGCAAGGCGCGGATGTACGAGTTCCTGGATCGTCTGGTCACCATCGCGCTGCCGCGTGTGCGCGATTTCCGTGGCGTTGGCGGCAAGGGCTTCGATGGCCGTGGCAACTTCGCCATGGGCCTGAAGGAGCAGATCGTGTTCCCGGAAATCGTCTACGACAAGGTCGACTCGATCCGCGGCATGGACATCGTGTTCGTGACCACGGCAAAGACCGATGCCGAGGCCAAGTCGCTGCTGAAGCAGTTCGATATTCCGTTCATCAGCTAGCAGCCTTCGGGCTGCCGGATTTGGTGAAACACTGAATTGGAAAACCGCCGGCTCACGCCGGCAGGTTCCGGAGGGTAAGACAGAGATGGCCAAGACTTCGCAGGTCAATCGCAACGCCAGGCGCGAGCAGATGGCGAAACGCGACAAGGGCAAGCGCGCTGCGCTGAAGGCGATTGTTATGGACCGCACGCTTGCGGTGGAAGATCGCTTCGACGCGACGCTGAAGCTGGCGCAACTGCCGCGCAATGGCGCTGCCGTGCGCGTGCGGCTGCGCTGTGAGCTGACTGGCCGTTCGCGCGGCAATTATCGCAAGTTCAAGCTGTGCCGCATCGCGCTGCGCGACCTCGCCAGTGCCGGGCAGATCCCCGGCATGGTCAAGGCCAGCTGGTAAGGAAGGGGATCCCTCATGAGCCTATCAGATCCCCTGGGCGATATGCTGACCCGCATCCGCAACGCACAGCGTTCGCGTCATGCGGTGTGCGTCTCGCCTGCCTCGAAGCTGCGCGCCAACGTGCTGGACGCGTTGAAGCGTGAAGGCTTCATCCGCGGCTTCAGCCAGGAAGAGCTGCGCCCCGGCGTGGCGCAACTGCGCATCGAGCTGAAATACAACGAGGGTGAGCCGGTGATCAAAGAGATCAACCGCGTCTCCAAGCCGGGCCGCCGCGTCTATTCCAAGATTCGGGAATTGCCGCGCGTGTATGCCGGTCTCGGCGTGTCGATCCTGTCGACCCCGCGCGGGGTCCTGAGCGATGCAGAAGCGCGCGCTGCCAATGTTGGCGGCGAAGTGCTCTGCCGCGTGTTCTAAGGGAGGGCACGGACATGTCTCGCGTAGGCAAATACCCCGTTCCCGTTCCGGCTGGTGTGCAGGTGGCCCTGGACGGCCGCACGTTCACCGCGAAGGGCAAGCTCGGGCAACTGACGCTGGAACTCACCGACAACGTCGATGCCACCATCGAAGGCGGCAAGGTTGCGGTGGCCCCTCGCGGCAACAGCACCCCGGCCCGCATGATGTGGGGCACCACCCGTGCGCTGGTCGCGTGCATGGTGAAGGGCGTTTCCGAGGGTTATTCCAAGACCATGGAAATCACCGGCACCGGCTACCGCGCCGCCGTGAACGGCCCGAACCTGGTGCTGAACCTGGGTTACTCGCATGATGTGGTGTATCCGATCCCCGCAGGGATCAAGATTACCTGCGAGAAGCCGACCACCGTGAAGGTGGAGGGTGTGGACAAGCGTCAGGTTGGTCAGGTGGCAGCCGAGATTCGTGGCTGGCGTGGCCCCGAGCCCTACAAGGGCAAGGGCGTGCGCTACACCACGGAAACCATCCGCCGCAAAGAAGGCAAGAAGAAGTAATGAGCGACAGCAAGGACCTGCAGCAGCGCCGGCGCGAGCGCCTGCGCTTCCAGCTGCGCCGGAAGTCCGCGGGACGCCCGCGGCTTTCCGTGTTCCGCTCCGGCAAGCACATCTACGCCCAGGTGATCGACGATGCGCAGGGCGTGACCCTGGCCGCCGCGTCCTCACTGGATCGTGGGCTGCGTGAGGAACTGAAGACCGGCGCTGACAAAAGCGCCGCCGCCGCCGTGGGCAAGCTTGTTGCCGAACGTGCGCTGGCGGCCGGTGTCAGCGCGGTCGTGTTCGACCGTGGCTCTTACTTGTACCACGGCCGCGTCAAGGCGCTGGCCGATGCCGCCCGTGAGGGCGGTCTGGCCTTCTGAGGGGAAACAGCATGGCACGTGAACCTAGGGAAGGCCGTAGCGGCAGTGGTGGCGGTGGACGCGACCGCGAGCATGGCCGGGACCGCGACGGTGGCGATGAGCTGCTCGACAAGCTGGTAACGATCAACCGCGTCGCCAAAGTGGTCAAGGGTGGCCGCCGGTTCGCCTTCGCCGCGTTGGTGGTGGTGGGCGACCAGAAAGGCCGCGTCGGCTACGGCGCCGGCAAGGCGCGCGAAGTGCCGGAGGCAATCCGCAAGGCCACCGAACGCGCCAAGCGCGCGATGATCCGGGTGCCGATGAAGGAAGGCCGCACGCTGCATCACGACGTGCAGGGGCATTACGGTGCCGGCTCGGTGGTTCTGCGCTCGGCGGCAGCCGGCACGGGCATCATCGCGGGCGGCCCGATGCGCGCAGTGTTCGAGACGCTGGGGATTGGCGACGTCGTGGCCAAAAGCCTCGGCAGCCGGAACCCGCATAACATGGTCAAGGCGACGTTCGACGCGTTGCAGCGCTGCGCCAGCCCCCGCTCGGTGGCCAGCCGCCGTGGCAAGAAAGTGTCGGATCTGCTGGGCAAGCGCGAGAGCACCCCGGCCGCCGCGCAGGAGGGCGCCGATGCCTGAGAACACTGACAAGAAGGTCCGGGTCACCCAGATCGCCTCGGTCGCCGGCCGCAAGCCGGGCCAGAAGGAGACTCTGATTGGCCTCGGCCTGAACAAGATCCGCCGCACCCGTGAGCTGGAAGATACTCCCTCGGTGCGCGGGATGATCCGCAAGGTTGCCCACCTGGTGAAGGTGGAGGAGCTGTCCTGATCCGCGCTGCGGACCGGGACGGAAGGGGATGGCGATGAAGCTCAACGATCTGCGCGACAATGCTGGTTCGCGCCTGAAGTCCAAGCGGCTCGGCCGTGGCATCGGCTCCGGCAAGGGCAAGACCTCCGGCAAGGGCGTGAAGGGTCAGAAGGCGCGCGAAGGCGTGGCGCTGAATGGCTTTGAAGGCGGCCAGCTGCCGATCTACCGGCGCCTGCCGAAGCGTGGCTTCAACAACATTTTCCGCAAGGAATATGCGGCGGTGAACGTCGGCGCGGTGGCAGCTGCCATCGAGTCGGGGCGCATCGACGGCACCGCGCCGATCACCGAGGACACGCTGCGGGCAGCGGGTCTGGTGCGCGGCGGCAAGGTTGTCGGCGTGCGGCTGCTGGCAGACGGCGAAATCGGCAAGGCCATCACCATCACGGTCTCCGGCGCTTCGGCGGCGGCGATTGCGGCGGTGGAACAGGCCGGCGGCACTGTCACCACGACTGTGGCCAAGCGCGAAGCCCCGGCCGCCTAACCGGCAGGGCTTGCGTTGCGGGGCCGCGCGGCGGCAGATTGCCGCCGGGCACGCCTCAGCCGAGGCAGGAATGTGATGAACGGCGCCCATGGGAACCAGCACTGGGGGAACCAGCTCTGGCAACCAGAAGGCGCCGTTCCCATGATTAGCGGGCGTCAGCGGACGCGAACGGAGTAGCGCATGGCTTCGGCCGCCGAGCAGCTTGCTGCCAATCTCAGTCTTGGAACCCTCTCCAAGGCCACGGAACTCAAGAAGCGCATCTGGTTCACGCTGGGCGCCTTGCTGGTGTACCGGCTGGGAACCTACATTCCGTTGCCGGGCGTTGATGCCTCGGTGCTGGGTGAAATGCTGCAAAGCCGGGGCGGCGGCGGCATTCTGGGCATGTTCGACATGTTCAGCGGCGGTGCGCTGGGCCGCATGACCGTGTTTGCGCTGAACATCATGCCCTACATCAGCGCCAGCATCATCATCCAGTTGATGTCGGCCGCGATCCCGTCGCTGGAGACCCTGAAGAAAGAGGGTGAGAGCGGCCGCAAGAAGCTGAACCAGTACACCCGCTACCTGACCGTGCTGATCGCAATGTTCCAGTCCTACGGTATTGCCGTGGGACTGGAGTCGATGCACGGCAGTTTCGGGGCGGCAGTCATCGACCCCGGATCCTTCTTCCGGCTGTCCTGCGTCGTCACGCTGGTCGGCGGCACCATGTTCCTGATGTGGCTGGGTGAGCAGATCACCGCGCGTGGTATCGGCAACGGCACCAGCCTCATCATCTTCTCCGGCATCGTCGCCAACGTGCCGCATGCCTTGGCCTCGCTGCTCGAACTTGGCCGCACCGGCGCGCTCAGCCCGGTGTTCATCCTCGGCTTCCTTGTCATCGCGGTCGCGGTGGTAGCGTTCATCGTGTTCGTCGAGCGCGCCCAGCGCCGCATCGTGATCCAGTATCCCAAGCGGCAGGTCGGCCAGCGCCAGTTCGGCGGCGATTCCACGCACATGCCGATGAAGATCAACACCTCGGGCGTGATCCCGCCGATCTTCGCCAGTTCCATCCTGCTGATCCCGGCCACCATTTCGGGCTTTGGTGGGGGTGGCATCATGGCCACCATCGGCAACGCCCTGTCGCATGGCCAGCCCCTGTACCTGGCTGTTTATGCCGCCATGATCATCTTCTTCAGCTACTTCTACACCGCCGTGGTGTTCAACCCGCAGGAGACCGCGGACAACCTGAAGAAATACGGCGGCTTCATCCCCGGCATCCGGCCCGGCAGCAACACCGCCGACTACTTCGATTACGTGCTCACCCGGCTGACCACGATCGGTGCGATCTATCTGTGCATCGTGTGCCTGCTGCCGGAAGTGCTGATCAGCAATTACGGCGTGCCGTTCTACTTCGGCGGCACCAGCATCATGATCGTGGTGTCGGTCACGATGGACACGGTGACGCAAGTTCAGTCCCACCTGCTGGCACACCAGTATGAGGGGCTGATCAAGAAGGCGAAGGTGAAAGGGCGCGGCCGGTGAATCTGATTTTCCTCGGCCCGCCTGGCGCGGGAAAAGGCACGCAGGCCAAACGGCTGCAGGACCGCTTCGGGATCGTGCAGATCTCCACCGGCGACATGCTGCGCGCGGAAGTGGCGGCGGGCAGTGAAGTCGGTCTGCAGGCCAAGGCGGTGATGGAGGCCGGGCAACTGGTGTCCGACGATATTCTGGTGCGGATGCTGGGCAACCGCATCACGCGTCCGGATTGCGCGGCCGGTTTCATTCTGGACGGGTTCCCACGCACGGAACCGCAGGCGGTGGCGCTGGACGATATGCTTTTGTCACGCGGTCTGCGCCTGGATGCGGTGCTGGAACTGCGGGTGGATGCGGCGGCGCTGGTTGAGCGGATTGGCGGGCGGTTCACCTGCGCCAAATGCGGCGCCGGCTACCACGACAGCTTCAAGCGCCCGGCGGCCGATGGCACCTGTGACGTGTGCGGCGGGCATGAGTTCACCCGGCGTGCTGATGACAAGCGTGAGACGGTGGCGGCCCGTCTGGATGCCTACGAGCGCCAGACAGCGCCGATTGTGCCCCATTATGCCAAACTGGGATTGCTGCATGCCGTCGATGGCATGGCGGAGATGGATGCGGTGACCGCCGAAATCATGGCGGTGCTGGATAATCTTCCGTCAACCGCGTCTGTGTGATCTTGCCACCTCACGCAAAGTTGA
>CAIPHQ010000122.1 GCA_903864895.1 uncultured Rhodospirillales bacterium
CGCAGCAGCCCCGTCTCCAGCAGACATTCGCGGCGGATATACATGCAGAACCCCACCGCAGTGGGCAGATCGACGCAGGTATCGCCCAGCGCTTTGCCAGCGCGCTTGCCGATCTGCGCCAGTTCATCCGCCGGCGGCGGCTTGGCCGGTTTCACCGGATCAGGGTAGCTCAGAATGCTGGCGTCGTTGCTCAGCGGGCAGGCGGTGCCTATATCTGCCGCGCCATGCGCCACTGCGCGCAACCGGGCGAGCCAGCCCGGCGCGGGCAGTGTGTCACTGTTCAGCAGCAGCACGTCCGGCCCGCCTGCCAAGGCCGCCGCCGCACGCAGCCCGGCATTGGCCGCTGCCGGGAAGCCCAGATTGCGCCGGTGGCGAATCAGCCGCACGCGCCCGGCCTCGGCCAGCGCAGCGACAGCATCACGCAGCGCCGGTTCGGGAGTGGCATCGTCGATCACGATCACATCGGTGCCTTTGGGCGTGGTGGCGAACACCGCGCGCAGGCACGCCATCGTCAGGTCCAGCCCGCGATACACTGGCACCACCACGGCCACCGCCCGGCGCGGCTCACGCGGCGCGCAGGCAGGCGCAGCAGACAGGCTGGCTGGCATTGGCAACCAAGGCACGTCCTGACGCGGGCGCCGCCCCAGCACCGGCAAGGCCTGCGCGACCGCAGCCGCTGCCGCCGCTGCCGCACGGATTTCCTGCCCCGGATCCAGCGGGCTGCCGGTCAGGTCGCGCCCGTCCGGGCCGGTCACCCGCAGCGGGCCGGGCATGGCGGCCAGCGCTGCGGCGGGCACGCTGAACCGGCGGGGCCGCGTGAGCGGGCGCAGCACGCGCATGGAAACATCGCTGGCCACAACATCCAGCCGGCCGCCGCCATTCAGTGCCACGATGGCAACCGGCGGATCGCGGTCCGGGTCTCCGGGCAGCCAGGCCCAGCCTTCCAGCCCGCCATCACGCACCGCCACGAAGCCTTCGACCTTGCGAATGCGCGCACACTGAATCGGGCTGCCCAGCAAGGCCCGCCCCCGGGTGGTCACGGTGATCTCGGCCGCATTGTCCGGCGCGCGGCCGCCGCGCAGCCTGCGGCCATCGGCGCGGATCTCCAGTTCGGCCGCTTCCGCCACCGGGCGCAGCACAAGCCTGCCATCGCCATACAGGCCGCACCACCCGGCAGCCCCGGCAGCTTGCGCGATCCTGCCGGCCGCGCCGAACAGCGACTCACCCGGCGGCAGCGCGTGCCCGCTGAGCGCCATGCCCAGCGCCTCGGCGGCCCCCGGCCAATCGGCAGTGCGGGTGCGTGCCAGCGCCAGACCCAGCCACACCTCACGCACGTTCTGTTCGGCGGCAACACGTTGCAACGCGGCTTCCGCCGCCGGATCGCCCAGCGCCAGCAACGCCCGCCCGCGCGCCAGCGCCACCGTGGCATCATCTCCGGCGATGCGCTGCGCCCGGTCCAGCCAGCGCAGGGCGGCTGCGGCGTCACCCTGCGCCAGCAGATCCTCGCCGCGCCGCAGCGCGTCTTGCGCCTGCTCGCTTTCCAGTTCGGCACGGGTCTTGACCGCCGGGGCCGGCGGCGTCCTGAGGTTCATCGCGGGGGTTCGGTGTCCCTTCGGTCAGCGCAGCGCAACGCGCACCGCTGCGCCGCCGCCCGCCACCGACTCGGGGATCTGCGGTGGCGGCAAGGCGTCCAGATCCGCCTGCGCCTCCCGCACACCCTGCGCCACGGCGCGCTGCGACCATATCCGCGCCTGTTCGATGTCCACCGCGCCACCCAGACCGCGTGCCAGATAGCGCCCCAGCATCATTTGCGCGGCGGCGTGGCCGCGTTCGGCGGCGGCGCGGAACCATTGCTCGGCGGCCGGCCGGTCCCACGGAATATCGTGTCCACCGCCATACATCGCGCCCAGCGCGAACATGCCGCCGACATGGCCATTCTTGGCCGCGCGCTGGAACCACTCCAGCGCCTCGGCATGGTCACGCTTGCCGCCGCGACCGTTCACAAGCATTTCCGCCAGCGCCACCTGCGAATCGGCCATGCCCGCCGCTGCTGCCCGAGCGATCCACAGGCGGCCTTCCTCGGCGTTCTGCTCCACACCGCGGCCATCGGTCAGCATCCGGCCGTACCAGTACTGGGCGCTGACCACACCCTCCGCCGCCCGGCGCAGCCATTGTGCAGCCGCGCGGTCATCCCGCTCCGTGCCCACACCTTCAGCGAGGCAAATGCCCAGATTATACGCGGCCACCAGATCCCCCGCAGTGGCCGCCTGCTCGAACCAGGCCCGCACCCGCGCCGGGTCTTCCGGGTCGCCCTTGCCCTGCAACACCAGGGCCGCGAGGTCGTAGCGCGCCTGAATCTCACCGGCCTCGCCCGAGATGCGAAACCACCGCGCGGCTTCCTGCGGGTCGCGCGGCACCCCGGCACCCGACATGTGCATCACGCCCAGCGTCCGCGCCGCGCCGCCATGCCCGGCTTCGGCCGCGCGGCGGAACCACTGCGCCGCCTCGACATGGTTGGGCGGCAACTCGCCGCCGCGTGCGTACAGGTCGCCCACCACCGCTGCCGATTCCGGGTCGCCCGCCAGCGCCGCCCGGCGCAGCCAAGATTCACCGTCCTGCAGGTCGCGTTCCACGCCACGGCCTTGCAGCAGCGCCATGCCATATCGTGCCTGTGCCGAGCGGACGCCTTTTTCAGCGGCCTGCCGGTACAAATCCACGGCGCGCACCGGATCCTTCGGCACGCCCTGCCCCTGATCGTACAGCGCGCCCATCAGATATTGCGCGGTGCCTAGCCCGGATTCGGCGGCGCGCGCCATCTCGGCGGCACCTTCGATGTGATCATTGTCCGTCTTGGCCTTGCGCAGCAGCGCCATCGCGTAGCCAAGCCGCCCCTGCGGGGAGTTGGCTTCCGCCGCCTTGCGGTACCATGCCTGCGCTTCATCCAGATTGCGCAGCGCTTCGGGGCCGGAGGTCAGGATATAGCCCATCAGCGCCTGACCGTCGGCCGACCCCGCTTCGGCTGCGCGGCGCGCCCAGTGCAGCGCCAGATTGAAATCCGGCTGCACTGCCCCGGCGGCACTGAACAGCGCGCCGGGCGCGCCCCCCATGCCCGGCACATGAATGCCGGACACGCCGTGCATGTACAGCGCGGCAAGCAGGGACTGCGCTTCGGTGTAGCCGCGCCCCGCCGCACGCTCCAGCCAGCGCGCCGCCTCGGCGGGGCTGCCCGGCACGCCCGCCGATTCCAGATAGGCCCGGCCAACCAGATATTCGGCCTCGGCAATCTCGGCGTTGGCGGCCTTGGCCAGCAACGGGAAGGCTTCGGCCCGCTTGCCGTCCTCGACCAGTTTCTTCGCCCGCTTCAGCGCTGCCGCCGGCGATGTCCAGCCGGAGACCTTGTCCAGCAATGCCGCCACCTTGTTCAGCCCCCTCCAAAAGCGGCACGCCCTGCGGCGCGCCGCACTTGCCCTGCGCCGGTCATGTCGGTTCGCGCATGCCCTCGACCAGGAACGGCACCATCTTGTCGAGCATGTATTGCAGAATGGTCCGCTCCCCGACCTTGATATCCACCTGCAACGGCATGCCGGGCATCAGCTTGAATGATTCCGGCGGGTGCTTCAGTTGCAGGCGGTCAATGGTGACGAACGCGCGGTAGTAATACACCGGCGCAGTACCGGTGTTCTGCGGTGCCAGCGTGGAGATGGTCGGCTGCGTGCTCTGCGCGCTGCTTTGGCCCAGCGTCGGGTCGGTAAAGCTGTCGGCGCTGATCTTGGTGACGTGGCCGATGCCGAAGCCGTAGCGGAAATACGGCAACGTATCGAACTTGATCGACGCGGTATCGCCCACCGACACAAAGCCGGAATCGCTGCCGTCCACAAGGGCGGAGACTTCCAGCGGCGAGTCGATGGCCACTGTGGTCATCAACTGCACCCCGCCCGACAGCACCGTGCCCGGCGCCACGCGTGACACGTTGGTGACCACTGCGTCGGCCTGCGCGCGCAACTGCACCAGTTCATGGCGCATCGCGTTCTTGGTGCTCTGCCCTTCCATGTCGGACAGCAGACGCTCCTGCTGGCCTTCCAGCGATTGCGTCTCGGAATACCACTGGCCTTTCCATGCATCGCGCTGGGAAATCATGGAGGCGAGGTCTTTCTGCGCGCCTTCGAACGTGTGCTTGGCCACGGCCAGACTCTGTTCGATCTGCTTGCGCTGGTCTGTGGCCGACAGCGTGTTCAGGCGGCTGCCAACCTGCATCCGCTCCAGATCCCGCCGGATGTCCTCAACCGTCTTGAGGCCCTCAAGGCGGGCGGTGTAGCCGGCGATGTCGCTCTGTGCGATCTGCACCTTGGCCTGCAGGCTGGCGATGCGCTGGTTGTAGTCGTCCATCTGGCTGACAAACTGCTGATGGCGCTGCAGATACGCCATTTCTTCCAGCTGGCCGTACTGGGTGCCATCGCTGAAATACGGCTTGTCGGCCAGTTCGGCCTTCAGCCGCGCCACCTGTACCGCAAGACTTGCGCGCTGGGCGGCGGTTGCCTGCGCGTCACTGGCGGCATTGGTGGGGTCCAGATCGACCAGCAGGTCGCCTTTCTTGACCTGCTGCCCGTCCTTGACGTGGATCTTGCGGACGATGGCCTGCTCGTACGGCTGGATGATGATATCCGGCGACGAGGCCAGCATGA
Organism: uncultured Rhodospirillales bacterium; assembly: GCA_903864895.1. GTDB lineage: Bacteria > Pseudomonadota > Alphaproteobacteria > Acetobacterales > Acetobacteraceae > CAIPHQ01. Next base: position 4,683 of record CAIPHQ010000122.1, read on the forward strand.
CGCCCGTGGTGCTGACCGTGCGGTCAATCGGCACCACTGCGAACAGCACCACGCTGAGGATGACGAAGCTGGACACCGCCACATTGGTCAGCCGCGCCGACAGCGGGGCCGGGGCGGAGATCAGCGTCAGCGTCGGCGACTGGAATTCCAGCACCGCCGTGGCGGAGGCCGCTTCGTCGGCGGTGGTGGCCGGCACCGGCACGGCGGCGGCTGTGCCCGAACGGGCGAGATTCTTGGCCATGGCTCAGGCTCCCTGTGCCAGCACCGGAACCGCAACCCCGGCCCGCGCGGCTGCACTTTCCAGATGCCGGTTCTGCTGCAACCACAACTGGCGATACACCGAACACCGCTCCACCAGCACCAGATGCGGGGCCATATCCAGCACCTTGCCGCGATCCATGACGAGGATCTGGTCGCAATCGGTCAGCGAGGTCAGGCGGTGCGACACGATCACCATGGTGCGCCCCTTGCCCAGCCGGGTCAGGTTGGCGTTCACCAGCGCTTCCGATTCCGGGTCGAGCGCCGAGGTGGCCTCGTCCAGAATCAGCAGGCGCGGGTCGTGGATCACCGCGCGCGCAATGGCCAGACGCTGGCGCTGGCCGCCCGACAGGTTGGGCGAGCCTTCCTCAATCCAGGTCTCGTAGCCGTTCGGCATCCGCTCGATGAATTCTTCGGCACCGGCCAGACGGGCGGCGCGTACCGCATCGGTCAGCGTCAGGCCGGGGCGGCCCGCAATGATGTTCTCGCGCACCGTGCCGCGGAACAGGAAGTTTTCCTGCAACACCACGCCGAAGGCGCGGCGCATGTGCGACAGGTTGATCTCGCGCAGGTCATTGCCGTCCAGCTTCACGAAGCCTTCGTAGTCGCGCGTGATGCCCTGCAACAGGCGGGTGATGGTGGACTTGCCCGAGCCCGAGCGGCCCACCAGCCCCAGCATGGTGCCGGCCGGGACTTCAAAGCTTACCCCGTCCAGCGCGCGCGTCTTGCCGCCCGGATAGGTGTAGTTGACCTTGTTGTACTCGACCGTGCCTTCGAATCTCGGCCGCAAACCGGCGTTCGGGTTCACCGACTCGGGCGGCTGGTTGATGACCGACTGCACCAGACCCACCGCGATGCGGACCTCCTGCAAGTCTTCCATGATCTTGGCGATGCCGATCAGCGGTTGCGCCACACGGCCGGAGATCATCATGAAGGCAATCAGCAGGCCGGGATCGATCGAGCCGGGCACTTCGATGGCCAGAAACGCGCCGAACAGCACAACGCCACGGCCCATCACGCCTTCCAGCGGCGTGACCAGGGTTTGCGGCCAGTTGGCCATTTCCGAGGCTTCGAGCTTCAACTGCACGGAGGTTGCGGTGCGCCGGTCCCAGATGTCGCGCTGCTGCGGTTCAAGTGCCAGCGACTTCACCGTGCGGATACCGTACAGCGTTTCCACCAGCACCGAGCTTTTCGCGGTTTCCGAGGCGCTCCACCGGCCGATGGCACGGCTGACCGGCCCCAGGAAGGCCACGATCACCACGCCGACCAACCCTGCCAGCACCAGTGTCACCCACGCCAGCGTCGGCTCCAGAATGAAGATCACTGGAATCAGGATGATCAACGACACCGAGTCGAGCATGGTGCTCAACAGCTTGCCGGTGAGGAATTCGCGGATCTTGTTGACCTGATTGATCCGGTAGATGATCACACCAGCCTGTTGCCGCTCGAAATAGTCCAGCGGCAGGCGCAACAGGCGCTTGAATACGTGCAGCGTGATGCGGGCATCCACCCGCGCGCCGACGATGTAGGTCAGCTTGCGCCGCACATAGCCCAGAATCGTTTCATAAATCAGCGCCATGCCGAAGAACATGCTGACCAGCGCCAGCGTGGACAGGCTCTGATAGGTCAGGATGCGGTCCAGCACCGTCATGACCATGATCGGCGGGATCAGTTGCAGCAGCGACATCGCGAACGCCGCGATGAACACTTCGCGCATCAGCACGCTTTCGCGGCGCACCTGCTGTCCGACCCAGCCCACCGTGAACGGCGCGTTGTCGTCGGTCACTTCGCGCTCGGCGCGCAGCAGCAGCGTCTCGCCGCCCCAGACCTGCGACAGGCGCAACTCGTCCACCGCCACCGGCGGATCGCCGGACGCCGCGCGCGGGTCTTTCACCCAGATGATATTGCGGGCCGGATCCACGGTGGTCAGGATCGCCGCACTGCCGTCGCGCAGCAGCAGGATCACCGGCGAGGACACTTCCAGCTTCAGCAACTGGGAGAACCGCATCCGCACCGCGCGGCACCACAGCCCGCCATCCCGCACCCAGACCACCAGAGCCGCCGGGGACGGCGCACCGCCCTTGGGGATACGCAATTCGTCGCGGTCCAGTTCCACATGATGGAACCGCGCCGCTGCCTCGATGGCCATCAGGCGGCTTTCCAGCGCCTCGCTGATGGCGTTGCGTTCGGCAGCAGCGGCTTCCTTGGGGTCCGTTTCCGGTATGTCGGACGTCACAGTGTCAAACCTCCATCGCGGGACAGCGCGCCAGCCACGGCCCGTGGCCGCACCGTCTTGCCGAATATGGCCACTAAAAATTGCCAGCGTGTGCAACACGCCGTACCGGTCCATCCCCGTGTGAACCGCCTCCGCCACGCTCTAGCATACCCCGCATCCGCAGCGGTATCTGAAGGTGGCTGTCATGCGCAGCCAAGAAATGGACCCTTTTCAGCGCCTCATTCTGGCAGCAGGCTCGGTGCCGTAACACAGGAGCGGACGCGATGGAACATCAAAGTGATCCGGCCGGCGCGTTCGTCCCTGGCCCCCGCGCGATGCGCGCCGGGACGGCCGGCGGCGTGTTGAGCGGCCTGCGGCTGGCAGTCAAGGACCTGTTCGATATTGCCGGATGGCCGACAACCTGCGGCGCGCCGGACTGGGCGGCCTCGCACGGCCTGCCGCTGGCGACCGCGCCGACTGTGGCTGCATTGCTGGCGGCAGGCGCGGAACTTGCCGGCAAGACAAAAACGGTTGAACTGGCCTTCGGCCTGAGCGGCGAAAACATCTGGCACGGTACGCCACTGAACCCGCGCGCCCCTGCCCGCTTCCCCGGCGGGTCAAGCTGCGGCTCGGCAGCGGCGGTGGCGGCTGGGCTGGCAGACATCTCGCTCGGCTCGGACACCGGCGGCTCGGTGAGGATTCCAGCCAGCTATTGCGGCCTGTTCGGCATCCGCCCCACGCA
>CAIPHQ010000123.1 GCA_903864895.1 uncultured Rhodospirillales bacterium
CAGCCGCCAACCATAGGGATTCAGAAAGAGCGCGGCGATGCTGGTGAGCCAGCTAAGGATAAGGCGTTTCCTATGCTCTGGTGGGACGGCCTCATTCTCGATACAGCCAGCCGACACGCTAACGAGGCCGCAGGCGACAAACAAGGAAAATACGACGATGCCTATCAACCATGAGCCGTGGGTGTTGACCCAGACGACGAATAAAAGTGGCATGGCCCAGATGGCGCTTTGCTGCCGCTTGGACCGGGACAGAATGAGTAACTCTACGACCAGGAGAAGCCAACCGAACAACAGCGTCCTGGGGCCGAAAGATACGGTGGAAAGTAAGACGGCAAATATTGTCCCAAATAATGCCGGGACGATTGCGCGGCATTGCTGATAAATGAAATAAAACAGGCCGATAAACAGAGCTTCGATGGTAAGCAGCGTGACGAAATAGACGCCCTTGTAGCCGAGCAGATGAAACCCGGCGTAGAACGGCAGCTCAGCCAGCCACTCGTGGTTCATCCATGCGGAGCCCGTGGCGGTGAAGGAGTACAGGTCGTGCGTGAGGAAGGAGTGGGTGGAGAGCTGGATCTGAGCGTCGCGCAGATGCCACCACAGGTCAGGGTCTGCCATTGAGACGGGAACGCTGAACAAGACAAACGCGGCGATGAGACAGAGCGCAAATGCCAACATGCTGGTGTCGGCCGATGAGCGGGAAGGGGCGGTTGCCGAGGTGGAAGGGGTTGATTCGTCCATGACTTAAGTCACGCCTCGCGCTTCCTGATGGCCGGTCTGGATAGTCAATTCTGCACGTCGATGGATTAAGCTCAAGGTAGACCTCTGGTCAATTCCGGGCAGCTATGGCACTTTACAGGACAATTCGGCAGAGCGGTATTGGGCGAAAGCTGTTTAAGGATAAATCCGGGCAGAGCCTGGTTGAGATCGCGGTGATGGTTCCGCTGTTTACTCTCCTGATTGCCTACGCAATCGACTTTGGCTATTTTTTCATCGCGGCGGCGAACATCACGTCTTCGGCGCGCAATGCCGCACAGTACTCCATCCTCGGATATCAGGGGCCGGCACAATCCGGCGTTCCGGCTGCGGGACCGACCTCTACTGTTACGACCGTGGGAGCATTGGCGCTGGCCGACCTGACCGGTCTGAAGAGTTCTTCGACGACGACCACGGTGGAAGTCTGCACCAAGGCGAATGGCATCGCGTCCAACCTGGCCAAGTGCACCAGCTACTTGAACGGCGTGACGCAGGGATCAAACACGTATACGCCAGCGGCGGACCCGGAAGCACCGCGGTTCGTTCTGCATCGCGTGGATGTAACGTATACCGTTCAACCGCCGATACCGCTTTCCGTGTTCAGCGTGACGCTGCTGCCGAGCCTGAACTTCCATCGGTCAGTATCGATGCGAGCAATGGACTAATGATGGCGCAACTTCAAAGCGAAACCGTTTCCGGCGCTGCAGGCCGCGTGTCGAAGCTGAAGAGCGTGTTGCGGCGCTTACGGCGCGGCGAGCAAGGCGCAGTAATGATCGAGGCCGCACTTAGCTTCATGATCCTGATGACGCTCATGCTGGGCACGATCGAGTGCAGCATGATGGCCTATACCTATGCGGTGCTCGAAGACGCCGCGCGCGAGGGGGTTCATTA
>CAIPHQ010000124.1 GCA_903864895.1 uncultured Rhodospirillales bacterium
ACGTGACGGTGGAAAACGGCGCAATGCGCTTCATTTCCGGCAGCCAGCGCACCCGCGAATTGCTGCCGCACGCCGATACCAGCGACGAGGACAAGGCACTGAACGCCGAGTTGCTGCCCGAACACATCGACCTGGCGAAAGCCGAGTACGACACGCTGCCCGCAGGCGGCATGTCCTTGCACGACGTGTTTCTGGTGCACGGGTCAGACCCCAACCACTCCGCGCACCGCCGCGCGGCGTTCGCCATCCGCTACATGCCCGCCACATCGCATTACGACCGGGGCCATGTCCGCCCCGGCACGCAGCATCTGAACACGCAACTCGCCGCACGGCCGATCTTCCTGCTGCGCGGCCATGACTGGACCGGCAAGACCGGAATGATCGACCTGCGGCCCGCCGCCTAGCCGAGGCTGGCGTAGTAGCGGATGGCAAAGCCGATCCACTCGGGCGACTCCCAGCCCGGATACTGCGCCCGCACACCGGGTTCCAGCGCCGCCACAATGGCATCGGCGTCCTGGCCATCCCGGCGCAATTTGGCCACGCTGGCGGCCAGCGCCAGCATGTAGCCGCGCACGGCGGCCAGAATCTCGGCCCCGCCCACATCACCGTGGCCGGGCACCACGGTCGCCGGGTTCAAATCGGCACAGGCTTGCAGCACGGCAGCCCAGTTGGCGCCGTCAATGTCCATGTCTTCGGGCGGGAACCACGGGAAGATCGGGAAAATCCGCTCCTCGGCCAGATCGCCGGTGAACAGAATCCGCTCCTCCGGCAGCCAGATGATCTGGTCGCCGTTGGTATGCGCGCGGCCAAAGGTGCGCAGTTCCACGCGCCGCCCGCCAAGGTCGATCTCGGCCGATGCACCATCATACACCGCGTGCGGGTCCACCAGCACGGTGCCGTCCAGCGCGGCGGCGGTGCCCGCGTGGAAGCCCCGGAACATGTCCAGATACGGCTGGCCCTTGGCGCGCAGATCGTCCCGCTGGGCGCGGTTGTAGATAATGGCCGCCTCGGGGCGGAACGCCTGCGCGCCGAAGCCGTGCTCGGGGTGGAAATGCGTGATCGTCAGCAGCAACTGCCGCCCGCCCGCCACCCGCCGCGCGGCTTCCAGCACGGTGGCACCGTTGGCCGGCCCCATGCCGCAATCCACCACCAGCGCCGCATCGCGCCCGACGATGATGCCGATATTGGGCACCAGCGGCACCCGGCGGTCGGGGATGACGAACACGCCCGGTGCGATCTCCCGCAGGTTGGCGGCATCCACGGTGGGGTTGGGCGGGCCGGACTCGGCTGGGTCGGACATGGCGGGTTTCCTTTGGTTCACCCGGCTGGCGGGCCAGGGAAGTTTGACGTTGAAATTCGCTGTGCGCATGAGACTATCCCGCCCGATCCGCCGCGCGAAGATGGGCAGCGGCACGGTGCGCGAACAACAATTGGGGGAATTCTGGCATGGCGAAGCGTTGGAACCGCATGGCGAGCGCCGTGCTGGCTGTCACTCTCGGCCTCGGCGTGGCCGCGGCACAGGCGGCAGACCCGGTGGTCTTCGGGCTGGTGATGCCCACCTCCGGCTGGTTCGCCCCCATCGACGCGGCCACCGTGAAGGGGGCCAAGCTCGCGGTGGATGAAATCAACGCCAAGGGCGGCGTACTCGGCAGCAAGATCGAACTGGCCGAGTTCGACACCAAGTCAGAGCCGCCTTTGGGTGCCGATGGCGCGGTGGAAGTGATCGCCAAGGGCGCCAAGGCCATTCTGGTGCCCAGCGACTTCGACTTCGGCGCACCCGGCGCGTTCATTGCCCAGCAGAAGGGCGTGCTGGTGTTCTCCGGCGCGTCAGACCCGAAATTCGGCGTGCAGGGCATCGGCAATCTGGCGTTCTCCACCTCCAACGCCGCACAGGCGCAGGGCGCGCTGCTGGCGGAATGGGCGCTGAACACGCAGCACTGGAAGACCGCCTATGTGCTGCTGGACAACACCATCAGCTACACCAAGAGCCTGTGCGGCAGTTTCGCCGCGCACTGGAAGGAAATTGCCGGCGCCCCGGCGCTGCTGGGGCAGGATACGTTCCTGAACGGTGACGCCTCCATCGCCACGCAGCGCACCCGCATTCTGGGGCTGGCGCAGAAGCCGGACCTGATCGTGCTGTGCTCCTACGCGCCGGGCGGGCCTTCCGCCATCCGGCAGTTGCGCGCCGCCGGGATCACTGCGGCCATCGCCACCGGCGAATCGATGGACGGCGACTACTGGCTGGGCAGCGTGCCCGACCTGTCCAACTTCTATGTGGTCAACTACGGCTCGGTGTACGGCGACGACCCGGTGGCGGGCGTGAATGCGTTCTTTGACCGCTACAAGGCCAAATACGGCAGCCGTGCCGATGTGTCCTACGCGCTGCGCGGCTACGCGGCGGTGGAAGCCTTTGCGCGCGGCGCGGAAAAGGCGGGCAGCCTCGACCCGGCCAAGATTGCTGCGGCACTGGAGACGTTCAACGGCGAGAATCTGGTGATCGGGCCGACCACCTACACGCACGACCTGCACATTCAGGTGCAGCGCCCGATGTCGATCCTGATGGCCGAGGGCGGCAAGTTCCATGTGGTGGGCCGCTACAAGGTCGATTCCGCCAAGCTGGTTTCCTACTGAGCGGCGCAGGCCGCGATGCCGCACAGCCTGCAAGCCATCGGCGTGTCGGTGGCATTCGGCGGCATCGTGGCGCTGGCGGATGTGTCGCTGGATCTGCCCGGGGGCGAAATCCTCGGGCTGATCGGGCCGAACGGCGCGGGCAAGACCACGCTGGTGAATGTGCTCAGCGGGTTTCAGCGCCCGACGTCGGGGGATGTGC
>CAIPHQ010000125.1 GCA_903864895.1 uncultured Rhodospirillales bacterium
CACCGTGCGTGCCCTGATGGACAACCCGAGCCGCGCCTTGCTGCCGGGGTTTTTCACCCGCGTCCGCCTGCCGATCCAGTTCACGCCGCGCGCGGCCCTGCTGGTGCCAAGCCGCGTGGTGGGCACCAATCAGGAAGGCCAGTACGTGCTGGTACTGGGCAAGGACGATACCGTGGAACAGCGCAAGGTCACGATGGGGCAGACCTTCGGTGACCTGCGCGTGGTGGAGACCGGGCTTGAGGCCGCAGAACGGGTGATTGTTACTGGCATCGGGCAGGCTGTGCCGGGCCGCAAGGTGGCACCCAAGCCGGTGACGATCCCGCCGGCGCCCGCACAATAGCCGGCGAGGGACCCCGCATATGCTGTCCAAATTCTTTATCGAGCGGCCGGTCCTCTCGAACGTTCTGGCCATTGTGATCGTGCTGATCGGCGGCGTGGCGTTGTTCGGCCTGCCGATTGCACAATACCCCAACGTGGTGCCACCCACCGTCTCGGTCACCACACGCTACCCCGGTGCCAGCGCGCAGACCGTCATCGACACCGTGGCGCTGCCCATCGAATTGCAGGTCAACGGCGTCGAGAAGATGCTGTACATGCAGTCCACCAGCGCATCGGACGGCACGTATTCGCTGACGGTCACGTTCGAGATCGGCACGGATCTGAACTTCGCGCAGGTTCTGGTGCAAAACCGCGTCAGTGCGGCACTTGCCTCACTGCCGCCGCCGGTGCAGTCGCAAGGCGTGGTGGTGCAGAAGAAGTCCACCGCGATTCTGGAAATCGTCACGCTGACATCGCCGGACAATCGCTACGACAGCCTGTACATGAGCAACTACGCCACCATCAATCTGGTCAACCAGTTGGCGCGGTTGCCGGGGGTGGGCAACGTCAACGTGTTCGGCGTCGGCCAATATGCCATGCGCATCTGGCTCGATCCGCAGAAGCTGAAAAGCTACAACCTTGTTCCGTCCGATGTGATCGACAAGGTCAAGCAGCAGAGCCAGCAGGTCTCCGCCGGGCAGATCGGCACGCCGCCGGTGCCTGCCGGGCAGGACTTTCAGTACACGGTCGATATCGCCGGGCGGCTGTCCACGCCGGACGAATTTGGCAACATCGTCATCAAGTCGGCCACCGCGGACGGCAAGGCGCTGGTACGGTTGCGCGACGTGGCACGGGTGGAGTTGGGCGCGCAGACCTACTCGCAGGAATTCCGCGTCAACGGGCGGCCTGCGGCGGGCATTGCGATCTATCAGACGCCGGATGCCAACGCGCTGGATGTGTCCAGCCGCGTACAGGCCAAGATGGCAGAGCTGGAAAAAGCCTTCCCGCAAGGGCTGGAAGCGCATGTGCCGTTCGATACCACGTTGTTCGTGAAAACCTCGATCAGTGAAGTCTACACCACGCTGATCGAAGCCGGCGTGCTGGTGCTGATCGTCATTCTGGTCTTCCTGCAAGACTGGCGCGCCACGCTGGTCCCGGCGACCACCATTCCGGTCACCATCATCGGCGCGTTCGCCGCCATGGCTGCACTGGGCTTTACCGTCAACCTGTCCACGCTGTTCGGCATCGTGCTTGCCATCGGCATCGTGGTGGATGATGCCATCGTCATCGTCGAGGGCGTCGCGCGCCACATTGAACGCGGCATGTCCAACCACGACGCCTCGGTGAAGGCGATGGACGAGTTGATTGGCCCGGTCATGGGCATCACGCTGGTGCTGATGTCGGTGTTCATCCCGGCGGCGTTTCTGCCGGGCCTGACCGGCAAGATGTTCGCGCAGTTCGCGCTCGTTATTGCCGCCACCGCGCTGATCAGCGCCGTCAACGCCATCACGCTCAAGCCCACGCAATGTGCCAGTTTCTTGCGCAAGCCGGTGCCGCCCGCGCAGCGCAACCTGTTCTATCGCGGCTTCAACGCGGTGTACGACCGGCTGGAAGGCAAGTATCGCAGCCTGATCAACATCATGGTGCGCCACAGCGCCAAGATGGTGGTGCTGGCGCTGGTCATGGCCGGTGTGGGTGTGTGGGGCATCGCCCGTCTGCCCACGGCCTTCATCCCCAATGAGGATCAGGGTTTTGCGCTGGTCGGCGTGCAACTGCCCGATGGCGCAGCCCTGGGCCGCACCAGCGAAGCCCTCGCGCGCGTGACGGAGATCGCGAAGGCCACACCGGGCGTGCAGGACGTGATCGCCATTTCCGGCGTCTCGGTGCTGGACAACAGCGCCTCATTGGCCAATGGCGGTCTGGCCTACGTGATCCTGAAAGACTGGGGGGAGCGCGGCAAGGCCAAGGGGCAGGATCTGCGCTCGATCCTGCTGCACATCCAGTCAGAGGTCAGCAAACTGCCCGATGGCACCGGGTTCGTGCTGGTACCGCCGCCCATTCAGGGCATCGGCAATTCCGGCGGTTTCCAGATGCAGTTGCAGCAGCGCGATGGCAGTTTCGACTATGCCAAGATGCAGCAGGCCACGCAGGCGGTGCTGGCGGCGGCCAACAGCCAGTCCGGCATCGCACGGGCCATCACCTCGTATCGCGCCGAAGTGCCGCAGTTGCGGGTCAAGGTGGACCGCATCAAGGCCGAATCGCTGCACGTCTCGGTCGGCGACGTGTTCTCGACCCTGTCGTCCTATCTCGGTTCCACCTTCGTCAACCAGTTCAACAGGTTCGGGCTGACGTTGCAGGTCTATGTGCAGGCCGATTCACCGTATCGCGCGCATCCCGAGGATCTGCTGAAGCTGAACGTGAAGAACCGCGAAGGCGGCACCATCCCCATCGGCGCGCTGGCCACCATCGAGGACAAGGTGGGGCCGTCGCTGATCAGCCTGTACAACCTGTATCTGTCGTCGGCCGTGGTGGGGCAGCCTGCGGCAGGCTTCAGCACCGGCGATGCGGTGTCGATCATGGACCAGATCGCCGAAACCACGCTGCCGCCGGGTTCAGGTTTCGAGTGGACCGGCATGTCATATCAGGAAGTCACGGCGGGCAATCAGATCATCTACGCCTTCGGGCTGGCGATTCTGCTGGTTTATCTGTGCCTTGCCGGGCAGTACGAAAGCTGGATCGCGCCGCTGGGCGTCATTCTGGCGGTGCCGCTGGCGCTGGTGGGGCCTGCCATCGCGCTGGCGGCGGCCGGGTTGCCCAACAACCTCTACACCCAGATCGGGCTGATGCTGCTGATTGCGCTGGGGGCCAAGAACGCCATCCTGATCGTGGAAGTGGCGCGGGAGTTGCGGCTGAAGGAAGGCCATACGGTCGTCGAGTCTGCCATTGAAGCCGCCGTCGCGCGCTTCCGCCCGATCCTGATGACCTCGTTCGCCTTCATCCTCGGCGTGGTGCCGCTGGTCACCGCCACCGGGGCCGGGGCGGCGGCACGCGTGTCGCTCGGCCTGTGCGTGTTCAGCGGCATGATCGCCTCCACCTGTCTGGCGGTGCTGTTCGTGCCGAGTTTCTTCACGCTGCTGCAACGGCTGGAAGAGGGCAAGCCGAAGGTGGTTCCGGCCGAATAACCCGCCTTGCGGTGGCTGCCGCCGCCGCGATCAGGTGATCGCGACGGTGACCGTGCCGAACACGCCCAGATCGCCGCGCACCGTCACGCCCGGCGCAATGGCCATCGGGATCACGCAGGTGCCGGTGGTCACCACCTGCCCGGCGCGCAGCGTGATGCCAAGGCCGGAGAGTTCATTGGCCAGCCAGGTCAACGCCACGCGCGGGTCGCCCAGCACATTGGCCCCGCTGCCCTGCGCGTCTGGCAGACCGGAGACTTCGCCGCGTACCGGAAAGCGGGACAGGTCATGGGCGCGCCAGTCCGCCTGCGTGGCATCACCCAGCACGAACCAGTGCGCGCAGGCATTGTCGGCAATCAGTTGTGGCCCGCCCGCATGAACAAAATCCACGTAG
>CAIPHQ010000126.1 GCA_903864895.1 uncultured Rhodospirillales bacterium
CGGCGGAGCCAAGCTTGAGCAGCGTATTGCCCGCCATGCTGATGATGATCGCGCCGGACAGCATCAGCCAGGACATCAACATGCGCGCAACTCCGGGCGGTTCATCAGCCGTTTGCAACCAGAGGGTAGGCTTTAGCGCGGCAGGGGGCGCGCCGCCAGTGCGTGCTTGCCGTGCCATGGATGCCGCACTACCCTCCGCCGCCTCGCGCGGGGCCGCCAAGGGGAAGCCAGCCACATGCTGACGTTACAAGAATCAATCCGCCGCGTTTTGCCTGATGATGCCAAGGTGGCGGCCCTCGCCGGCCGCGTCTGGCGCCCCGATGTGGGCGGCCCGGCGGTGGTGGTTGAGCGCGGCGGCGTGCTGATCGACGTATCAGCCACGTACCCCACAATGCGCGACCTGTGCGAAGCGGCCGATCCGGCCACCGCAGTGCGGCACACGCATGGCGAGGCGGTTGGCACCGTGGACGCCATTCTGGCCAACACGCCCGCCGAGTCGCGCAACCCCACGCGTCCGTGGCTGCTGGCCCCGAACGACCTGCAGGCGGTGAAGGCCTGCGGCGTGACTTTCCCGATCTCGATGCTGGAGCGGGTGATCGAGGAACGCGCACGCGGCGACCTGGCCGCCGCCGCTGCGATTCGCACGCAGGTGCTGGCCGTGGTGGGCGACGACCTCGCCAAGCTCAAGCCCGGCTCCGCACAGGCGATGGCGCTGAAGCAGGTGCTGATCGAGCAGGGGGCATGGAGCCAGTATCTGGAAGTGGGCATCGGGCCGGACGCCGAAATTTTCACCAAGTGCCAGCCGATGGCCGCCGTGGGCACCGGCATGGACGCGGGCGTGCATCCCGTGTCCACATGGAACAACCCCGAGCCGGAAGTGGTGCTGGCCGTGTCCTCCGCCGGCCGCGTCGCCGGCGCCACGCTGGGCAACGACGTGAACCTGCGCGACGTGGAAGGCCGCTCGGCGCTGCTGCTCAGCAAGGCCAAGGATAATGCGTCCTCGGCCGCTGTCGGCCCGTTCATCCGCTTCTTCGATGCGGGCTTCACGCTGGATGACGTGCGGCAGATGACCGTGTCCTTGACCGTGACCGGTGAGGACAATTTCCGTCTTGAAGGCAGTTCGTCGATGGCGCGGATTGCACGCGACCCTCTCGATTTGGCCGGGCAGTTACTGAACGTGCATCACGCCTATCCAGATGGCGCGGTGCTGTATCTGGGTACCATGTTCGCCCCGGTGGAAGACCGTGACGCGCCGGGCAAGGGCTTCACCCACAAGACCGGCGATATTGTAACCGTATCTTCCCCCAAACTCGGACGCCTGGTGAACCGCATCCGCCCCACCGATGCTTGCGAACGCTGGACGTTCGGCACGTCGGCGCTGATGCGCAATCTGGCGCGGCGGGGCCTGATCTGAGCCTCACGCAGCCCGCGCTGCCGCTGCCCGATCCTCGCCGCCCCGGGGCGGTCTGGGGGGCGGGCAAGCAGGCGCTGGATGAAATGGTGGATGGGGCCGGCGGTCTGCGCCCGCACTGGCGCGGACTGCTGGGGGCCTATGCCGCGATGGGCGATGTGCTGCCCGACCGCGCCAACAAGCTTGACCGTGCCTTCGCTGAAGAAGGCGTGGCCTCGATCCTGCCCGGCACCGGTGAGGCCGAGCGGATGTGGCGCTGCGACCCGGTGCCGTTGCCGCTGCCTGCCGCCGAGTTTGCCGAACTGGAGGCCGGGTTGGCGCAACGGGCGCAACTGCTGGAAGCCGTGCTGGCCGACATCTATGGCCCGCAGACCCTGCTGGCCGGCGGCGCATTGCCGCCCGCGCTGGTATTCGCCAATCCGGCCTTTCTGCGCGCCTGCCACGACCTGCAACCGGCGGTCCGGCTGCATTCCTATGCGGCGGACCTGATTCGCGGGCCGGATGGCCGCTGGCGCGTTCTGGCGGACCGCACCGGCGGGGCCGCCGGGCTTGGCACTGCGCGGGAAAACCGCCGCCTGCTGGCCCGCGTGATGCCGGAGGCGTTCCGCCCGGTGCAGGTGCGCCAGTTGCGGCCGTTTTTCGACATCTGGCAGGACAGCCTGCAACGCCTGATGCCGGGCCGTGCCAACCCGGCCATTGCGCTGCTGACGCCCGGCACCGGCGATCCGTACTGGTTCGAGCATATGTACTTGTCGCGCGAGTTGTCTTGCGCGCTGGTGGAGTGCGGCGACCTGACGGTGCGCAATGGCGCGGTGTTTCTGAAAACGCTGAAGGGGCTGCAACCGGTCGATGTGCTGTTGCGCCGCATCGACGGGCGGCTGGTGGACCCGCTGGAACTGGATGGCGGGCGGCTGATGGGCGTGCCCGGATTGCTGGACGCGGTGCGCGGTGGCGCGGTTGTGGTGGTGAACGACCCCGGCAGTGCAGCGGCGGAAACCCCGGCGCTGGCAGCGTTCCTGCCCGCACTGGCGCGGCGCCTGCTGGGTGAAGACCTGCTGCTGCCCGGCATCGAGACGCTCTGGCTGGGTGACGCCGGCGCGCAGGCGCGCGTGGCGCGGGAGCGTGCGCTGTGGGACATCGGCCCGGCCTTCGATTCCGGCCACGCCCCGCCACACGGCGCACCGGACGCTGCGGCGCTGGCCGCGCGGCCCTGGGCCTATTGCGCGCGCGCGATGCCGCCGCCGTCCGTGGCCCCCTGTCTGGATGGCGAAAAACTGCAACCCAAGCCGATCGTGCTGCGGTTGTTTCTGGTGCATGACGGCGAACGCTGGCAGGCGATGCCCGGCGGCATGGCGCGTGTGCTGGCCGACGGTGAGATCCCCACCGGGCGGCTGCCCGCAGGCGGCGTTTGCAAGGATGTCTGGGTGCTCAGCGAGGATCGCACGGCCATCGTCGGCCCGCCCGCCTTCGCCGCACCGCCGCTGCAACTGCGCCGCACGGCAGGCGAGTTGCCCAGCCGCGTGGCCGACAATCTGTACTGGCTCGGCCGTATGGTGGAGCGGCTGGAACGCTCGGCCCGTCTCGTGCGGGCGGCCATTGCGCGCGCGGTGCGCGGCTCGGCCATGCTGCCGCGCGAGGTGACCGAGTTGCAGACGCTGCTGCACTGTCTGGTCGATGCGCGGATCATCTCTGCCGAAGCCGCCGGTGCCAGTTCGCCCGCGAGCCTTGCCGAGACGCTGCACGCCACCGTCCGCGAAGGCCGCGAGGGGCGGGACCGGGGGGCGATTGCGCGGCAGTTCGCCGAAGTGGCGCGGCTGATGGAAAGCGTGCGCGACCGGCTGACCGGGGACATGTACGCCACTTTCACCAGCACTCTGCGCGCCGCGCGGGAGGAAACCGCCGCCGCCGGGCGCAGCCTTGATTCGCTGGCGCACGCGCTGGCCGCCGTGCAGCGGTTCTCCGCTGCCGTGGCGGGCATGGCGGCGGAGAACATGGTGCGCGGCGGTGGCTGGCTGTTTCTGGACCTGGGGCGGCGCATCGAGCGCGCGGGCATCGTGACAGCGGAAGTGGCCAGCGCGCTGGATCAGCCGCCATCACGCATCGAGACCGGGCTGCGGCTGGTGCTGGAGTTGTGCGACTCGGCCATCACCTATCGCAGCCGCTACCTGAACGTGATCCAGCCTGCCCCGGTGCTGGACCTTGTGCTGGCCGATCAGGGCAATCCGCGCGGGCTGGCGTTCCAGTTGGCGGCGATGCATGGGTTGCTGGATGAACTCAGCGGTGAGCAGGGCGGGCGGGAAATGATGGCCGGGGCGGCCGCCGGGTTGCTGGCGGAAGCCGAGGCGCTGGTGTCCGGCGTGCTGGCGGCACCGGATCAGGCGGTGGCGGCGGCAACACTGCCGGTGCGGTTGCAGGAACTGGCGGCCTCGCTGGCAGCACTGTCGGACCGCATCACGCGGCGCTATTTCGCGCTGCTGCCCGCAGCGCAGGCGCTCGGCTGGGATGGCGAAGCGGCCACGCTGGCGGGGGTTGCGTGAAATACCGCGTCCGCCACGTCACCACCTACAACTATGCCGAGCCGGTCGATCTGGGCAGCCACATGCTGCATCTGTCGCCGCGCACGCTGCCGTATCAGGCGGTGCTTGAGTCCAGCCTGGCCGCGCTGCCCGAACCCGGGCGCAGTGCCTCGCGGCTCGATCATTTCGGCAACCCGGTCGCGTGGATGTTCATGGACCGCGCGCATGACCGCTTTGAAGTGACGCTGGACGCGGTGGTGGACGTGCTGTTTCCGCGCCCTCCCGATCCGGCCCGTACGTTGCCGTGGGAGCAGGTGGCGGGGGCGGCGCGGGACGGGGCAGGGGATGCGTGGCGGGCCAGCGAGTTTGTGCATGACAGCCCGATGCTGCCGCCCGAACCCGGCGCGGGCGGGTACGCGGCGGACAGTTTTCCGCCCGGCCGCCCGGTGCTGGCCGGGTTGCTGGACCTGAATGCCCGCATCCGCCGCGATTTCGCTTTCCGCGCCGGGGTGACCACCATCTCCACCCCGGTCGCCCGCGTGCTGGCGCAGCGCGCCGGGGTTTGCCAGGACTTTACCCATCTGATGATCGCGGGGCTGCGCGCGCTGGGGCTGCCCGCGCGCTACGTGTCCGGCTATCTGCGCACCAAGCCGCCGCCGGGGGTTACGCCCCGTCGCGGGGCCGACCAGTCGCATGCCTGGGTGGGCGCGTGGCTCGGGCCGGGGCTGGGCTGGGTGGATCTGGACCCGACCAACGATCTGGTGGTGCGCGATGAGCACGTGGTGCTGGCGTGGGGCCGCGATTATGGCGACATCAGCCCGGTGCGCGGCATGATTCTGGGTGGCGGGCACCACACCGTGTCGGTGGCGGTGGATCTGGACCCGGTCTAGCCGGGCCGGGCGAAATGCTGGCTGGCGAGATACCAGAGCACCGCTGCCAGCACGAGGCCGCCGCCAACCAGCGCCACCGCTCCCGGTTGCTCACTGAACGCCAGCCACACCCAGAGCGGGCCGAGCACCACATCCAGCAGGCCCACCAACCCGGCCTCACCAGACGGGATATGCCGCGCGCCGGTCAGGAACAGCAGATAGGCCAGCGCCGTGGTGGTGACGCCGAAGCCTGCGAGTAGCAGAAATTGCAGCGGGCTTGGCATGGTGGCCGCCATCAGCGGCCAGCAAAGCAGCGCGCAGATGCACGCAGCAATCGCGTTGACGGCCGCCATTTGCAGCGCCGGATAGCGCCGCGCCATGACCAGTTGCACGGCAAACGACGCGGTCATCACGAAGGCGCAGGCATTGCCCGCGATGTCCTGCATCCGGGTGGCCGACCCGGCCATCACCATGATGCCCAGCAATGCGATGCCACTGGCCACCAGCACACGCCTTGCCGCCCGCTCACCAATCCATAGAAACGCCACGCCCGCGGCCACGAACGGCACGGTGGCATAGACGACCATGACGTTGGCGACGGTGGTGAGTTTCAGCGAGGCCACGTAACCGGTCATCGAGATCACGCCGATCGGAACCGCGGCCACGCCCGGCCAGCCAAGCCCGCGCACGGCCGCCAGCGTGCCGCCCCGGTTCTGGTAGACCACGATGGCACCGAGCGAGATGGCAGCGAACACCGATCGCCAGCCCAGCATGGTCCAGACATCAAGGTCGAGCGCGCGGACAAACAGGCCCGCCGTGCTCCAGAGCACGGCGGCCACGGTGATCATGGCGAGTCCGGTGGTGCGAGTGCCGAATGCCGCCACGCGCCGAAACCTCCCGCACTTGCCGCACGGCCTGCGGCTCGCGGGATGTCAAATTGAATGGAACATAATTAGAACAAATCCCGATGCCGGGTCAACCGTGCGGCCGGGCGGGCATCCGGGCACGGCGCAGCGGCTCGGCCTCGGTAAAGATGTTGCGGCGGCGGAAGGCGGCGGGGCTTTCCACCAGCAGCAGGCCGGACAGCCCGATGCCCATGCTACCGACGAACCATGGCGCAGACACCTGCCGTCCGTCCGATTGCGTCCATTCCGGGGCTTGCAGGCCCCAGCGTTCGGCAAGGTATTCCGCCATTGCCGCCAAATACGCATCGTCGCGCTCGATTCCGGTGCGCGGCGGTTCCTCGGCGATCATTGCCTGCCGTTCGGCTTGACCCGATTCGTAAAATCGGTCGAGGAACGAGTCCAGCAGCACTGCAAGCGGCTGCTCGGCGCCGGGCATGGCGCGGCGGACGGCATCGCTGAGGCTGTCAGGCGGGCGGATCATGGGCGAGGCTACCTGCAAACTGCGCGATGATGGCAAGGCAGCGGTCGCTGATGGGTTCGCGCGGAAAGTAGCTTGCTACCAACG
>CAIPHQ010000127.1 GCA_903864895.1 uncultured Rhodospirillales bacterium
CAGCAAGGACAGGCCCAGTGAGGCCCCGAGAAACTCGGCCAGATCGGTGGCCATCGCGGCAATCTCGCTGACCACCCACATCGCCAGCACCAGCGGGCGCGGGAACCGGTCCCGGCACTGCGCGGCAAGGCTTTTGCCGGTGATGATGCCCAGCTTGGCCGACAGGCCCTGGAACAGCATGGCGATCACGTTCGCCGCCACCACCACCCACAGCAGCGCGTAGCCGTATTGCGAACCGGCCTGGATGTTGGTGGCGAAATTGCCGGGGTCGGTATAGGCAACCGAGGCGATCACGGCGGGCCCCGCGAACGGCAGCAGCGCGCGCAGGCCGCGGCGCTTGCCACTCAGCACCTCCCGCCCGGCCAGCACCGTCCGTTCCGAAGCCGACAGCCGCACCGCCGTGTCGCTCATCCCGACCACCTCACCAGCCAGTACTGACATGAAATTGTAGCCGTGGCTACACTTCATGGCAGGGGATGTGGTTTCCGCTGCGGATGTCGTCAAGACCGCGCACAAGATGTTGCCAAGCGCCCCGCCCGGCGGTACGCCCAACCAAGCCGCCGCGATGGAGACAGAGTTGGCCGACCCGATCGCGCTGCCCGAAGAACCGACGCAGGCGCTGCGCTTCGGCAAGACCCGCACCGCGCAATCCACGGCACTGCTGGAGGATTACGCCGAACTGATCGCCGACCTGCTGGCCACCGGCGGCGAGGCACGCCCCACCGACATCGCGCGCCGCCTCGGCGTCTCTCACGCCACCGCCATCAAGGCGATATCCCGCCTGAAGCGTGAGGGCCTTGCCACCGCACGCCCGTATCGCGGCGTGTTCCTGACCGAAGCGGGCGAGGCGCTGGCCGCGCGCGTGCGCACGCGGCATCGCGTGGTGGTGGACCTGCTGCTGGCCGTGGGCGTGCCCGCCGAAGCCGCCGAACAGGACGCCGAGGGCATCGAGCACCACGTGTCCGACACCACGCTGGCGGCGTTTTCGCGGTTTCTGGCGGGGCGGTGAGCGGCTTTGCCCGGCTGCGCGTGATTGTGTTAGTATAACAAACATTTGTGGCACCAGCCCGGCGCGTCCCCCGCCTCGCTCGCTGCCCTCCGAGCCTACCCCTCCGGTGTCCGTTTTCGGGGACACGGCATCCGGCAGGAGATTTGCGCCCGCAACGCGGCGCAATGGCGCCAAAGCGGCGCCGTGGGGCGGCGGGCCTCGCGCGCCCTGTGTCGCCATGACTTCCCCTTCAGGGGGAAGTCATGGCGCGCATGGCGCAGGGCCTCCCCCACTCGCGCAGGGCGCCCGCGCCGCGCCCGGGCGCATCTCAAGAACCCACTGCGCCCTGCACGCCAAGCGCGCCATGGGTGCGCCATTCGCCGGTGCTGCCATGGCGCGCCCGATGGCGCGGTGGATGGCGCGGTCAGGTTTCCCAGTCCTCGACCCGCAATCCATCGACCCGCGCGAACTCGGCGGTGTTATGGGTCACAAGGATCAGGCCACGGGCGCGGGCCTGCCCGGCGATAAGGGAGTCGATGGCACCGATGGGCCTGCCTTTGGCCGCGAGGGCCGCGCGTATCTCACCCGCCTGCCACGCATCCCCGCCATCAAACTCCAAACCCCGGAACGGCAATCCCCGGATTGCCAACACGCTTTGCGTCTGATTCCGGCCCCGATAGGCACCGTAGCAAAGCTCTGCAATGACCAGCGACGGCACCGCCAGGGCGGACAGCGGATGCAGCCGCGCGCGGGAGATCAGGACAGGTTTGCCAGCCAGCAGCCCGATCACCACATTGG
>CAIPHQ010000128.1 GCA_903864895.1 uncultured Rhodospirillales bacterium
GATCGAACTGCATGCCCTCGACGACGTCGAGTTCGGTGGTGATGCCCTTGGCTTCTTCGACGGTGATCACACCCTCGTTGCCGACCTTCTGCATCGCTTCGGCGATCATCGCGCCGATTTCAGACTCGCCGTTGGCGGAGATGGTGCCAACCTGCGCGGTCTCGGCCGGGGTGGTGATCTTCTTGGTGCGGGCCTTCAGTTCTTCGACCAGGGCGGTGACCGCCTTGTCGATGCCGCGCTTCAGGTCCATCGGGTTCATGCCCGCGGCCACAGCCTTCGCACCCTCGCGCACGATGGCCTGGGCCAGCACGGTCGCGGTGGTGGTGCCGTCACCGGCGAGGTCGTTGGTCTTCGAGGCCACTTCGCGCACCATCTGCGCGCCCATGTTCTCGAACTTGTCGGCCAGCTCGATCTCCTTGGCGACGGTCACGCCGTCCTTGGTGATGCGCGGCGCGCCGAAGCTCTTGTCGATGACCACGTTGCGGCCCTTGGGGCCGAGGGTCACCTTCACCGCGTCGGCAAGAATATCGACGCCACGCAGCATGCGTGCACGGGCGTCGCCACCGAAACGAACATCCTTGGCAGCCATGTGTGTAATCCTTCTAAAGTCGCTGAGTCAGAACGGCAGTCAATCGCGCGGCCAATCAGGCGGCGATGATGCCCATGATGTCGGACTCTTTCATGATCAGCAGGTCTTCACCGTCGATCTTGACTTCGGTGCCCGACCACTTGCCGAACAGAACCCGGTCGCCGGCCTTCACGTCCAGCGCGACCAGCTGGCCCTGTTCGTTACGCGCGCCCGGACCGGCGGCGATGATTTCGCCTTCCATCGGCTTTTCCTTCGCCGTGTCCGGAATGATGATGCCACCGGCGGTCTTTTCTTCAGCAGTGATGCGCCGGACCACGACCCGGTCGTGCAGAGGGCGGAACTTCATTCGGATCGCTCCTGATAGCGTTGTCTGGCCGGGCAGCGCCCGGCCGGGGGTGTTAGCACTCTCGGTCAGAGAGTGCCAGCGATGTAGGGAACTCGAAGTGGCATGTCAAGCGTCGGCAGCACTCGGGTCATGTGAGTGCTAACAATCTGAAATCCCACAATTTTCTGCTTGCATGGCAGCCACTCTGCCATGTCATTCTAGCCATCCGGCCCCACCGGGGACGGCAACGCAGGGAAGGCGCGCACGGCACGGCTGACACACTTGAACCGGAGGATTTGCATGCAGATGGGGACGACCACGGCCCATAGCGAGATGCAGCGTCAGCTGCGCGGCTACCGGCTGACCACCGCCGAGATTCTGTATCGTTTGCCCGACCATCCGTCGGTGCTGCAAAGTTTCATCTGGCAGGAACTGGACATCGCGCCACGCTACCCGGTGCTGACCCGGTTTCTGGCGTTCTGGGAACGGCACATCGAGGGCCGCGTGCATTCGGTTCGCCTTGCCTCCGCCGGGCTGATCTCACCGGCCGAGTGGCGGCATGCCGCGCAGGTCAGCCTGCTGAACTGATCCCGGCGGCGGCGGTGCGGCACTCTGTTTGAAAGCTGGCGCGCGTCCTATATCGACGCCCATGCCGTTTGATGTCCGCGACTTCCCCGCCGCCGTCCTCGCCGCTGACCGCCACCGGCGTCAGGTGGCGCTGTGGCTGTTCGGTCTGTGCTTCATGCTGCTGGTCATGGTGGCCCTTGGCGGGGCAACGCGGCTGACCGGATCGGGCCTGTCGATCATGGAATGGGCGCCATTGCTGGGCGCGCTGCCGCCGGTGAGCGAGGCGGAGTGGCAGCGGCTCTACGCGCTGTATCAGCAAATCCCGCAATACACGCTGCTGCACGACGGTTTCGGTATCGAGGGCTTCAAGCAGATTTTCTGGCTGGAATGGACTCACCGGCTGTGGGGCCGCCTGATGGGGCTGGCCTTTATCGGCCCGCTGGCGTGGTTCTGGGCGCGCGGCGCGCTCACCCGCAAACTGGGCTTGCGGCTCGCCGGGCTGTTCGTGCTGGGCGGGCTGCAAGGGGCGGTTGGCTGGTTCATGGTCGCCTCCGGCTTCGTTCCGGACAGCACCGCCGTCTCGCCCTATCGCCTTGTGGTGCATCTGACGCTGGCGCTGATGCTGTATGCCGCAATCCTGTGGCTCGGGCTGTCGATGCTGCCGCCGCCCGAGGACGCCCATCGCGCCATAGCCCCGCCGCGCCGCCTGCTGGGCTGGGTCGCCGCGCTTGTCGGCCTGACCATCGTGGCGGGCGGCTTTGTGGCGGGCAACCATGCCGGGCTGGTCTATAACAGTTTCCCGCTGATGGACGGCGCGCTGGTGCCGGCCGCCTACGCCGATCTCAGCCCGTTCGCCCGCAACCTGACCGAGAACCTCGCCGCCGTGCAGTTCGACCACCGCGTGCTGGCAACGTTCACCGCCACGCTGGCGCTGGCCGCCGCCGTCATCGGCCTGCGCCGGGGGGGCGCCGGGCGGATGCGTGCCGCCCTGCTGGCGCTGGCCGCTGCCGTGGCGGCGCAATACGTCCTCGGCGTGGCCACGCTGCTGTGGGTGGTCCCGGTGGGGCTGGCCACGCTGCATCAGGCCGTGGCCGTGCTGGTACTCACCGCCGCGCTGACCGCGCTGCACACTGCCCGCTGTTTCGCGCGGCCCGATGCCGCCTGACCGTTTTCTCCAGGAGTCGCCATGATCACCGGCCACATGGGCGACACGCCCCTGAACGTGACTGACACGCTGTTCTTCCAGCGCGAAGGCGCCACGCTCGACCGCGACACCGCCCAACGCCTGACCGCCGATGCGCTCAGCGGGGCGGATGACGGCGAGATGTTTCTGGAATACCGCGAAAGCGAGTCGATCAGTCTGGATGACGGCCGCATCCGTGCGGCTGGCTTCGACACCTCGCTGGGCTTCGGCCTGCGCGCGGTGGCCGGGGAGGCGACCGGCTACGCCCATGCCGGGGAACTGACCGAGGAGGCTTTGCGCCGCGCGGCGGGCACCGTGCGGGCCGTGGCCAGCGGCCAGTCCGGCACCGTGGCCGACGCCCCGCGCGGCAGCAACGCGCGGCTGTATGCGCCCACCAACCCGCTGTCGGAGATGGATTTTTCCGCCCGCACCGAGTTGCTGGGCGAAATCGACGCCTATGCGCGGGCGCGTGACCCGCGCGTGAAACAGGTAATGGCTTCGATCAGCGGCGAGTGGCAGGCGGTGCAGATCATCCGCGCCGATGGCCAGCGCTTCGCCGATTTGCGCCCGTTGGTGCGGCTGAACGTGTCGGTGGTGGTCGAGCAGAACGGGCGGCGGGAGACCGGCAGCCACGGCTATGGCGGCCGCCACGGCTACGGCGTGATCGTCGGCGAAGGCTCGTGGCAGGCGGCGGTGGACGAGGCGCTGCGGCAGGCGGTGCTGAATCTGGACAGCCGCGACGCCCCGGCGGGCGAGATGCCCATCGTGCTCGGGCCGGGCTGGCCGGGTATTCTGCTGCACGAGGCCATCGGCCACGGGTTGGAAGGTGATTTCAACCGCAAGAAAACCTCGGCCTTCGCGGGTCTGCTCGGCCAGCGCATCGCCTCACCCGGCGTGACCGTGGTGGACGATGGCACCATGCCGGACCGGCGCGGCAGCCTGACGGTGGATGACGAGGGCACGCCGACCAGCCGCACCGTGCTGATCGAGGACGGGATTCTGCGCGAGTTCCTGCAAGACAGGCTGAATGCCCGCCTGCTCGGCGTACGCGCCACCGGCAATGGCCGCCGCCAGTCCTACGCCCACGCGCCAATGCCGCGCATGACCAACACGGTCATGCTGGGCGGCAGCCATCACCCGGAGGAGATGATCCGCTCGGTGAAGAAGGGGCTGTATGCGGTGAATTTCGGCGGCGGGCAGGTGGACATCACCTCCGGCAAGTTCGTGTTCTCGGCCAGCGAGGCGTACCTGATCGAGGATGGCCGCGTCACCGCGCCCGTGAAGGGCGCCACGCTGATCGGCAACGGGCCGGACGCGCTGACCAAGGTGGAAATGGTCGGCAACGACATGGCGCTGGACCCGGGTATCGGCACTTGCGGCAAGAACGGGCAGGGCGTGCCGGTGGGCGTGGGTCAGCCGACACTGAAACTTTCCGGGCTGACCGTGGGCGGCACCGCAGCCTAGCCTTCAGGAACGCCCGCCGCGCGCAGGCCATCGGCCAGCTTCGCGCGGTGGGCGGGCAGTTCATAGGGTGTGGCGGCCAGAAACCGCTGCACCGTGAACCCCGGCTCAGCGGCCAGCAACCGCGCCCGCACGTCACCCGCTTCGGCGTGCAGGCCCAGATGCCCTAGGGCCGCCAGGTAGGGTTTGCGCGCGGCTGCGTAGGCCGGGTTGAGTTCGGTGGCGCTGCGGCCGCTGACCACGGCGGCATCCATCTCCCCGCGCAGCAGAGCCACGGCGCAACGCGCGGGCTCGATCAGGAAGCCCTGCGGATGCAGCGGGGCCAGGCGGTGGGCACGGTCCAGCCGCAGGCGCGCTTCGTCCAGATCGCCGCGATAGGCCTGCGCCGCACCGGACAATCCCCAGGTGAGGGCCAGATTGGGGTTCAGCGTCAGGGCGCGGTCATACAGCGCCACCGCCTCCGCGGGGCGGCGATGCAGGTCGGCGCGGATCAGGCCCGCGATGCTCAGCGCCTTGCTGTCCAGCGGGTCCAGCGCCACGGCGCGCTCGGCCAGATGGCCCGCTTCTGCGGTGCTGGCTGCGGCGTCTTCTGCCCAATCCTGGCTGATCAGCAGCGCGTTCCACACCGCAAGCCACGCATGCGGCGCACCATACTCCGGGTCCAGCGCGATGGCGTGGCGCAGCAAGCCGCCCGCCTGCTGGAACAGCGGCCGCTCCAGACGGTCCATCATCGCCACCGCGCGCAACATGGTGTCGTGCGCCCCGAGGTCGCCCGCCGGACGCGCGGCGGCGCGCAACGCTTCGATCTGCAACAAGTCCGAGGTGATCTGCGCGGCGGCTTCGGCGGCAATCTCATCCTGCGCGGCCAGCAAGTCGGCCGCCGTACGGTCGAAGCGGCGCGACCACACCACCTGGTTGCCGCCGCGCAGGTCGAGCAATCGCAACGACAGGCGCAGCCGGTCACGCAGGATTTGGGCGGAGCCGTCGATCAGGTAATGCAGGTCGAACGCCTTGCGCAGCGCGGTTTCGTCGCGCGTTTGCGCGGCAAAGCGTGCCAGCGCGCTCGATGACACCACCACCAGCCAGCGGTCGCGCGACAATCCGGCGGTGATCTCTTCCGACAGGCCCGCCGCCAGCGCAGCCTCGCCGTCCGTTGTGCCGGCCAGTTGCAGCGGCAGCATGCCGATGCGGGTGCCGCCGCGCCCCGGCGAGTCGCCGCGCGGTTCAGCGCGCGCGGCGGAGCGCGATTCGAGGCGCGCGGCAGGCGGCAATACCTGGGGCGGTGCCGGGGGCGGTGCCGAGGGCGGCACCGCCGGGCGGCTGATGCCGCTGGCGCGGATTTCGGCCATCAGCCGCTGGGTTTCCTGCGATGGCTCGGCATCCAGTAAATCGGCCAGTGCGGCGCGGCAGCGTTCATAGGCTTGCAGCGCCATGCCCCGCTCACCCAGTTGCAGATGTGCGCGCATCAGCGCCCGCCACGCGCCTTCGTGCGTCCGGTCAATGTTCAGCAATTGCTGCGCGGCCAGAATTGCCATTTCCGGCTCGGACTGACCGCGCAGCATGGCTTCGGCCAGCAAGCGCGCCTTGTCGCGCAGGCGCTGGCGCTCGGCGGCCAGCCAGATGTCAAACGCGGGGTCCACCCCGTCCAGATCTTCCAGCAATTCACCGTCCAGCAACGCCAGCCCGGCCGGCTTGCCCGGCGTGGCGCGCATTACCTCGTCGACATCCACCCAGGCAACGCCGGGGCGTAACACCAGATGGTCCCGGTTAACGATAACGATGGACTTTCCCGCAGGCAGCAACGCCAACAGCAGGCGGTGGATTTCCTGCCGCAGCGAGGCCCGTGCCTGCTCCTCGGGCCGCTTGCTCCACAGCATTTCGGAAAGCCTTGTCCGCAGCATCGGACGCGGTGCCGCGCTTGCCAGAATAGCCAATAATGCCCGTGTCTTACGCCCGACCGGCAAGACATTCTGGCTGGTCAGTGTCCAGGCTTCCATCTGCCCGATCAGCCGCAGCCGTACCGCCACCGGGTCGCTGGCGGGCAATGGAATCGGGGCATGGGCCGTACGTGGCGTTCGTGCAGTCATATCGCGACTACAATCTATTAGACGCCTTTTGGCAAGCACCCCGGCCAGGCTAATTAACAATTATCTCAAATTGCTGATTCGGCAAAGATTCGGGTTGCGTCGCCCTGCCACGCGCCGTGGAAGCGGTCGAGCCAGTACTCGGCCTGATTGGGCCCGCCGGCCGCGATGGCTTCCAGCGGGGCGAGAAACCGCTCCTCGGTCTGGCCCTGCGCATCGCGCTGCCCGCGCGCCCGCAACCCGTCACGCGCGATGGTGATCACATCATGCGCCAGATCGCGCAACGTGCCGCCGCGCCACGGTGTGGCGATGCCGGTGCGCGGCACCTGCGCGCGCAAGTCGCGGTAGACCTGCCACGGCTGTTCGCGCACCAGCCGGTCAGCGGCTTCCAGTGCCGTGCCGTCATACAGCAGCCCCACCCATAGTGCGGACTGTGCCACCATCATGTCCGCCCGCCCGGCATCGGCACCGCGCATTTCCAGAAATCGCTTTACCCGCACATCGGTGAACGCGGTGGTCATGTGATCGGCGAAATCACCCACGCTCGCCGGGCCGGTCGCGGCATCGTCAAAGCCGCCCGCCATGAACTGCCGGAACGAACGTCCCGCGAGGTCGATATAGCTGCCGTTGCGGTAGGCGAAGTACATCGGCACGTCCAGCAGCCACTCCACATAACGCTCGAAGCCGAAATCCTCGGCAAAGAACACCTCGGGGATGCCGGAGCGCTGGTTGTCCGTGTCGGTCCAGACATGGGCGCGGTAGGACTGATACCCGTTCGGCTTGCCCTCGGTGAACGGGGAGTTGGCGAACAGCGCCGTGGCCAGCGGCTGCAAGGCCAGCGACACGCGCAGCTTGCGCGCCATGTCGGCTTCGGATTCGTAGTCCAGATTGACCTGCACCGTGCAGGTGCGGGTCATCATGTCCAGCCCCATGCTGCCGGCCAGCGGCATGTAGCGCTTCATGATGGCGTAGCGGCCCTTGGGCATCCACGGCATCTGCGCGCGGGTGGCGAACGGATGGAAGCCCAGCGGTGCAAAGCCCAGCCCCAGCGGGGCGGCGGCACGCCGCACCTCGGCATAATGCGCCTGCAATTCGTCATGGGTTTCGTGCAGCGTGGTGGTCATGCCGCCCGACAGTTCCAGTTGCCCGGCCGGTTCCAACGACACCGACGCGCCGCCGCGCTTCAGCCCGATCGGGTTGCCGCGATCCAGAATCGGCTCCCAGCCATCCACGGCCATGGCTTCCAGAATCGCGCGTATGCCGCCCGGCTCATACGGTGGCGGCAGCCTGGTGTTCAGGCTGAAGCCGAATTTCTCGTGTTCGGTGCCGATGGAGAACTTCTCGCGCGGCTTGCAGCCTTCGGCGATGTGGTCAGCCAGTTGGCGGACCGACGTGATGGGGGTCGCGTCGGCATCTCCGGGATTGGACATCGTGTTTCCGTTTGTCTGCTGGCGCGGCGGCGTTCGGGTGCTCTTAGCCGCCTGCGGGCGCTAACAAAAGCGCCAGCCCGGCGATGGCAGCGGTCTCGGCCCGCAGAATGCGCGGGCCCAGCGACGCCGGGACAACAAGGGCATGACGGCGCAGCGCGTCAAGTTCCACCGGCGTGAAACCTCCTTCCGGCCCCACCAGCAGCGCGGACGGCCCCGGTTGCGGGGCGGCGTGCCGGGCCGCGCCGTCGCGCTCGATGGCCGCTACCAGATGCCGGTCCGATGGCCAGTCGCCCAGCACGTCCCACAGCTTGCGCGGGGCAGCAATGCGCGGAACGGTGAGCCGCTCGCATTGTTCGGCGGCCTCGGCGGCGATGGCTTCCAGCCGTTCGGGGTTGATGCGCGCGGTATTGGTCCGCTCGGTCAGCACCGGCAGCAGGGCCGAGACGCCAAGCTCGGTGGCTTTTTCCACCACCAGATCGGTGGCATCGCGCTTCAGCGGCGCGAACAGCAGCCAGATATCGGCGTCCGGCGCCTGCGGGCGGGTCTGCTCGGCAAGGTGCAGAACCAGCCTGTCGCGCTTCAGGGCGGCGATCGTGGCGCGCCATTCACCGTGCTCACCGTTGAATATCAGCACGCTGCCGCCCACGGCGCGGCGCATCACGCTGCCCAGATAATGGGCCTGCGCGGGGGAGGCGGTGATCTCGGCCCCTGCGAACAGCGGCGTCGGGATATGGAGACGGATTGACCCGGACATGCTGCGCGGCAGATTAGCACCCATGACCCCGCACACCGATATCATCACCACCGGATGGGTGGCGCGCCTGCCGCGCGGCTGGCTGCCCTATGCGCTGCTGGCACGAATCGACCGGCCCATTGGCGCGTGGCTGCTGTTCCTGCCCGGGCTGTGGTCGATCCTGCTGGGCGGGCAGGGGCTGTGGCCCACGGTCTGGCTGGTGGCGCTGTTTTTCGCCGGTGCCATTCTGATGCGCGGCGCGGGCTGCGTGGTCAACGACATGTGGGACCGCGACATGGACCGCAAGGTCACCCGCACGGCGGGCCGCCCGTTGGCCTCCGGTGCGCTGCGGATGCGCCATGCGGCGGTGTTTCTGGCCGCATTGCTGGCGGTCAGCCTGCTGATCCTGCTGCAACTGTCCGGCGCAGCGCAGATTCTGGGCGTGTGCTCGCTGGTGCTGGTGGCGCTGTATCCGGCGGCCAAGCGGGTCACATGGTGGCCGCAACTGATGCTGGGTTTCACCTTCGGCTGGGGTGCGCCGATGGGCTGGGCGGCGGCCACCGGCAGCGTCGATGTCCCGGCCGCACTGCTGTACGCCGCCGCGATCCTGTGGATTCTGGGTTACGACACCGTCTACGCGCATCAGGACCGTGAGGATGACGCGCTGATCGGCGTGCGCTCCACCGCCCGCCTGTTCGGCCAGAACAGCCGCCCGTTTCTGGCCACCTGCTACATG
The DNA here is from genome assembly GCA_903864895.1 of uncultured Rhodospirillales bacterium. Classification (GTDB taxonomy): domain Bacteria; phylum Pseudomonadota; class Alphaproteobacteria; order Acetobacterales; family Acetobacteraceae; genus CAIPHQ01. The sequence goes on from CAIPHQ010000128.1 coordinate 9,109, forward strand.
GCGGCGGTGGCAATGCTGGTGGCCGCAGGGGCGGCGGCGCAGGTCTCGCTGATCTATTACCCGGCGTTGCTGCTGCCGGCGGGGCTGCTGGCGCGGCAGGTGGCGCAGTTGGACATCGACAACCCGGCGCTGTGCCTGCGCCTGTTCAAGGCGAATCGCGAGGTCGGGCTGGCGGTGGCGCTGGCGATCCTGCTCGGCCGCCTGTGACGGACCGGGAGGCGTTCGTCCGCGCCAGCACGGCGGTGGCGCGGCACGCGATGGTGCCGGAAATTCCGCTGTATCTGGCCAGCGAAATCACCCCGATCTGGCAGGCCACCGAGGCGTGGCTGCACGAGACGGGCACCGAGCCGCCGTTCTGGGCGTTCGCGTGGCCGGGCAGCGTGGCGATGGCACGGCACATGCTGGATGCGCCCGCGCTGGCGCAGGGCCGCCGCGTGCTGGATTTCGCCGCCGGGTGCGGCGTGGCGGCCATTGCGGCGGTGCAGTGTGGCGCAGCCTTGGTGGAAGCCGCCGAGATCGATCCGCTCGCAACCGCTGCCATCCGGGTGAATGCGGCACTGAACGGCGCGGACCTTCTGACGCTGGACGGCGACATCGTCGGCAGCGCCTGCCGCTGGGATCTGATCCTGTGCGGGGACGTGTGTTACGAGGCGCCGATGACCGGCCATATCCTGCCATGGCTGCGCCGCATGGCGGCCGAGGCCGAGGTTTGGATTGCCGATCCGGGCCGCGCCTATGTGCCCCGCGCGGGCATGGAGCCGTTTGCCCGCTACGCCGTGCCGACCACGATGGAACTGGAGGACCGGCTGGTGCGTGAGGTTACGCTGTTCCGGCTGCGGCCCTGATGCGCATCCGCCCCGAAAGCTTCGCCTTCACGCTGCTGCTGGGGGCGCTGGCCGCCATTCCGCCGCTGTCCATCGACATGGCGCTGCCCGCGTTTCCGGTGCTGGAACACGACCTTGCGGCCTCCTCCGGCGGGGCGGGGCTGACACTGAGTTTGTTTCTGGCCGGGTTCGCCTGCGCGCAATTGGTGCTGGGGCCGCTGTCGGACCGCTATGGCCGCCGCAAGGTTTTACTTGCCGGGCTGAGCCTGTATGCCGTGTCCGGCGCGCTGTGCGCGGCTTCCCCCGGCATTACCTCGCTGATTGTGCTGCGGCTGGTACAGGGCATGTGCGCGGCGTCCGGCACGGTGATGGCGTTCGCCATGGTGCGCGACGTGTTCGAGGGGGCGGCTGCGCGCACCAGACTGTCCTACGTGAGCACGGTGCTCACCATCGCGCCGATCATCGCGCCCACGCTGGGAAGCTGGATGTTGTTTCTGGCGGGCTGGCGGGGGATATTCCTGTTCCTCGGCCTGGCAGGCGTGGCGCTGACCGCCGCCGTGGCGCTGCTGCTGCCCGAGACGCACACGCCGCACCCGGCCGGTGCGCGGCCCGGACTGCTGAGCGGCTTCGCGCGGATGCTGCGCCACCGGCAGGCCATTGCCTATGCCGCCTGCCAGGGGTTGAGCTTCGGTGGCTCGTTTGCCTTCGTGTCAGGCACGCCGCTGGTGTTGCTGGGCACGCTGGGCGTCTCTCCCGGCACGTATGGACTGCTGTTCGCCATCACCTCCTCCGGCATCCTGATCGGCGCATTGACCAATGCGCGGCTCAGCCGCCGGGGCGTGCGGATGCAGGTGCCGTTCGCGGTGGCGCTGTGCATCGCGCTGCTGTCCGCGCTGGCCATCGGCGCGGTGACGTGGGCGGGGGCGTTGAGTGTGGCCGTGCTGATGCCGCTGGCCGTGGTGCACATGCTGTGCCGGGGCCTCGCCGGGCCGAATGCCGCGCATGGCGCGCTGGAGCCGATGGGCGGCAATGCCGGGGCGGCGTCGGCTGTGCTGGGGTTCCTGCAAATGGCGATGGGGGCGCTGTCCAGCGCGCTGGTGGCGGCGCTGTTTCCGCTGCTGGGGCCGGTGGCGATGCCGCTGCTGATGAGCCTGTGCGCGGCGGGGGCACTTGGCGCGTGGTGGGTTGCGCAGGCCCCGCTACCGGCGGGCGAGGTGCAGCGCCATTGAACCGCAGGCGAGTATGAACCCCACCGCGCACACGGCGGGCCAGCCCGCCACCGTCCATGCCAGCCCCGCCAGCCCCGAGCCGAGCGCGCCGCCGATGAACATGCCGCCCATGAACACAGTGTTCAGCCGCCCGCGCGCATCCGGCTGCAAGGCGTAAATGATCGACTGGTTGGCCACCTGCGCGGCCTGCATGCCGATATCCAGCAGCAGCACGCCAATGATCAGCCCGGCCACACCGGGCACGGCGTACAGCGCCACGTAGCCCACCGCCATCAGCACGATGCCCGCGCCGATCACCCCGCGCGGCCCGTGCCGGTCCGACAATCGGCCTGCCAGTGTGGCCACCAGCACACCCGCCGCGCCCAGCACGCCGAACAGGCCCGCAACCCCGCTGCCCAGCGCCAGATCCGGCTCCTGCAAGCGCAGCGCCAGCAGCGACCAGAAAGCGGCGAAGCCGCCGAACAGCCCGGCCTGAATCAGCGTCGCGCGGCGCAGCTTGGCGTAGCGGCGCGCCAGCGCGGCCAGCGAATACAGCAGGCTGCCATACGACCCGCCCACTTTCGGCGTGGTGCGCGGCAGCATCCATGCCAGCAGCGCGCCCATGCCGCAGGCCAGTCCGGCGGCAATGAAAAACATCGCCCGCCAGCCGAAATGCTCGGCCACGACGCCCGAGACCAGACGCCCCATCAGAATGCCCGAGAGCACACCGCTCATCACCGTGCCCACTGCCTGCCCGCGCCGCTCCGGGCGGGCGATGTCGGCGGCGAAGGCCACGATCTGCTGGGCGATGCAGGCGGTGGCCCCGATGGCCAAGGCCGAAGCCAGCAGGGAAGCGATGCCGGGGGCGAGGGCTGCCGACAGCAGCGCCACCACAAGGGCTGCGACCTGCCGCAGGATCAGCGCGCGCCGGTCCATGCGGTCGCCCAGCGGCAGCAGCAGAAAGATGCCGCAGGCAAAGCCCGCCTGCGTGGCGGTGGGGATCAGGGCGGCCAGTTGCGCGGGTGCCGGCAGATCGCGTGCGATCAGGCCGATCATCGGCTGGTTGTACCAGACGTTGGCGGCGGAGAATCCGGAGGCCACCGCCATCGCGAGGGTCAGCGCCGGGGTGAGGACCGGCGCCCTGACGGCGGTGTCAGACAAACGGGGCCGCAATCCGCTCGGCCGCGAACGTGGCCTGCACCGCCGGGCGCGCCAGCACGCGGGCGGCGTGGGCGGCCAGCGCCGGGATGCTGCGCGGCGGGCGCGGCATGCCACGGCCCCAGCGGACCAGCATGCACAGGAACAGGTCCACCGCCGAGAAACCGGAGTCCAGCAGCCAGTCCCGCCCGTCCAGATCGGCGGCGATGCGGTCGAACATGCCGTCCAGCCGCACGCGCGCCGCCTGCTTCACGGTCTCGGCCAGCGCCGGGCCGGCCACGTGCTGCTCGGGGTAGAACCACGCGCGGAACTCGGCCTGCGGCGTGTTGGTCAGATGGACCATCCATTTGTAGAATTGCGCCCGCGCCTGCGTGCCCACCGGCGGGGCCAGCCCGGCTTCGGGGTGCATGTCGCACAGATACAGCGCGATGGCGGCGGTTTCGAACAGCACCGTGCCGCCATCCACCAGCACCGGAATGCGCCCGTGCGGGTTCAGCTTCAGGTACTCGGGGCTGTATTGCGCGCCCTGCGCGCGGTCCACCAATGCCAGTTCAAACGGCGCGCCGATTTCGCGCAGCAGCATGTGCGGGAACAGGCTGGCGTTCCCGGGGTAGTAATACAGCGTGTACATGGCGGCTCCTACGCGCGGGCTGGCAGGTCCAGATCGGTCAACATGGTGCGCCACACGGCTTCCGCGGCCTGTGGCGAATACAGCGCTGCCACCCGGTCCAGGGCGCGCGCCGACTGCGCTTCCCACAGGGTGCGGTCTTCATGCAACCGCACGATGGCGTCAGCGAACGCCTGCGGCTCATCGGCCACCAGCACCCCGTCACCATCCTCCAAGCCGGTGCCTTCCAGCGAGATGCTGGACCCCACCACCGGCAGGCCGTGCGCGAGGCTGGTGGCCACCTTGCCCTTGAACCCCGCGCCGAAGCGCAGCGGGGCGACGGACAGGCGAACCTCGGCGAACAGGCCGGCCAGATCTTCCACCCATCCCATGACCTCGATGGACGCGCTGGCGAGTTCGCGCACCTGCGCGGGCATGTCGCTGCCTGCGAGCCGCAGCCGCACGCCGGGCAGGGCTTGGCGCAGAAGCGGCAGCACCTCGGCCACGAACCACAGCACGCCGTCCAGATTGGGCGGGTGGCGGAAATTGCCGACGAAGCAGATGTCCCGCCGTGCGGCAAACCCCCGCGCCACGGGTTCAGGGCGGACAATCCAGCGCAGCAGCACCAGCTTGCCGGGGTCCGGCTCGCGCGCCAGCAGATCGAGTTCGTAGTCGCTGGTCACAATAGCCGCGTCGGCGGCACGGATGCAGCGCAACTCGTCGTCCCGCGCCGCATCGGGCATCGGTGCCCCGGCCAGTTCGGCGCGGCGCTGTTCGCGCAGGAAGTGCAGGTCGGCGGTGGCAAACACCAGTTTCGCGGCGGGGGCGAGTTCGCGGATGCGGTCCAGCAGCATCGCCATGTTGGCGTGGCGATAGACATGCACCAGATCCAGCCGCGCGCCCTCGGCTTGCAGGTATTCGGTCACCGACCCGTAATCCGGTGGTGTTGCCACCTCGATGCCGCAGCGGCGCAATCCGTCCAGTTCGGCGGCCACCAGCCCGCCCGCATGCACCGGGCAGAGTGTCACCCGGTAGCCGAGGCGGCGCAGCACCTGCATCTGCTCCCACGTGGCGATGGACCCGGCATCGCGGTCCGGGCGGGGCAGGTCGTCGTCGATGACCAGCGCATGGCCGATGAAGCCGCCTGCGCCAAGGGCGGGCGGCCAGCCTTGCGCGCGCAGGCGTTCGCGCAGTCGCAGCGTCTGCTCGTCACCCAACGCAAGGTCGGGTGCGGCAGCGTCCGGGTTGGGCACGCCATGGTCGATCCAAATGGCCGTGGCCAGTGGTTGCACCACGGTGCTGTGGCCCGCTTCGGCCAGGCGCATGCACAGATCGGCCATCGCGTGGCCGAACTGGTGATACAGGTCACTGAACCCGCCCGCCGCCAGCAGCGCGTCCCGCCGCAGCACCGCTGCGTGGCCGCTGAGTGCGTCCACCCGGCGCAGGAAGCGGAAGGCGCCTGCGTCCGCCAGTGCCAGATGGCCGGGGTCGTGCAACCTCCCGGCATCATCGGCCAGCAGCCCGAAGGCTTCCAGCAACCCGTCGGGCCGCGCCAGCCGCCCGCCGATGGCTGCCGCGTCCGGCTCGGCAGCGAAGGTGGCCAGAATCTCGTCGAGCCAGCCTGCCGCCGGGCGGGCCTGCGGCGACAGGAATGCCACAATGGGTGCCCGCGCGCTGCGCGCCACCGCAGTCCGGCCCTGCATCAGCGTGTCCGGCGCGTGCAGCCGCACGTAGCGCAGGTTGCGCACCACGCTGGGCAGCAGCGCTGCCTCTCCGCCGTGCTCGCCCGCATCCAGCAGCACAATCTCCGCCCGCCGGCCGGCCCCGGCATCGTGCAGCGCGGCGAGACAGGCATAGATCGCCTCCACCCCGGCGGTGGCCGCGATGCAGATGGTGGCCTCGGGCGTGGCTGGGTCGGCCAGCGTCAACGGCGGGCAGGTGGCGGCGATGCTGTCCAGTGCGCCTGCCAGCCCCAGCCCCTGCATGGCCCCGCCGCCGCCCTGCGCCAATTCGCTGAAAAACGCGGCGACCGTGCCGAACAGGGCGCGGGTGGCGCGGTCTTCGTCCTGCGCGCGGGCGGCGCGGCCGAAATCATCGATCTGGCCGCGTAGCAGGCGCAACTGCCGCTCCATGTCCTGCACCCGCTCCTCGATGGCGGCCATGCGGCCCAACCGCACCGTGACCGGCTCACTCAGGTTGCGCCCGGTGCCGGTCTCCTGCACGGCCACCACAAGCGTGCCCTTGTCGGCCAGCGCGCTGTACGGCAGCGCGAAGGAAAACCCGTGCGTGCCGTCGCCAATGCCCGCCTGCTGCAAATCCGGGCGGAAATTCGCCGCCACGATCTGGCCCACGGTCTGGTTGTCCACCAGCACGGTCAGATCGACATGCGTGCCCGGCTTGCCCGGATACCAGCACCAGCCAGACACCCAGCCATCGCGCGACACGCGGTCCAGATGCCCGTGCAGCACAGGCACATCCGCCACCGGCGCGGCGGCGGCGGCGGGAGCGGCAGGCCATGTGACCTTGCGCGGCGTGCCGACCGCCTGCCCGGTGGCGATGTCGCGCAGCGCGACCTCTACCGTGGCCCCGGCCTGCATCGCCTCCGGCTCAAGGCACAGCAGGAAGGCGTGCTGGCCATCACCGACCCCGGCGCGCACCAGATCGTCGCGCTCCTGATCGCATTCCACCTGCGCGGCCTCGGCCCCGTCCAGCAGCACAGCCAGCAGGCGATGCGTGCCCGGTTCCTCGGGCGACCAGCACCAGCCTTCGATGGTGCCATCGGCATCGGCGCGGTCCAGACTGCCGTTCAACTGCACCGGCGGCTTCGGGGTTGAAGCTGCCGGTTTCTTGGGCCTCGCCGCCATACCGCCGTCCTCTCGTCCGCGCGCGTTCGAGTGCGCAGCGGCATCTTAAGGTGAGGTCAACGGCGCTGTCTCCCCGCGCAGGATCGCGGTCACCAGCGCGTGCAGGTCGCCACCGGCAAACCGGTAGCCCGCCACCCCTGCGGCGGCGGCGGCCTGCATGTCGGTGGGCTGATCGCCGACCATCGCACAGCGCGCCGGGTCGAGGTCCCACGCGGCGATCAGTTCGTTCAGCATGCCGGGGGCCGGTTTGCGGCAGTCGCAGTCGCGCCGGTAGGCATCCACCTGCGCGTCCGTGTGATGCGGGCAGTAGCGCACATCGTCGATGGTGCCGCCGTCGCGGCGCACCTCATCGGCCATCCAGTCCAGCAGCGCCACCGCATCGGCTTCAGCATACAGGCCGCGCGCGATGCCGGATTGATTGGTGACCACGAACACGTGCCACCCCGCGTCATTGGCGGCCCGGATGGCGGCGCGGGAGGTGGCGGTCCAGTCGAACCGCTCCCGGCTGCCGACATAGCCGTGGTCCTCGTTGATCACGCCGTCGCGGTCGAGGAACAGGGCGCGGCGGCGCAGGCGGGCGGGCAGGCCGTGCTGCGCGCGGGCCAGATCGTCCGGGATGCCGATATCGATGAACCAGCCATCCAGCACCGTGCCGCGCACCGCGCCGCGCGCGGCCAGACCGGGCAGCACGTCGCGTTCCAGCGAGCAGTCCGGGCGGATGGCGTCCAGAATGGACCGCCGCAGCACGTAGATTCCGGCATTGATGGTGCCGGGCGTGCCCGCGGGCGGGCGTTCGGCGAACTGTGTCACCCGGCCGCCGTCACGCTGCACCACGCCGTAGCGCGACGCATCCGGCAGGTCGCGCAGCGCGAGGCGGGCCAGCACGTCCGGCCCATCGGCGGCGGCATCTTGCAGCAGGTGGCCGAGATTGGCATCCAGCAACGAATCACCGTTCAGCAGCAGGAACCGCTCATCCAGCAGATGCCGCGCGTGCCACAGCGCGCCGCCGGTGCCGGCCGGCGCGGGTTCGCGGCTGATGGTGATGGCAAGCGGCCGTGGCAGGCTGGCCTGAATCGCAGGCAGGCTGGCTTCCACCGCTTCGGACAGATGCCCGGTCAGCAGCAGCACGTCACTGACGCCGAACCGGCAGAGTTCACGCAGCAGCCACGCGAGGAAGGGGCGGTCCCCGACCGGCATCAGCGGCTTGGGCAGGCTGGCCGTGAGGGGGCTGAGACGGGTGCCAAGCCCGCCGGCCAGCACGGCGCATTGGCGAATGGTGGCGCGGGTCATGCGGCGCTAGATCGGCGGCCGCTCGCCCCAGCGCTGCGCGAGCGCGAGGCACTCCTGCCACGGGGCCACCGCACCGGTGGTGGACAGCGCCCGCAGCGACGCACCCGCCGTGGCGCGGGCCAGCGACAGGCTGTCCAGCACGCTCCAGCCTTGATGCACGCCGTACAGCATCCCGGCGGCAAACGCGTCGCCCGCGCCGTTGGCGGCGGCAATTTCCTCTTGCGGCACCCGCAGCGAGGGCTGGCGCTCCACCGTGCCGTCCCGCGTGGCGGCCACCGCGCCCATCGGGAAATGCGCCACCACCAGTTCCATCGGCCCCTGCCGCAGTGCGGTTTGCACCGCATGCACCACGGCCTCCACATCGGTCTGGCCGTCCTGCACCGTGGACAGGCCGGTCAGCGCGCCGATTTCGTGGTCGTTGACGATCAGCGTGTCCAGATGCGCCAGACACGGGCGGATCAGCCCCGGCAACCGCTCGGGCGCGATGCTGGCCAGTTCCAGATTGGTACGCATCCCGGCGGCGCGGGCGCGTTTCAGCACCGTGACCCAGCCGTTCGGGTCATCGCCCCACGGCGCGTCCATGATCCTGTGCACGCCGGGCAGGCCCAGATGCAGCACGGCGGCGCGTGACTGCGTGAAATCGAAGTGATCGGGTGACAGCAGCGAGGCCGTGCCCGGGAAATACAGATGCGTGCGCCGCCCGCTGCGGCGGGAGCCGAACGCATCCGTGTATTGCGTGGCAGTGGCGCTGGTGACGTGCATCTGTGCCCGCCCGATGCCGAACGCATCCGCCTCGGCCATCAGAAAGCGGCCGTCAGCGTCGTCGCCCACCAGCGCGATGGTTTCCACCGGCATCGTGGGGTCGAGCTTGCGCATGTCCACGGCGAAGTTGCAGCCGGAGCCGCCGCCGCGATGCTCGACTTCCTCGATCTCTACCAGCCCGTCTTCACCGGGCCAGTAACTGACGAATTTGTTGTTATCGACGCACCACGTGCCGCCGGTGACGAAGCCCGCCCGCTCGCTCACGCCGTTTCCCCCCGCAAGGCTCTGCCCCCGCTCCGCCGGTCCCGGGCGGAGCGGGGTTGTGCAGACGTGTTCAGATGACGGCCGGCTTCAGCACAGCTTCGGTGATCTGGCAGTCATCTTCCAGCGGGCGCGCGGGCTTGATGCCCTGCTTGGCCAGCTCGGCGTGATAGGCGCGCACGGCGGCTTCCGGCTTCAGATTGTGGCTGGAGACTTCGCGCATCATGGCAATCATCGCCAGCGGCGCTTCGGCGCGGTTGATCTTGCGGCCGAACAGGGCGACGCGCGCGCCATACTTCTCCGACTGCGCGATCAGTTCGAAGCAATCGCGTGAGGTGCCGCTGCCGCCGCCCAGCACGCCCACCACAAGGCCGGGGTCGTAGCTGCTCAGTTCGTCCAGCGCCTTGGCACCGTTATAGGCGATCTTGAGGAATTTCGGCCGCTCGGCCTTGGTCAGGCCCGCGAGGCTGCGGCAGATGCAGTCGTTGATGTAGAACGGCAGCACGGCAGGGTCGATGCCGGTGTCCACGTTCGGGTTGAACACTTCCAGGAAGTAGCTGAAGCCGTTCTTGATGCAGTCTTCGCGGAAATCGGCGAAGGCGGCCAGCGAGGCGATGTCGGCCGCCAGATTGTGGTTGAACGTCACCGAATACAGGCCAAGGTCGGTGAACGGCTTCACCCGCGCCAGCGACGGGGTGCGGTACGGCACCGACGGCTGCTTGGAATAGGTGGCGCCGCGCATCACCCAGATGTCGGTGGATTCATTGGCGCGGATGGCGGGCTTCACCGCGCTGTTGGCGAACACGCCCTTGCGGCTCAGCGCCTCGATGTTCGAGGCCGAGGCGAGCATGACATCGACGATGTCCTGTTCGATGATCAGTTCCATCTGCGCGAGGAACTCGGCGCGGGTGCGGTTGCGCACAACGGTGCCGCTGGCGTCCTTGACTTCGCCGGTCCAGGAAATGCTCGGCCCCATGTCCGGGTCCTTGGCGTCGGCGATGATGAAGTCGCTCGGGCGGTACTGCCCGGCATTGATCCGGGCAAGCTTCTGGTCGAGGCGGGTCATGGGACGTGCTCCACGATTCTGGGTTTCGCGTTTCGCGCGGCCTTATGCGCCGGGGCGGCGCGGCTGTGAAGCGGCGTGCGAAACATGGCGGCAAACGTTTTACGCAACCCCCAGCTTGTGCCGCAGCGCGGTTTCGATGGCCTCGGCCAGCACGCGGCGGCCCATGTCCAGCGAGTGTTTTTCGCGCACCAGCGTCTGCCCGGCGTTGGACATAACCTGCCACAGATCGGCGTCGCGATACAGTTTCAGGCAGGCGGCGGCGAGTTCGGCGGGGCTGTCGGCCAGCAGCACGTCGTGCCCGTCGATCAAATCCATCCCCTCTGCCCCGCAATCGGTGGACACCACCGGCAGGCCGTAGCTCATCGCAGTGGAGACCTTGCCCTTGGTACCCGCACCGAACCGCAGCGGACAGACGAACACGCGGGTGCGGTCGAACACGTCGCGCAGATCGTCGATCATGCCGGTCACGATCACGTGCGGGCCTTGCAGGTCCAGCACCTCCGGCCCCGGATTGGCGCCGGCGATGATGAAGCGCACATCCGGTGCTTCGGCATGGATCAGTGGCAGCACCTCACGCGCGAAGAACTGCACCGCATCCACATTCGGGCCGTGCCGGTAGCCGCCGAGGAAGCAGATGTCGCGGCGTTCGGCAAAGCCGATCTCCGTGCCAAAATACTCGAACATGAACGGCCACACCACCACCGGCGCCTCCGGCGCTTCGCGGGCCAGCAGGTCACGTTCAAACGTGGAATGGGTGATGGTGCAGTCGGCCCGGCGGATCAGGTCGAGTTCGCGGGTTTTCATCTTGGCCGCCGCCGCGCGCGACTCCTCGGTGCCGTCCAGCGCGGCCTGCCGTTCCATGCGCAGGAAATGCAAATCCATCGTGTGGAACAGCACCGGCGCTTGCGGGGCGAAGCGGCGCAGATCGTCGAGCACCTGCTCCAGCACCGGCACGCGATACACCAGCACCGCGTCGAACAAGGCACCGTAGCGGCGGATGTAGGGGTCGAACGGGCCTTCATACGGCGAATAGGCGCACTCCACGCCCATCGCCATCAGCGCCGGGGTGTGCGCCGCCTCGAACAGAAAATTGTCCTGCGGCGTGTAGTAGGTCTTGTAGCCCAGGTCCTGAAACAGCTTGAGCGTCAGCGTGGTGGTGACGGACCCGGCATCCTGCTTGGGCGTCGGCGTGGTGGCGTCCACCACCAAAGCGCGCTTGCGGACACTGCGGTCGCGTTCGAAATATGGTGCTTCACCGTTCGGGCGGTGCGCGGTCAGCGCCTCCCGCCAGCGCAGGAACAGCTTCTTCCCGTTGGTTTCCTGATACGCCTTCACGCCGGATTTGGTGTCGGTGCCCGAGGTGCGGCCCTCGTAATGGATCACGCGGGAGACCGGCTGGAACCATATTTCCCGCCCCATGGCTGCGATGCGCAGCGCCAGATCGGAATCCTCGCAATAGGCGGGGGCATAGGTCTCATCGAAGCCGCCCAGGTCGCGCCACAGCGCGGCGGGCACGGCGATGGACGCACCCGAGACGTAATCCACCTGCCGCGCATGGGTGTAGTTGGGCCGGTTGGGGTCGTCGTTGCGGCCGTAATTCCATGCCGACCCGTCACGCCAGATGATGGCACCGGCTTCCTGCAAGGTGCCGTCCGGATACAGCAGTTTTGACCCGGTCAGCCCGGCGCGGGGGAACAGCGTGAAACTGTCCAGCAACCCGTCCAGCCAGCCCGGCAGCACCCGCGTGTCGTTGTTCAGCAGCACGATCACCGCGCCACGCGCCATCGCGGCGGCGGCGTTGCAACTGCGCAGGAAGCCCAGATTGGTGGCGTTGCGGTGGGTGCGGATGCCCTGAACCAGCGGCAGAAATTCGCCGGATTCGTCCGGCGAGCCATCGTCGATCACGATGATCTCGGCACTGGCCAGCGCGGCGTGGGCGAACAGGCTGTCCAGACAGTTCAGCGTGTAGGCCAACTGGCCATAGACCGGGATGATGATGGAGACCGCCGGGGCTTCGCCGGTTGGGGCAGAGAGAGCGCGCGGCATGTGATTCAGCGCCGCCACGGCGTCCCCGAACGCGGGCTGGTCGGTCAGCAGGCCGAAGCGGCGGAAGAACGCTTCTCCCGCGCGGCCTTCAGCGATGGCAGCATCGTCCGGGCGGTGTTCGTAGAAGGTCAGTTCGCTGCGGTCACGCTCCGGGTGGTCGGCCACGGGCCACGGCCATTGCGCGCGCGGCACGTCGAACGCCACCGGGCCACCGCCGCCGCTGGCTTGCTGCTGGCCCAGCAGACCTTTCAGGCGGGTGATTTCGGCCTGTGCTGCGAACCCGCGCTCGTCCAGTTCCACCAGACGTTCCACCAGAGACACCGCGCGGCGGCGCAACTCCACGGCATCGGGGCTTGCGGGCGGCAGGTCCGGCGGCTTGGGTGGCTCGGGCAGCGCGGCGGGCGAGGTTGCGGTGGGCCGCAGATCCGGCACCGCCGCCTCGAACAGTGCCGAGGCCAGCGGTGGCAATGGTGCGTCGCTCGCCAGCAGCAGCGTGGTCCACACGGTGCCCGGCCCGGCGGCTTCGGCCAATGGCACCATGCGCCCGCCCGCAAATTCGGCGGCCAGTACCAGCGTGCCGGACAGCGGGCGCTGCCGGAATGCAGCCGCATGGGTGAACGCGGCCCGCACGGCGGACTCCGCCGGGGCTGCATCACCGGACACCGCCAGCGCCAGAATGCCGCCCGCCGCAAGCCGCTTGCGCAGCGGCCCGAGCGCCCCGGCCACTTCGGCAGCACGCAGCGGGGTCAGGGACAGCAGCACTTCGGCGGCGCCGGGCGCATCCAGCGTGCGGGCGGTTGCGGCCAGCAGGCCGTGCCCCTCCCCACCGCCCAGATCGGCCACGCTGCGCCCGGCACATAGCGGCAGCACGAAGCGGAAGCGGTCGAGCGCTGCCGCCTGCTCGGCGGTCAGGGCGGTGCCCAAGGCTACGGAAGATGCGCCAGTTCGTAGTCCAGCACCGCTTTCAGCGTCGCCTCGATGCCGGCCTCGGGCTGCCATCCGGTCCGTTCCTTCAGCTTGGTGTTGCGCCCGAAGATGACCGCTTCGTCGGACGGGCGAAACAGCGCCGGATCGGGGGCGAGTGACAAGGCCACACCTGCCAGCCGCTCAAAGATGGGAATCAGGTCGCCGATTCGATACGCCGCATCGCCGCAGATATTATACGCCTCGCCGGGTTCGCCACGCTCGGCCAGCAGGATCAGCGCCGCGACCAGATCGCGCACGTCCATGATGGCGCGCCGCGTGTCCAGATTGCCCACCCGCAGCGCCCCGCCGTTGCGGGTGATGGCGGCGATTCGGGCCGCGAAGTCGGAGACAACATCGGCGCGCTTGCGCGGCCCGGTGGTGTTGAAGATGCGCGCGCGGATGCAGCGGATGCGATGGTTGCGCCAGTACTGGAACGCCAGCAGATCCTGCGCCACCTTGCTCACGCCATACGGGTGCAGCGGCAGCAGGGCCGCGTCCTCGCTGATCGGCACGTTCCCGGGCGTCAGGCTCGCGCCATATTCGGCGGACGAGCAGGCCACCACCACCATCGGGTCATACTGCGAATCCTGCGTGGCGCGCACATGGCGCACGGATTCAAACACGTTCAGCGTGCCGTCCACATTGGTCTGCATGGTGCCCCACGGGTCGGTCCACGACACGGTGGGCAGGCTTTGCGCGGCCAGATGATAAATCTCCGGCGGGCGTTCGGCGGCAATCAGCGCGAACACGGCGGCCTTGTCGCGCACGTCCAGCTCCACCAGCGGCAGGCGCCCGGCCAGTTCCTCAAGCCGCACGGTGGGGCGGAAATAGCTGCCCAGCACACCGCCGGGCCGCATTGCGTCGAGCCGCTCCAGCAGGTGCGAGCCGACCATGCCCGCCGCGCCGGTGATCAGGATGCGCGCCATGGGCCGGGAGTCTCCTGTACGGGAAGCTGCCATCATAGCCGGATGTCCCGGCAGGCGTCAGCCAGAACGTTAAAAAATCATTATTATTCAGTAAAAAATGAACAAACTCTTAAACAAAGCAAGAAATCTGTGTGGTTTGCGCTGGTTATGGCTTGCGCCGGGCCGGGATTGCCGTTGTGTTGCATGCGTCGTACGTAATGGTCACGCGATCAGAAAGACGCTGTGGGGAGTGTCGGACATGCTCGATATGACCAAACGGGACTCGATCCTTGACTGCGAGCCGGGGGTCATCCGGCTGTTCGGTGCCGCCGATATCGGCACCAAGGGGCTGCTGAGCGGCTGGTCCGGACCCGAGGAAGGCCATACGTGGAATGACGGCGTTGAAGCGGCCTACGCGCTCGCCGTCAAGCCGCCGGTGACCCGGCTGCTGCTGACCCTGATGGGCGAACCCTACATCACCCGCGCCCGGCCGGTGCAGGAGATGACGATGTTCGGCAACGGCTACCGGCTGGGGTTCTGGCGCATGTCGGCGCGGGTGGAAACCGTGCTGCAAGTGGTGCTGGAGCCGGAATGGTGGCTGGAGCGCGGCAGCCGCGCCACGATGCGCGTGCTGCTGCACATGCCGCATTGCGTGCGCCCGAAAGACATCAACGACGGTCAGGACGGCCGCGAACTCGCCTTCTGCGCCCGCTCGCTCAGCCTGCGCCCGATCGCGGGCTGACCCCGGCCCGGCACTTGCGCTAATATCGGCCTCGCCGCCCGGCGGCATGGCCGGGAGGATACATGGCGGCACCGACGTTGCTGGGCGATCTGCGGGAACGCCCGGATGGCAGTTTCGATGGCTGGTGCTGGGCACCGGACCGGCCGGAGGAACGGCTGGTGGTGGACCTGCTGGTCAACGATACGCTGGCCATTTCCATGGTCGCCGCCATCTTCCGCCGCGATCTGCAATTGGGCGGACATGGTGACGGGCGGCATGGCTTCGTGCTGCGGCTGCCACCCGGCACGCCGGGGCTGGACGGCGATGCGCTGATCACGGCGCGGGAGCGCCGCACCGGGCTGGTGTTTGGCCGCGTGCTGCGTGAGGCCACAGGGGCCGCAAATCCCGGCGGGCCGGCGCTGGATGGCGCGGCGCTGGCGCTGGAAGATGCCTGGGCGGCGCTGGCCGCAGGGCGTTCGGCATTGCCCCGCCACGCCCCGGCGCAGCGGTTGCGCGGGGCCTTTGCTGCACTGGCGCAGCGGCTGCGCGCGCGCACGCCGGGCCTGCCGGTGTCCGCCGCCCCGCCGCTCAATCTGCCCTTGATCCAGACCCCCTGTCTGACCATCGGCCTGCTGGTCCGCGACGCGTCTGCCGAACTGGCGCGGATCGCAGCGCTCGCCCCGGCGCTGGCACTGGTGCGGGCAGAGGTGCTGGCCATTGACCCGGGCAACGACCCGGCGGCGGCGCTGCTGCCCGCCCATGTGCGCAATCTGCGCAGCGTGCGGGACCGCCGCGCCACGGGCAACGCCGCCGCCTGCAATCTGGCGCTGGCCGAAGCGCGCGGGGCGCGGCTGCTATGGCTGGGGTCATCATCCCGCTTGCCAAGTGCCGCCGCCTTGCTCGCGCTGGCTGATGCCATGTCCGGGGCCGCACCCGCGCTGTGGCTGCCCTCCGGGGCCGCTCTGGCACTGCCCGGTGGGGCGCTGGCGGGTGGGGCGCTGGCGCATCATGCCATTCACCTGCCTGCGGTGCTGGGCGTGATGCTGTGCATGGACCGCGCGCTGTGCGGCCTGCTCGGCCCGCTGGATGCCGATCTGGACGACGGTGCCGGGCTCGACTGCGCCGATCTGGCCTGCAAGGCGCGGCTGCTGGGTGTGGCCGTGCACGAAATCAGCGAGCCGGGCGCCCCGCTGGCCACCGCCCTGCGCCCATCCGCCGGGGTTGCTGCACAGGCGCTGTTCCGCTCCCGGTGGGGTATGCTTGACCCGGTGCGGCGCGGCGCTTAACCCCGGCGCAGGCAATCGGCGCATCGCATGATCCAGACCCGCCTGCACGCGCGTTTTCCGTCGGTGCGTTTCATCTCGCAGGCCGAGTTCAACGAGTATTGCCGCATCGCCCAACCGGCGCTGGACACGCGCTATCTGCATGAAACGTCATTGACCACGCGCGAGGAGGCGGTGGTGCAGCTTGGCACCTGCGCGCCCTGCCTGCGCCGCGCCGCCTTTACCAGCGAGACAGCACGTTGGGAAAAACTCGCCGATGGCCGCCGGGTGCCGGAATGGAGCGGCGCGCTGACCTGCGATTGTGAAGATGCCCTGGGCAACCGCGACCGCGCGCTGCTGCATTTTGCCCTGTCGCAGGCCGGTTTGCGTGGCTGGACCCGGCTGCTGCTGTTCGGCCCGGATGTTCCGGCCTCGCGCCGGTTGCAGGCGGAAGCCGGGCAGACGGTGCGGGTGGCCAGCCTGCAACCGGGAGGGGACGGGCCGGAAGATTTCCGGCTGCCGGTGCCGGACGCTTCCTGCCATCTGGCCATCGCCGCCGATTACCTGCACCGCGTGCCGCCGCTGGACGCCGCGCTGTCCGAACTGCGCCGCGTGCTGGCGCCGGGTGGATCGCTGGTGTTGACCGTGCCATTCCGCTACCGCGCCGCGCGCACCACCACCCGCGCCAACCTGCCCGCGCCGGGCGGGCGGCTGCCCGCCGAATACCGCGACGCCGTGCATGAAATCGGCTGGGACGTGCTGGACATGCTGCGCGCCGCCGGGTTCCGGCAGGCAGACGTGCATAGCTACTGGTCCAACGAACTGGGCTATCTGGGTTCGTTCAACATGCTTCTGCACGCGGTGGTGTGAGCGATGAGTCTCGACGGCAAGATCATCCGCGCCCGCGCGCCGCTGCGGCTGGGTCTGGCCGGGGGCGGCACTGATCTCAGCCCCTATTGCGACGAGTTCGGCGGCGCGGTGCTGAACTGCACCATCGACCGCTACGCCTATTGCTTCATCGAGCCGTCGCTGGACGGGGCGCTGCATTTCGCCGCCCATGACCTCGGCCAGTCGGAACGCCTGCCGCACAGCCCCGCTGGGCTCGACGCGGCCTCGCTGCGCATCCATGCCGGGGTGTACCGGCGCATGGCAAGCCAGTTTGCCGCCGGTGACCTGCCACCGCTGAAAGTGACCAGCTACGTCGATGCTCCGGCAGGCTCCGGCCTTGGGTCGTCATCGGCGCTGGTGGTGGCGATGGTCGAGGCATTCCGCACGCTGCTCGGCCTGCCGCTGGGCCTGTACGACGTGGCGCATCTGGCCTTCGAGATCGAGCGCATCGACCTCAATCTGGCGGGCGGCAAGCAGGACCAATACGCGGCGGCGTTCGGTGGGGTGAATTTCATCGAATTCCTGTCCGGCGACCGCGCCATCGTGAACCCGTTGCGCGTGGCGCGCGGGTTCCTCAATGAACTGGAGACCTCGCTGGTCACCTGCTTCACCGGTGTCTCCCGCCACTCCGACACCATCATTCAGGAACAGCAGCGTTACATGATCGGCGCGGACGCGGGCGCTCTGGACAGCCTGCACCAGTTGAAGCGCGACGCGGTGGAGATGAAACAGGCGCTGCTGCGCGGCGAGATGGCGCATGCGGCCGAGATCCTCAACCGCTCATGGCAGGCCAAGAAGCGCACCGCGCGCAGCGTCAGCAACCGGCATATCGAAGATCTTTATGACGCCGCGATGGCGCACGGGGCCATCGCGGGCAAGGTCTCCGGTGCCGGTGGCGGCGGCTTCTTCATGTTCATCGTGCCGCCGCAGAACCGTGTGGCGCTGATCCGCAGCCTGAACGGCATGCAGGCGACCGCGAGTGCGGTGCATTTCACCGCCGAAGGGGCCGAAAGCTGGGTCGCACGCGGGTTTGGCTGAACCCGCCCGCTACGCCTTGGTGTTGCGCCCCAGCACCCGCTTGTTCATCCGCGCCTCGGCTTCGTCCGAGCCGTCGTGGAACGTGCCGAACCACTTGTCGATCGGGATGCTGCCGTCGCCGCCGTAATTCACCTCGAAATAGCGGTGATGCAGGTAGTGCATGAAATTGCCGGTCTCCTGCTCCACCCCGTCCTTCAGCACGATCTTGTAGAAGCCGGTGTGGCCCTGCGACGGCGCGAAGGCCAGATGCTGCAGGTTGAAGATCACGTGCAGCGGGTTGGACGGCACGATCCAGTGGATCAGCACGGCGGACATGTACAGCACATGCTCCACCGGATGCATCGCCATGCCGGACCATGGGCCGATATTGACGTTCTTGTGGTGCAGGTGATGCACGGTGCGGTACAGCGGCGGCCAGTGGATCAGGCGGTGGATGCAGTAGAAATGCAGTTCGCGCCACAGCGGGATCAGCAGCAGGATCACCGCGCACCACACCGGGTGCTCGTGCCACGACATCGACGGGATGTACTGATTGGCCTGCGCCCACAGCGTCACGGCTTCATAGGCCGTCCACACCGGCACGGCGCTGATGAAGGTCCAGAACAGGTTGTCGTAGAGCTGGTTGTTGAACAGGAACTGCGTGTTCTTGGACAGCCAGCGCGGGTTGTACTTGTATTTGATGCCCTGCGCCTTCTGCATGTACAGCCGCGCGTGCCACGCCCCGGCCACCAGCAGCAGCAGCGCCACGTTGCGCTCGAACAGCAGCAGCACCCAGCCCGCGTGGAACTCGGTCATTCCGGCGAAATCGGGCGTCAGATACAGCCATGTGAAAGCGGCAATCGCCACGTAGATGGCGTTCCACGGGAACAGATAGCCGTTCCAGCCGAACAGCCAGCGCAGAAACCCGGCCGGGCGCGGCGGCCACACGAACAGCGGCGGCGGGGCGATCAGCCGTTCCGGCCGCCACTCGGTCTTGCGATCGGCTGCCGCGCCGCCTTGATCCAGCGTTGCTCCGGACATGCGTTGGTCCCCCTGTTGGGGGCAGCATAGGCCGGTGTGGGGGCGGCGGTGAAGGCGCTTAGGCGGACTTCATCCGCTTGACGATGCCTGTTGTGGAATGCCCGGCCTCCAGATCAATCAGCCGCACCTCGCCGCCATGCGCCACCACGAACGCACCGCCGACAACCTGATCCACGGTATAGTCCGCGCCCTTGAACAACAGGTCGGGCACCAGCGCCTCAATCAGTTGCTCGGGTGTGTCCTGCTCGAACAGCACCACCAGATCCACCGCGCCGATGGCGGCCATGACGGTGGCGCGGGCCATTTCCTGTTGCAGCGGGCGTTCCGGGCCTTTCAACCGCTTGACCGAGGCGTCGCTGTTCAGCCCCACGATCAGCCGGTCGCAGGTGGCGCGCGCCTTGTTCAACAGGCGCACATGGCCGGGATGCACCAGATCGAAACAGCCATTGGTGAAGCCCACCTTCAGCCCGCCCGCGCGCCACGCCTGCCGCAACTGTGCCGCTTCGTCCCACTCGGCGATCTTGTCGTCCAGCGCCAGCAATTCGCGCCGGTGCAGCGCCGCACTCAGTTCGCTGTGACTGACGGTGGCGGTGCCCATCTTGCCCACCGAAATCCCGGCGGCCACGTTGGCCAGCACGGCGGCATTCGGCATCGGGGCACCACAGGCCAGCCCGATGGCAAACGCCGCGATCAACGTGTCGCCGGCACCGGACACGTCGGCCACTTCCTGTGCGCGCGTCGGCACATGTAACGGGGCAGCATCGCGGCGCACCAGCGTCAGCCCCTTGGAGGAGCGCGTCACCAGCACCGCCCCGGCATCGGCCTGCGCGCGGGCACGCTCCCCGGCCAACGCGGCATTCGCGTCGGTGTCGCAGGCAATGCCTGCGGCACGCGCCGCCTCGCCTTCGTTGGGCGTCAGCACGTCCACGCCGCGATAGGCGGCAAAATCCGCACGCTTGGGGTCGGCGATCACCGGCTTGCCGGCCGCGCGGGCCATGGCGATGGCGCGGGCCAGCACCGAGTCGGTCAGCACGCCTTTGGCGTAGTCCGAGAGCACTACAACGTCGCATTGCGCCAGCGCTGCGCCATATTCGGCCAGCAGGCGGGCCTCGGTGGCGGCGTCGATGGCGTCACTGTCTTCCTCATCCAGCCGCAGCAACTGGTGGCTGCCGCTGACGAAGCGGGTTTTCACCGTGGTCGGGCGCGACGGGGTGGCCACCAGACACGCGCCGATGCTGCCGCTGGCGGCCAGAATCTGGCCGATCTCACTGCCCGCCTCATCCAGCCCGACAATACCCGCCAGAATGGCGCGTGCGCCAAGCGCCGCCACGTTCTGCGCCACGTTGGCCGCCCCGCCCAGCACGGCGCGGCGGCTGCGCGCGCGCAGCACCGGAATCGGCGCTTCCGGCGAGATGCGGCGGACCTCGCCTGACACGTAGCGGTCCAGCATCACGTCCCCCAGCACCAGCACCGTCCGCCCGGCAAACAGTGGCAGCAGCGCCGCCAGCGCCATGTCGGCAATGGCGGCAGTGTTGGTGTCGGTGCGGTCGGTCACGTCGGTGTCCTGTGCTCGGGTCTGGCGGCGGCGTTATATGGCGGTGCGATCACCGCCGGAAGCGCGGCACGAAACTGTCATGCGTGGCTCAACGCACCCCGTGGCTGCGGTTATAGGCAAGCTCCTCGGGCGTCAGCCGGAAGCCGACGAAGATGTGATACGCCGTCGAGGGCTTCCC
>CAIPHQ010000129.1 GCA_903864895.1 uncultured Rhodospirillales bacterium
CGTCCGGTATCGTGGCCGATGGCACCTGCGTCTTCCCACAGCCGCAATTGCCGGTTCACCTTCTCGCGCGAGGCGCCGGCGATGGCGGCAAGGTCCTTCTGCGACAGCCGGACCTCGATGCGCGTGCCGCCCGGCACCGGTGCGCCATAGTCCTTGGCCAACCGCAGCAGGACCCGGCCCAGCCGCACCGGCAGCGGTAGCAGCGCCATCTCCTCCAGCGCGGCATTGGACCGGCGCAGGCGGCGGGTTAGCACCGCCATCAGCCGCAGGCACAAATCCGGGCTGGTGCGCAACTGCCGCAGGAACCGCCCGCGCTCGATGGCCATCAGCACGCAGGCATCCAGCGCCGTGGCGTCAGCACTGACCGGTTCACCGTCGATCAGGCTCATTTCCCCGATCACATCGCCCGGCCCCAGCACGCCCAGCGTGACCTCACGCCCGTCTTCGGCGGTGGTGGCGATGCGGACCTGCCCCTGCATCACCACGAACGCACCAGGGCTTTCGGCACCGCGCCGCAGCAACACCGCGCCGCGCGGCACGCGCTTGACGGTGGCCTGCGCCACCACGGCTTCCATTTCGGCAGGCTGCATGGCCTGAAACAGCGGGCTGCGCGCCAGCACGGCGCGGCGGGCGGCGGCGTCGGTGCCGCTCATGGGTGCGGGCCGGTCATGGGGGGGCCTCCTCGGACGACTCCGCAACATTGGCACGATCTGTGGCGTTGCGCGGCCCCGTTCTTGCCTCATTCTGGCCAGAGGTGCCGCATGCCAACCAATCTCGTGCTGCTCGCCGTTTCCGCCGTGCTGTATGGCGCGATCTTCCCGATCAACCGCTGGGCCGCCGATGCGGGTTGGCCACCGGTGGCGTTTGCCGCGGCACAGTTGCTGCTGGGGGGTGTTGCACTGGCGGCAATTGAACGTTTGCGCGGCAACCGGCTGCTGCGGTCTGTGGCAGATGTGCGCAGCTATGCAGTGATCGGCGCGCTGTCGATGGCCGTGCCCACCGCGCTGCTCACGGCCACGGCGGGGCATGTGGCGGCGTCGATGCTGACGCTCGTGCTGGCGCTGTCGCCGGGTCTGACGCTGCTGTTCTCGGCGGCGCTGAAACTCGACCGGCTGCGCCCGCGCGTGGCGGTGGCGATGCTGTGTGGTTTCGCAGGCGTGTTGCTGATCGCCTCGCCCTGGTCGCACGCGCTGAGTGCGGCGGAGACGCCGTGGTTTCTGGTGGCGCTGCTGGTCCCGGTGTCGTTCGCCTCGGCCAATGTCTCCGCCGCGCTGCTGCGCCCGCCGGAGGTGGGACTGGGGACGATGGCGGCAGGGTTGCCGCTGGCCGGTGGCGTGGTGCTGATACCGCTGGCGCTGCTGATTGACCCGTCCCTGCTGCCCGGCACGATGGGCGGCGCGGCGGTGGCCACTTTGCTGGCGGGCACGGTGGTGAACGCCGTGGTGATCATCATGTTCTTCGAGGTCATCCGCCGCGCCGGGCCGACCTTCGGCTCATTGTTCCACTACGTGGCGCTGCCTGCTGGCGTGGTGTGGAGCATCGCGGCGTTTGGCGTGCTGCCGCCCGCAATCTTCTGGGTGGCGGTGGTAGTGATGCTGGGCGCGGTGGCCGCCGCCGTCGGCGGGCCGCGCCAGGCTGGTTGACTCATCATACCAGCCGCCGCTAGCGTCCGCCCGATCCCGGAGCGGCGTCTCCGGTGGCGGAGGCATCAGCATGACGACGATTGCGCTGTTCGGGGCGGGCGGAAAGATGGGCTACCGGTTGGCGACCAACCTGAAAGGCTCCAGCTACAACGTTCGCCATGTTGAAGTCAGCGATGCCGGGCGGCAGCGCCTGCTGGACGGTCTGGGCTTCACCGCCGTTGCCCCCGATGTGGCGCTGGACGGGGCCGATGTGGTGGTGCTGGCGGTGCCGGATACGTTGATCGGGCGCGTGGCTGCGGGCATTTCGGCGCAGTTGAAACCGGGCACGATGGTGATCGTGCTGGATGCGGCAGCTCCGTTTGCCGGGCATCTGCCGGAGCGCCCGGACCTGACTTATTTCGTCACCCACCCGTGCCACCCGCCGATCTTCAACGACGAAACCGACCCGGTGGCCAAGGCCGACCATTTCGGCGGCGTGGCTGCCAAGCAGCACATCGTCAGTTCGCTGATGCAGGGGCCGGAGGCGCATTACGCGGTGGGCGAGGCGATTGCCAAAGTCATCTGGGCCCCGGTGATGCGCTCGCACCGCGTGACTGTGGAGCAGATGGCGCTGCTGGAACCGGGCCTGTCGGAAACCGTGTGCGCGTCCCTGCTGGATGTGATGCGCGAGGCGATTGACGAGGTGGTGCGGCGCGGTGTGCCGCAGCAGGCGGCGCATGATTTTCTGCTGGGGCACATGAACGTGCTGGCGGCGGTGACATTCGGCGAAGTGCCGGGCGTGTTTTCGGACGCCTGCAACAAGGCGATTCAGTTCGGCAAGCCGGCGCTGATGCAGCCCGACTGGAAGCGCGTGTTCGAACCGGCGGAAATTGCCGCCAGCATCCAGCGCATCACCTGACCGGAAGCGGCGGCGCGGGTGCCGCGCCGCCGCTGAGGAGTCAGTTGCTGATCTTGGTGATCTTCGAGCCTTCGATGCCCAGGCCGGCCATCAGGCCTTTCTGGCTGAAGATGAAGGCGTACACATCCTGCGTGAGCGTGGTGCTGGTCATCTTCTTGGCGATGCCCTGATCCACCATCACCACGCTGGGGCCGACGCCGATCTCGAAGCCCTGCGATTCGTTGAAGTATTTCAGCGCGCTCTCGTTCATGAAGAACAGCGCGTAGCCGAACCATTGTGCCCCGGCCTGCAGGCCGTAGGACCCGGCGGCGGAGTTGTAATACCCCACGGTTTTGCCGCCCCGCAGCATCGCGCCCTCGCCAAACGCGCCGCCGAGCAGGAAGCCGACCTTGACGATCTTGGGGAACACCAGCACGGACTTGCAGTGTTCATTGACCAGTCGCGCCCCGGAATTGCTGTTGATCAGCGTGCGCAGGGCGGAGGCCGCAGCGCGGTCCAGTTCAGGGTCATCCTTCGGGGCCGCGACTGCGGCGGCCAGAGGCGTCAGGGCGGCAAGGCTGCCCACAAGGGCGCGGCGGGACAGGGTCATGGTCGTTCTCCAGACTGGGCGTGTCAGTTGCGGGCAGGGTAACAATTCCCGGCCCGCCTGCCTATCCGGCCCCGTTGCATGCCCGGCTAAACGTGGAAGGTGAACAGCGTGCCCCCTGCGCCGTCGCCGGACAGGGTAAAGTTCGCCTTGGTCAACGTCCCCGCCACGCCCACGCTGGCGGGATGAACGCCGTCGGTGGCGGTCAGTTTGCCGCCGGTGAAGTTCCACTTCATGCCGGCCGAATACGCCATGTCGGTGAAGTCGATCTTGTCCAGTGTGCTGCCGCTGCCACCAAAGCCCTGAATGATGTCGCCGGTCAGATTGGCCGTCAGGTCGCGGAATATGTCGCCGTGCGACAGTGACGCGATCAGCGTATCAATGCCGCCACCGCCGCTGAGTATCTGCGACTGCGCGCTGGCCGTGATGGTGTCGGCTCCGCTGCTGCCGATGGCGGACTGGCCGATGGTGTTGCTGAGCTTGAGCTTGCTGGCGGCATCAAGTTGCACGCTGGACACAGTGGTGCCCGCATTCAGCGCGATGGTACCGCCGCTGGTAATCTCCAGCGACGCGCCCGCAGCACCCCCCTTGATAAGGGCGGAGGCGAAGGCGGCGGAGGCTTTCACCTTGTCCTTGGCCCCGTTCATGTTCACGCTCTGCGTGGCCGCGCCCAGCGTGATGGTGTTGGTGCCTGCGGTATTGTCCAGAATGGCCATGCCGGCGATGGCATTGGCCGTGAAATTGTAGGCGGCGCTGCCGGTGGTCAGCCCCAGCGTGACCGTGCTGATCTGCGCGATGCTGCTGCCCATGGTGACCGTGCCGCCGCCGCTGACCGCCAGCGTGTTTTTCCCTACACCCCCGTTGATGTGCGCCCCGATGGTGGACGCGGTGACGTTGAACACGTTGTTGCCGCCGCCGCCGTTGACCGTCTCACCAATGCCACCGAGCGTGACGATGTCGTTGCCGGTGGCCAGATTGATGACGTCGTTGTTGTCGGCACCGATGATGACGATGGTTGGCTTGGCCGGATTGGCCGCGTTCATGGCAGGATCGGCGGCGACATTGACGGTCAGGTCCAGCCCGGCGCGCAGCGTGATGGTTTGCACCTGCGACGGGATCGTCGTGCCGCCCGGCGGCGTGTAGGAATTCTGTCCCTCGGTGGCCTTGACGATCTGGATGTTGGTGAGTTTGGCGGGTTTGCTGAGGTCGAACTGCCCGTAGCCGTTCAACACCAGCGCATTGGTGCCACCGCCGCCGTCGATCTGGTCACCGGAATACAGCACGCCGTTGCTGGCATTGAACGTATCGTCGGCAGTGCTGGCCGTGATGTTGGTGGGCGTTTGGGTCAGCGTCCACACGGTGGGCTGCGGCGCGACGCTGCCCGTGACGGTCAGCGTGACCGCCTGCACGGGGGCGTTGTAGCCACTGGCATTGCTGCCGTTGCCGGTGATGACGAGTTTTTCGGTAAAGTTGCCAGACTGCGCCGCCGAGAACGTGATGACAGGCAGGCAGCCAAGCTGTGCGTTGGAGATGTTGCTGAATGCGTTCAGCCCCGAGACGCTGAACGCGGCGTCACCCGATGCGGTGACGGTGCCGGACAGCAGATCGGCAAGGCCCGCCGCGCCGTTGAACGCGGCGACGGTGGTGGTGAGCGTGCCGCTGCCGTATGGCACGGGGCCGAGTGCGAGGGTGTAATTCGTGCCCCCGCCGCCCCAGCTTCCGGCACCGGACATTTTCTTGAAGGCACCCGCAGCCAGATTGTCCACCGTGGCCGTGAAGCTGAGTGTGGGCACGCTCAACGGCAGGTCGGTCAGGTCTGTATCGTGGCTTGCCAGGCTGAGAGCGCCCGTGCCGCTGAACGTGCCGCTGGCTGCCGTGTTCAGCGTGACTGTCAGCGACCCTGCCGCCCCGGCGGTGATGCCGGTCCCCAGCGTGCCGCTGCCGCTGAATGCGCCGGTAACCGTGCCCCATCCGCCGGTGAGCAAATCTGTCAATGCGCCGCTGGCGGCGTTGGATATCTGTACGGACTGGCTGACCACGTCACCGACATGCACGATGCCGAAGCCGATGCCCGACACGGCGGGCTGCGCCTTGGCCGGCGCATAGACCTTGCCGGTCAGCGCCACTTGCTGGTTTGCCAGCTTGGTTTCGCCAAAGCCGCTGCCTGCGGCACCTTCGGACCAGACATCAATCACCATCGGCGTGCCGGCGTAAGCCCCCGCAGTGGCCGCATTGATCGACAGCGATACCGCGCTGCTGTTGCCTGCGGCCAGAGTTGCGGCGGCACCGCCGGCAATATTGAAGCCGGTGGGCTGCTCCACGCCGTAGCGCAGGTCTTCCCGATAGGCATCGGCGGCGCTGCCGTTACTGATGGTGACGGTTTGCGGTGCCGCGGATGCGCCGAGCCGCATGGTGCCGAAATTCAGTGCTGTTGCGCCAAGCTTCGGGCTGGCATAGGCGTAAACGGTGCCGCCCAGCGTTACCGGAGCCAGCGGTGCCGCGATGTCCGAAAGGTCGGCATCGTGGCTTTGCAGGACGAATGTAGCGCTGCCGCTGAAAATACCCTCGGCGGCGGTGGACATCGTCAGCGACAGCGCCCCCGAAGCGCCGCCCGCCACATCCAGCGCGCCCGCGCCCTGCCAAGGGCCGGTGATGGTACCGAACCCGCCCGTCAGATGGTCGATCAGCGCGCCGCTGGCGATGTTGGATACCTGCAGCAGGGCGCTGGGAACATCGCCGACATGAGCGTTGAATGTGTACGGACCGGGCGTCACGCTGGCCGAGGCGGGCGCATAGACCTTGCCGTTCACGGACACCGTCTGGCTGGCCTGCACCGTTGTGCCAAGCCCGCTGGTGCCGGACCCGGTGGAGGTGGGTTGCAGGATCAGGCTGGCACCGCTGGCACCGCCTGCCACCGCCGTGTTCAGCGTGACAGTGATCTGCCGCGTGTCTCCGGACACGATAGTGTCCGACACCGGCCCACTGAGCGTGACGGTCTGCGGCGACTGGTTCGCCATGACGTAGTAAAGCGATTCCTGAAACGCGCTGGCCTGCGTGCCGTTGCTCAGCGTCAGCGTCTGGGTCGCGGCGGGTGCGCCGACGCGGACGCTCCCGAGATTCAGCACGGTGCTGCTCAAATGCGCCGCTGCGTAGTCCCACGCGGTACCGCTGAGCGTCACCGGTGCGGCGGCCAGCGGCAGGTCGGGCATGTCGGGGTTGTGGCTCGCCAGATTGAGCGCGGCAGAGCCGCTATACACCCCGCCTGTCAGCGGCGCGAAGCTGACGCCCAGTAAGCCCGCCGCCCCGGAGGCCAGACCGGCACCCAGGCTTCCGCCGCTGAATGGCGCGCTGATCGCCCCGAAGCCACCGGTGAGCGTGTCGGCGAGATTCCCATAGCCGCCGTTGTGCAAGGCAACGGTTCCGTTCGCCACGCTGCCGGTATGCACAGCACCAAAATTGACGCTGCTGGTGAACACATCGGCCACGGCGGGCTGATAGACCTTGCCGGTGACGGCAATCGTCTGACTGGGCAGCACCGTGTCGGCCAGACCGCTGGTACCCGCCCCGGTGGAGGTCAGATCCAGCACCAGTGATCCGCCATACGTGCCGGACTGGCTCGATTGCCCGCCCAGCGACAGCACGGCGCTGCCGCCAGAGGCGATAGTGCCGCTGCCGCCCGACAGCAGCGTGAAATTGCCGCCCGGCGGTTCGGCGGCATAGACAAGGCTTTCCTGATAAGCGTCGGCGGCGGTGCCGCCGGCCAGCGTCAGTACGCCCACCGGCGCTGCATCGCCCAGGCGTACCGTGGGGATTGCGACCGAAGCTGCGCTGGGGATGGGGTTGGCAAATGCATAGACCGCGCCTGCCACAGTGACCAACTGGCTGCCGATGCCAACCGGGCCGTAGCCGTCGCCCGCCACGCCGGTGCCGTCCGATGCCAGCGTGATCGTCGCGGTGCCGCTGCGCAGCCCGTCTGCCGCCGTATTCAGACCAATCACCAGACTGGTGCTGTCACTTGCACCGGGGGCAAGCCCGGTGAACGCGCCGCTGGCTGTGGCCGCGCCCGTGCCTGTGCCAAGACTGGCATTGAGGAATTCCGAGCCGGTGCCGGGCGAGACGATGTTGCCAAGCGTCAGTGCCTGGCTCAGCACGTCACCCACATGGGCGTTGGCGAATACCACCGGTTCGGGCGTGTGCTGCCCGGCGACCGCCAACTGGTAGCCGGTGATCAGGCTGCCGCCATGCAAGTCACTGGCCACACGCAGCGCGCCGGTGCTGGAACTGGCCGCAACCGCGTAGCTCTGGCTGCCGCCGCCCGCGAGTGCAACGGTCATCGTGCCGCCCGAGATTGCGGCACCGGTGACGGACAGCCCGGCAAGGTCGATCAGTTCGCCCGCGCCGAAGCCGGCCAACGTGCCGGTGAAGCTGGCGGGCTGATCCAGCAGCAACGTGGCCCCGGTGCCGTTGAACAGCGCAGGCTGTGCTGCGGCACCGGTGAGTTCCAGCGTGGCCCCGGACTCGATGCGCAGATTGCCCGTGCCGGAGACCGATTGTGCGATGACCAGCTTGCCGCCGATGGCGTCGATCAGGCCGTTGTTGGTCAGCGGCAGCGCGGCCTTGCCCGCACCGAAATTCACCGCGCCACTGCCTGCCAGCGTGCCGCCCGCGCCAACGGTGAAGCTGTTGACCGAGGCTGCAAGGCCCAGCGTGCCGCCGCCCAATTGCAGGCGGCCATTGTCTGCCATGGCCACGCCAGCGGTGTAGTTGCGCCCGCCCAGCACGCGCAGCGCGCCGCCCGGTGCAATGGTGGCCAGCGTGGCCTCCAGCCCGGTTTGCAGGCCCGTTGCGGTCTTGAAGCTCTGCCACACCGAACCCGTGCCGCTGAGCGTGATGTCGGCTGCGTCCGTGACCACCGGCAGGTCATTGGCCAGTTGCAGGGTGCTGCCGGTGCCCACCGAAAAGGTGCCGCCGGTCAGCACGCCGCCCGCCAGATTGCCGAAGCCGATGCCGGTGAGATTCAGACTGCCATTGTTGGCAACGCTGAGCAGCCCCTGATTGGTGAAGGTGCCCGAGCCGGACACGTTCATCACCGCGCCTGCACCGCTGCTGGTGATGCTGCCCTGGTTGATGATCTTGCTGTTGGCCGAATACGCCGTGCGCAACCATGCGGTGCCGGTGGTCTGTGTCAGATGCAGATTGGCGCCAAGGGTCAGTGTGGCGATGTTGCCGGGGATGTCGCTGGCCCAGATCGTGTCCGCGCTCGCCGACCCGATGGTGATGTTCACGTTGTCCAGCGTGTTGACGCCGTATTCCCACAGATTGGCGCTGCTGCCGGTCAGGTTGATGGCACCCGGGCCGGTTCCGGCCAGATTGGCAAAGCTGACAGTGTTAGCCAGCGCCAGTCCACTGCCAGCGCCACTCAGGTCCAGCGTGCCGCGATAGGCCACGCCATCAAGCGTGCCATTGCTGCCGATCAGTCCCGAACCGCTGTCCAGCAGCAATCCGCCGTGAATGGTGCCGCCGCTGACCAGCGTGACTGCACCCAGATTGGTACCCGCGCCAATGGCCAGCGTGCCGCCAGTGCCGTCGATGGAGCCACCTATGTTGACGGCGCCACCGGTGTGCTTGATCGTGCCAAGGCGCGCAAACGTGCCGGTGCCATTCAGGTTCAGCACACCGCCGGTTTCGGTGATGGTGCCGGACTGATTGTCCCACGCGGTGTTCAGGTTGACCGTGCCGCCACTGGCGATGGCAAGCGACCCCAGATTGATGAAGTTTGCAGCACCGACCTGCAACTGGTCGGTGCTGGACACAGCAATGCTGCCGGTGGTGTCGTTGGTGAAGGCATGGCCGGTCAGCCAGAACTGGCCACCGGGCTGTGCTGCGATGATTTTGCCCTGATTCAGCACGCCGTCCGCGCTGGCGTAGCCATTCGTGATGGTGGCGGACAGACCGGCCTGTGTGATGCTGAGACCCGTCCCAAGCTTCATCACGCTATGGCCGCCATTGAGGTCGTTGGCCTGCAATTGTGCGCCGTTGGCGTTGCCGATCAGCAGGCTGGCGTTATCAAGCGTCGTGGTGTTGTCACCGAACAGCAGCGCGCCGCTTCCGGTCAGGTTGATCTGGCCCGGTCCGGTCCCGGCAGTGTCACTCAGCGTCAAGGCATTGACGAAATGCAGCGTGGCACCCGGCGTGCTCATGTCGATCACGCCGCGATAGGTCATGTTGTCCAGCGTGCCGCCCTGAAAGGTCATGCCGCTGCCCTGGTCGATCAGCACGCCGTTGTGCAGCGTGGCGAAGGTTTGCAGCACCAACTGGCCCAAAGGCGTGGCGCCACCGATGCTCAGCGATCCGCCATTGCCCTCCACATAGCCGGACAGATTCACCGCGCCGCCGGTACGGCTGATTCCGGTGAAACTGGCGAAACTGGTGGTGCCGTTCAGTTGCAGCGTGCCGCCGGTCTCCGTAATCAGACCGGTATTGGTCCAGGTGCCGCCTATTTGCAGCGAACCGCCGGTGGTGACGCTCATCTGGCCGGTGTTGCTGAAATTGCTGGCCCCGGTGGCAAACCTGTCGCTGTTGCTGACAGCGATGGTTCCGGCATTGGCAAACGACAGGCCAGATGTCGTCATGGTGCCGCCGGGCAGGGCTGCGTTGATGCGGCCCGTGTTGGTAACGCCGTCGCCCGCTGCGGTGCCGGAATAGATTTGCGCGAACAGCCCGGTGTGCTGGATGTTGAATCCGCTACCCAGCACAAGCCGCGAATTCCCGCCGCTGAAGCCGTCATAGGCAACCAGATAGGAATAGTACGCGGCGTTGCCGATCGTCAGCGTTGCATTGTCCAGCGTGGCATCGCCGAGCACAGGGCCGCTGAGCGCGTAAAGTGAAGCACCGTTGCCGGTCAGGTTGATGGTGCCGGGTAGCAGGCCGCTGGCGTCATGCAGCGTCAGGCCATGCGCGAAATACAGTCCGCCGATGGGCTGGCTGATGTCCAGCACGCCGTTATAGGTCACGTTGTCCAGCGTGCCGCTTTGCATCGCCATGCTGCTGCCGCCCGCATCCACCAGCGTGCCGCCGCGAATCATGCCCGGGAACACCAGTGCCGCGGCACCAACTGCACTGCCCGCGCCAATCGCCAGCGATGTGCCTTGCAAATCGAACGTGCCGGAAAAACTGGTCAACCCCGTGTTGCTCAAATTGCCCAGACCGGCCGCGTTGCCGGTGCCTGCGAGTATGATCTGCGCGCCCGTGCCCGCGATGCTCCCCGCATTGCTCCACACGCCGCCAAGTTTCAGCGTACTGCCGGCGCCCACTGAAATCGAACCGGTGTTGCTCAACGTGGCGGCATTGCTGATGAACGAATCACCGCTGGCAACTGCGATGGTTCCGGCATTGGCAAATTTTGTGCCGCTGGTGGTGAGAGTTCCACCCGCAAATGTGGCGCTGATGGTGCCCAGATTGAGCAGCGCATCGCCCGGGTTGTAGGCGGATGACAATTGCGCCAGCAGCCCGGTCTGTTGCACCACGAGCGACGCACCGAGCGTGGCCGTGGTGTTGCTGCTCACCGGATCGACGGCGGCGATGAACGGTGCGTTGGACGGGTGGCCGATCTGCACCGTGGCCGCATCCAGCGTGGTGCTGCCCAGCAGGCTCAGCGTGCTGCCGCTGCCGGTATCCACAATCACGCCCGGATTCAGCCCGGATGCGTCCGTCACCGCTGTGCCGTTGGCGAGATACACGCGCGAGAACGTGGCCGAAAGGTCAAGACTGCCGCGATACGTTACCGCATCCAGCGTGCCGCCTTGCAGCGAAACGCCGCTGCCGGTGCTGAGCAGCGTGCCGCCGTGGATGGTGCCGTTGTATTGCAGCGTCACCACGCCGAGATTGCTGCCGGCGCCAATGCCGAGGGTCTGCCCCGTGCCGTTCAGCAGGCCCGACAAATTGGCGGTGCCGCCGGTGGCGATGATATTGCCCGCACTGCCGAAGTCGGACGTTCCGGCCAGCGTCACCACGCTGCCCGCTGCGGTGATCGCACCACTGTTTGACCAGACACCTTGCAAGGTCAGCGCGCCGCCAGTGGCAGAAATGCTGCCGGTGTTGGAAAAACTGCCGGAGTTGAACAGCACCGTTTCACCGGCGGCGGTGATGCTGCCCGCATTGCTGAACATCTTGCCGATGGTGCTGAAACTGCCGCCCGACTGGGTCAGCAGCATTTGTCCCTGATTGACGATGGCGTCGCCATTGGCATAGCCGCTGGTGAACTGCGCCTGCGCGCCCACCTGCGTCACCGTCGCGGCGCTGCCCAGTGTGAGTACGGAATTGCCGCCGATGGTGTCGTAGTCGTTC
>CAIPHQ010000130.1 GCA_903864895.1 uncultured Rhodospirillales bacterium
CCTATTCCATAGATGCTACGATGACCCTATCTCCCCAGCAAGCCGGGTTGTGACCCGGGTGAAGGAGGTTTGCATGACCAATGTGTTGATCGCGTTTTATTCGCGCAACGGCTCCACCGAAGCGCTTGCCAAGGCCGTGGCCGAAGGCGCGCAGGCCGCAGGGGCCGATGTGCGCCTGCGCCGCGTGCGCGACATCGTGGGCCCCGAAGTGATGGCGATGGCACCGGGTTGGGCGGAAAACTCGGCGCGCATGCACGCCGAATATCAGGCCCCCACCACCGATGACTGCGAATGGGCTGACGGCATCGTGTTTGGCTCGCCGACCCGCTTCGGCATCGTGACCGCCGAACTGAAGTCGTTCATCGACAGCCTCGGCGGCCTGTGGTTCCAGGGCAAGCTGCTCGGCAAGGCCGGCGGCGTGTTCAGCGCCACCGCCACCACGCATGGCGGCGCGGAAACCACCATCCTGTCCATGTTCTCGGTGCTGTCGCATCTCGGCCTCATCATCGTGCCGAACGGCTACGGCGACCCCATCACCTTCCAGGCAGGCACGCCGTATGGCGCGCACACCGCGGTGGATGGCCAGTACGTGAAGGCCCCGCATGAGAACGATCTGGCGGTGGCCCGCTATCAGGGCCAGCGCATGGCGAAGGTTGCCGGCGCACTGAAGACGCTGCGCGGCTGATTTGGCTCGGGCGGGGGTTCGCCCCCGCCCGCAGGCTCAACCCGCACCACAGGCGCGGGACGGCTGACCGGGGAAATTTCCAGCGCGAATCCGGGGTGCGGCAGTCCGCAGCCTTGGGCGGAGCTTGCGAAATCTGCTTCCAAACAGGAGTCAAAACGATGGACAATCTGAAGAACAACGTGCTGCCGCTGGCTGGCCGTATCCTGATCTGCTTCATTTTCGTGATGTCCGGCTTCAACAAGCTGGGCGGCGCAGAAGGCACCATTGGCTATATTGCTTCCAAGGGCGTACCGCTGCCGTCGATTGCCTATGCGCTGGCCGTCATTGTTGAACTCGGCGGCGGATTGCTGATTTTGGCCGGGTTCATGACCCAGTGGGCGGCACTTGCACTGGCGGTGTTCTGCCTGTTCACCGGCTTCGTGTTCCACGGCTTCGGCGACATGAACAACTCCATCCACACCATGAAGAACATCGGACTCGCGGGCGGGTTCCTGTTCGTCGCCGCGCATGGCGCAGGAATGTGGAGCCTCGATGCCTTGCTTGCACGCCGCCGCACCGGTCTGGCGCACGCCTGATCGTCCACCACCGGCAACCCTCCGGCGCGGCGCAAGCCGCGCCGGAGGCGTCTGGCAGCCCTGATACCGCATTTGTTGGAAACGGCAGCTTCGGCCCTGTATGATACCGCCCGTTGCCGGAGGCTGCCTGCCTGATGCTGTGCCCGTTCTGCCAGTACGAACTCGATGAGACCCAATTGTCGTGCAGCAATTGCGCGGCGCAGTTCCATAACCACGGGTTTACGTCGCTGGTTGGCAAATTCCGCACGCTGCTGGTCAGCGGCGCCTTGCTGGTGGTGGCGACGATGATGCTGCACAACTGCGTCATCAATTTCCTGCCCGGCGGCATCGACAGCGGCTACAAGGCGCCCGGCTCGCCGCAGGTGGCCTACGGCCCGGGGCCGGACATGAAAGACCCGGACGTGCGCCGCCTGCTGTTGGACTGGAAGATGAACATCCAGCCTTCGCAGAACCCCACCAACAAACATCGCTGAACTGATGCGCTAAACCCCGGCTTGGGCCTTGTGCGCCGCGTGCGCGCGCGGCCTATTCCCGGCGGAGCGGCCCGGTAAAGGTGCCGCCGGAACAGGGATAGCTCGTCATGCTCAGCATTGCCGTCATCGGCGCCGGCCGCATCGGCCGCATTCATGCCCGAAACGTCGCCGAACACCCCGGCGCGACGCTGGCCGGCATCACCGACCCGCACGCCCCGTCCGCCGAAGCCCTCGCGGCGGCCACCGGCAGCAAGGTCATCTCGCTGGATGAAGCCTTCAGCATCGCCGATGCGGTGCTGATCGGCTCGCCCACCACCACCCACGCCGACTACATCGAGCGTGCGGCCAAGGCGGGCAAGGCGGTGTTCTGCGAAAAGCCCATCGACCTGTCGGCAGCCCGCGTGCGGGAATGCCTCGCCACGGTGGCGGCAGCGGGCACCACGCTCATGGTCGGCTTCAACCGCCGGTTCGATGCCAATTTCGGCCATCTGAAGGCGCGTCTGGATGCGGGCGACATCGGCTCGCTCGAATTGCTGGTCATCACCAGCCGCGACCCCGGCCCGCCGCCGGTCAGCTACATCCAGACCTCGGGCGGCCTGTTCCGCGACATGATGATCCACGATCTGGATCTGGCGCGCTTCATCCTCGGTGAGGAACCGGTGGAACTCTACGCCGCCGCGTCGGTGCTGGTGGACCCGGCCATTGGTGAGGCGGGCGATGTGGACACCGCAATGGTCACGCTGAAGACCGCCTCGGGCAAACTCTGCCAGATCAACAACTCCCGCCGCGCCACCTATGGCTACGACCAGCGGGTCGAGGCGCATGGCTCGAAGGGCCAGTTGCGCGCGGGCAACCAGACCGCCACCACGGTGGAACTGGCCAACGCGGGCGGCTTCACCTCCGAACCAGCGCTGCCGTTCTTTCTGGAGCGTTACGCGGCGGCGTACAAGGCCGAACTCAACACCTTCATCGAAGCCGTGGCCGCTGGCCGCGCGCCCACCCCGTCGGGTGATGACGGCCTGAAGGCGCTGGTGCTGGCCGATGCGGCCACCGAGTCGGCGAAGACCGGCAAGGCGATCCGTCTGGTCTGAGCCCCGGCCAAACCCCCCGCAGGTCATGGCCCGATGTCAAAATCTGGGCCATCCCGAAGCAGCCTTTCCGGCGGGGCGAAAATCCGCTTCACTGCGGGTTCGCTTCCATGCACGGCCGCCGCCACCCGGCGGCGGCCGTCATTGTTCAGGGGGATCGCGTCCGCATGAAAAAGTCGATTGTCGCCGCTGCCTGCGCCGTGGCGCTGGGCCTGACGCTGGGGGCCGCCGCGACCGCCCAGGCCAAGACGCTGGTGTATTGCTCGGAAGGCTCGCCCGAGAACTTCAACCCGATGATCAACACCACCGGGACGACGTTCGACGCCAACCGCCCGATCTACAACCGCCTGCTGGAATTCAAGCTCGGCACCACCGAAGTCGGCCCCGGTCTGGCCGAATCGTGGGAAATCTCGCCGGACGCGAAGGTGTTCACCTTCCACCTGCGCAAGAACGCCAACTGGCATTCCAGCAAGACCTTCAAGCCGTCGCGCCCGGCCAACGCCGATGACGTGATCTTCAGCTTCGAGCGTCAGTGGAAAGACACCAACCCGTACCACAAGGTCTCGGGCGGCGGGTACGACTATTTCGGCGACATGGACATGCCCGCGCTGCTCCAGTCGATCGAGAAGGTGGACGACTACACCGTCAAGATCACGCTGAAGGAACCCAACACCCCGTTCCTCGCTGATCTGGCGATGGATTTCGCCTCCATCCAGTCCAAGGAATACGCCGACGCGCTGCTGAAGTCGGGCCACCCCGAGCAGATCGATCAGGAGCCCATCGGCACCGGCCCGTTCGAGTTCGTGGCCTACCAGAAGGACACCTCGATCCGCTTCAAGAAGTTCGATGGCTATTGGGGCCCGAAGGCGAAGATCGACACGCTGGTGTTCGCCATCACCAAGGACCCCGCCGTGCGGCTTGCCAAGCTGAACGCCGGTGAGTGCCAGATGGCCCCGTACCCCACCCCCGCCGACCTGCCCAGCATCAAGGCCAACGCCAAGCTGCAGCTGCTGTCGCAGTCCGGCCTGAACATCGGTTATCTGGCCTTCAACAACCTGAAAAAGCCGTTCGACGACGTGCGCGTGCGCCGCGCGCTGTCGATGGCCATCGACAAGAAGGCCATTCTGGAAGCCGTCTATCAGGGGGCCGGTCAGCCCGCGAAGAACCTGATTCCGCCGACCCTGTGGGGCTACAACAACAGCGTGGTGGACTATCCGTACGACCCGGCAGCGGCGAAGAAGCTGCTGGCCGAAGCCGGTCTGCCGGACGGGTTTGAAACCGATTTGTGGGCGATGCCGGTGCAGCGCCCGTACAACCCGGACGCCAAGCGCATCGGCGAACTGATGCAGGCGGATCTGGCCAAGATCGGCGTGAAGGCAAAAATCGTCAGCTACGAGTGGGGCGAATACCGCAAGCGCGCCCAGAACGCCGAAGGCCAGATGGTGCAGTTGGGCTGGACCGGCGACAACGGCGACCCGGACAACTTCTTCGTGCCCCTGGCCGGCTGTAACAGCGAAGGCAAGCCCGCCGGCAACAACATCGCCAAGTGGTGCAACAAGGAGTTCCAGGACGCCGTGAACAAGGCGGCGACCCTGCCGAATCAGGCTGACCGCGCCAAGCTGTATGAACAGGCGCAGGCCATCATGCACGATCAGGCCCCGTTCTACTTCATCGCGCACTCGGTGGTGTATCTGCCGATGGCCAAGAACGTGTCCGGCTTCAAGATGAGCCCGCTGGGCGACCACCGCTTCGACGAAGTGGACGTTCAGTAGTCTTTCAGGAACCACCCCTCCCTCGCAGTGCGGGGGAGGGGTCCGTCCCCCGATCCTGACAAGGAGGCGATAAACCCCGGTGTTCCGCTTCCTGCTGCGCCGCATCGCGCTGATCATCCCCACTTTCATCGGCGTGACGTTTCTCAGCTTCGTGCTGATCCATCTGGTCCCGGGCGATCCCATCGAGGTCCGCTTCGGCGAACGCGGCATCAAGCCCGAGCGTCTGGCCGAACTGCGCCACGCGGCGGGGCTGGACCGGCCGCTGTGGGAACAGTTCCTCGCATACGAAAATCAGGTCGCCCACTTCAACCTTGGCGAATCGGTCACCACCCACAACCCGGTGTGGCAGGAATTCCTCACGCTGTTTCCGGCGACCGTTGAACTGTCGCTTTGCGCCATCCTGTTCGCCATCATCGTGGGCCTGCCCCTGGGCGTCATCGCCGCCGTCAAACGTGGCTCACCGTTCGACTACGGGCTGATGGGCCTGTCCGTCACCGGCGCCTCCATGCCGATTTTCTGGTGGGGGCTGATGATGATCCTGATCTTCTCGGTCGGCCTCGGCTGGACCCCGGTCTCGGGCCGCATCTCGGACGCGTTCTATATCGAGCCATGGACCGGCTTCATGCTGATCGACGCATGGTTCTCCGACGACGCGGGCGCGGTGCAATCGGCCTTCTCCCACCTCATCTTGCCCACCATCGTGCTGGGCACCATTCCACTGGCCACCGTGGCGCGCATGACACGCTCCTCCATGCTCGAAGTGCTGGGTGAAGACTTCATCCGCACCGCGCGCGCCAAGGGCCTCTCGGGCTTTCGCGTCGTCGTCATCCACGCCCTGCGCAACGCGCTGATCCCGGTCGTCACCGTCATCGGCCTGCAGGTCGGCACGCTGCTCGGCGGCGCGATCCTCACCGAGACCATCTTCTCATGGCCCGGCGTCGGCCACTGGCTGATCGAGAGCATCCAGCGCCGCGACTATCCGGTGCTGCAAGGCGGCACGCTGCTGGTCGCCACACTGGCCATCGTGGTCAATCTGGGCGTCGATCTCACCTACGGCGTGCTCAACCCGAGGATCCGCCGCTGATGTCCGCCAGCACCGACACCGCCGTGGCCGTGCCAAGCGCCCTGCGCCTGTTCTGGCGCAGCTTCGCCGAAAATCGCGGCGCGGTGGTGGGGCTGGCCATCATGCTGCTGCTGATCGTGGTCGCCGCCTTGGCAGACGTGACCGCGCCGCACTCGCCCATCGAGCAGTTCCGCGACCATTTCCTCACCCCGCCGTCGTGGTCGCCCGGCGGCACCTCCGCGTTCCTGCTCGGCACCGACGACGTCGGCCGCGACATCTTCGCCCGCCTGATCTACGGCGCGCGTCTGTCACTGGTCATCGGCCTGTCCGTCGTCGCGTTGTCGCTGGGCGCCGGCACCGTGCTGGGCCTGACCACCGCGTTTGCGGGCGGCATCGTCGATACCGTCATCATGCGGCTGATGGACATCCTGCTGGTGTTCCCGTCGCTGCTGCTGGCCATCGTGATCGTGGCCATCCTCGGCCCGTCGCTCACCAACGCGATGATCGCGGTGGCGATTGTCGCCCTGCCCAACTACACGCGCTTGGCCCGCGCCTCGGCGCTGTCGGAAATGTCGCGCGACTACGTCACCGCCTCACGCTCCGCCGGGGCCAGCACGTTGCGGCTGATGTTCTCCGCCGTGCTGCCCAACTGCACCGCGCCGCTCATCGTGCAGGCGTCACTCGGCTTTTCCTCGGCCATTCTGGACGCGGCAGCACTCGGCTTCCTCGGCCTCGGCGCGCAGCCGCCCACGCCGGAATGGGGCACCATGCTGGCGGGCGCACTGCAATATTACCAGCGCGCGTGGTGGGTGCTGACCTTCCCCGGCGTCTCCATTCTTGTCACCGTGCTGGCGTTCAACCTGTTCGGTGACGGGTTGCGCGATGCGCTCGACCCGAAGTTGAAACGCTGATGCCGCTTCTGGAAATCCGCAATCTCAGCGTCGAGTTCGCCACCGCGCGCGGCACGTTCCGCGCCGTCGATGGCGTGGACGTGGTGGTGGACGCCGGAGACATCCTCTGCGTGGTCGGCGAATCCGGCTCCGGCAAATCCGTCTCCATGCTCGCCGCGATGGGCCTGATCGGCTACCCCGGCCGCGTTTCGGCCGACGTGATGCGCTTCGACGGCCAGGACCTGCTCACGCTCAGCCCGCGCCAGCGCCGCAAGCTGTGCGGGCGCGACATGGCGATGATCTTTCAGGAGCCGATGTCCTCGCTGAACCCCTGCTTCCCGGTCGGCTGGCAAATCGGCGAGGCGCTGCGCGTCCATCACGCAGTGCCGCGCGCCAAGGTGCGCGACCGGGTGGTGGAACTGCTCGATCAGGTCGGCATCCCGGCCCCGGCCACCCGCCTCGGCAGCTTCCCGCACCAACTCTCGGGCGGCATGAACCAGCGCGTGATGATCGCCATGGCCATCGCCTGCAACCCGCGCCTGCTGATCGCCGACGAACCCACCACGGCGCTCGACGTGACCATCCAGAAGCAGATCCTCGACCTGCTGATCAACCTGCAACGCCAGCACGGCATGGCGCTCGTGCTGATCACGCACGACATGGGCGTGGTGGCCGAAACCGCGCAGCGCGTGCAGGTCATGTATGCCGGGCAGATGGTGGAGGAAGCCGCCACCGGAACCCTGTTCGCCGCCCCGCGCCACCCCTACACGGCCGCCTTGCTGGAAGCGCTGCCCGAGCGCGCGCATGGCCGCCGCCGTCTGCCCACCATTCCCGGTGTGGTTCCCGGCATCGCCGACCGCCCCAGCGGCTGCCTGTTCAACCCGCGCTGCCGCATCGCCACCGGCCTCTGCCAGTCGCATGTGCCGCCGCTCTCCGGCCCCGTGGGCCAGCGCGCGCGCTGCCACACCCCGCTGGAGGCCTCAGCATGACCCTGCTGATGGAAGCCCGCGACCTGCGCCGCCACTACCCGGTGGGCGGCGGGCTGTTCGGCCGCAAGGGTCTGGTAAAAGCCGTCGATGGCGTCTCGTTCCGCCTCGCCGCCGGGCGCACGCTGGCCATCGTGGGTGAATCCGGCAGCGGCAAATCCACCATCGCCCGCATGGCCACCGTCATGGAACCGCCCACCGGCGGCGAGTTGTTCATCGACGGCAAACCCACCGCCAACGCCGATGCCACCGGCCGCCGCAACCTGCGCCTTGCCGTGCAGATGGTGTTCCAGAACCCGTATGGCTCGTTGAACCCGCGCAAGACCGTGGGCTCCATCCTGATGGAGCCGCTTGCCATCAACAAACGCGGCAACCGTGCCGAGCGGGAGGCCGCGGCCCGCGCCATGATGGCCAAGGTCGGCCTGCGGCAAGACCAGTTCGGCCGCTACCCGCACATGTTCAGCGGCGGCCAGCGCCAGCGCATCGCCATTGCCCGCGCCCTGATGCTGAACCCGCGCGTCGTGGTGGCCGACGAACCGGTCTCGGCCCTTGATGTGTCGATCCAGGCGCAGGTGCTCAACCTGATGATGGATCTGCAGGAGGAACTCGGCCTCGCCTACCTGTTCATCAGCCACGATCTGTCGGTGGTGCGCCACATCGCTGACGAGGTTCTGGTGCTCTATCTCGGCCGCCCGGTGGAACAGGCCGCCAAGGCGGACATTTTCGCCCGCCCGCGCCACCCCTACACACAGGCCCTGCTGGCCGCGACCCCCTCGGTGGACCCGGCGCAGCGCCAGCGCACCACCCCGGTGCGCGGCGAGTTGCCCAGCCCGCTGAACCCGCCCCCCGGCTGCGCCTTCGCCAGCCGCTGCCCGCACGCCCAGCCACGCTGCACGGCGGACATGCCCGCGCTGCGGCAGGTGGGCGCGGCCTTGGTGGCGTGCCATTTCGCCGAGACGGTGGGGTAGAGGCCAAACCTCGTACATGCGCCAGCCCTGTCCCCCGGCCCAGTCCCCCGCACGGCGCGGGCAGACAGGGCCGGGATATTGGGTGGCCGCTCAGCCGCCTTGCTTGGCCTTGTGTTCCTCCTGGCGCATCCGGAACATGTCGTCCGCCGCCAGCTTCTGCTCGGCCGACAGCGCCGCATACAGCGGATGGAACGCGGTGGTCAGTTTCTCCACGTTCAGCGCGTGCTGTTTGGCC
>CAIPHQ010000131.1 GCA_903864895.1 uncultured Rhodospirillales bacterium
AGCCTCCGGCGGTGATCCCCTGGATGCCGAATTGCTGTTCCCCGGCGGCGTGCCGGACATGATCGAGGCGTTTATCGACCTGATCGACCGGCGCATGGCTGAAGCCGCCGCCCGTACGGATCTGACCGTGCTGCGCATCCCGGCGCGGGTGCGCGCCGTCATTCTGCTGCGTCTGGAACAGCACAGCGAACACCGGGAGGCGATTCGCCGGGCCGCCGCCGTGCTGGCCAACCCGTGCCACGCACGGCTTGCGGCGCGGTGCGCGGCCCGCACGGCGGATGCCATCTGGTATGCGGCGGGCGACCGCACGTCGGATTTCAGCTGGTACACCAAGCGCGCCACGGTGGCCGCCGTGTATGGGGCCACACTGCTGTTCTGGCTGCGCGATATGGACGGTGACGACACCGCCACCCGCGCCTTTCTCGACCGGCGTCTGGCCGGCGTTGCCCGCGTCCACAAGTTCCGCAAACGTGTGCAGGCCGCGCTGGAGCGGATGCTGCCGGGGGAAGCGGCGGCCTGAGCCGCGCCGCCGCCCTCCGGGTGGCCAAGCTATGCGCCCTGTGCTTGGCGCCTTGCTTCCATCACAAGTGTGTCATCAAATCCTTGCGTTTGTTTTCGATTTAGCACACCTTGCCTGGCGCCGGTCTGATGCGGACCGGCAGGGTGCGGGACAGTCAGGCAGGGAGGGGGCAGCGTGGGTCAGTTGATCGTCCGGCCCGCCGGTGACCTCAGCGCCGTTCGCGCCGAAATGTCCCGGCGCATGGAATTGCGCCCGTTCCACGTGGTGGCCTGCGGCATGGGGGCCGTGGAGGGTCTGGCGCTGAGCGGCGATGGCCGCGTGGCAGCCGTGGCCGATGCGGGCGATCAGGTACTGCTGCGCGAT
The DNA here is from genome assembly GCA_903864895.1 of uncultured Rhodospirillales bacterium. Lineage (GTDB taxonomy): Bacteria > Pseudomonadota > Alphaproteobacteria > Acetobacterales > Acetobacteraceae > CAIPHQ01. The sequence goes on from CAIPHQ010000131.1 coordinate 884, forward strand.
GTCGAGTCAGGATGCGTGCTTCGTGTCGTCTGCGGCCATATCGGCGCGGTGGCGCTGAGCCGGACCGGTGCGATGCTGCTGAGCGGCGACGCCGATGGCCGCGTGCAGATAACCACGCTGGCCGATGGCGCAGCCCGTGAACTGGCGCGGCATGACAGCGCGGTGCAGGCGGTGGACCTGAGCAGCGATGGCACGCTGGCGCTGTCGGGGGACGCGCAGGGCAGGGTGTTGTTCACCCCGGCCGAATCGCCCGCGCCGCGTGAACTGGCCCGCCACGGCATGGCCGTGACCTCCGTCTCGCTGAGTGCGGACGGCAGCGTGGCCCTGTCCGGCGGCAAGGATCACCGGGTGCTGCTGAGCAAGACCGCCGGTGGCAAGCCGCGCGATCTGGTGTTGCACGGCGACACCGTGACCTCGGTGGCGCTCAGCGGCGATGGCGGTCTGGCGCTGTCCAGCGGCTATGACCGCCGGGTGCTGCTGACAACCACGGCGCAGGGCGGGGTGCGCGAACTGGCGCGCCATGCCAGTTGGGTGTTTTCGGTGGCGCTGAGTGCCGATGGCAAGCTGGCACTGTCCGGCGGCGACGACCGGCGCGTGCTGCTCACCAAGACCGCCGGCGGCACGCCGCTGGAACTGGTGCGGCATGATAGCTGGGTGCGTGCGGTGGCGCTCAGCGACGATGGCACGCTGGCTCTGTCCGATGGCGGCGTGGAGCGCGTGGTGCTGACCCTGATCAGCGATGCCTCACAGCGTGAACTGGCCAAGCACGAAAGCACGGTCTGGGCAGTGGGGATCAATCAGGACGCCACGGCCGTTGTGTCGGGCGGGTATGATGGCCGCGTGCTGCTGCGCAGCATCGGCGGTGGCCCGCCGCTGCAGGTGGCGCGGCATGAGGATGCGGTGCGCGCCGTGGCACTCAGTGCCGATGGCGGGCTCGTGCTGTCGGGCGGCTATGACCGCCGGGTGCTGCTGACGCGCGTGGGCGGCGGCCGGGCGGTGGAAATCGCCGAACATGGCGACTCGGTCCGCGCTGTGGCGCTCAGCGCCGATGGCGGCGTGGCGGTGTCTGGCGGCGATGATGGCCGTCTGTTGCTGGCCGTGCAGGGGGCATCGGCGCGCGAACTGGTGCGCCACGACCAGCCGGTGGCCTCGGTGGCCATGACGGCCGATGGCGGCATGGTGCTGTCCGGTGCCGAGGATGGGCGCATTTTGCTGACCGCGCTGGCCACGGGTGCCACCGAGGAACTCGCCCGCTGCGACTATGCCATTGCCGCCGTGGCGCTGGCGCCGGACCGGCGGCAGTTTGCGGTGGCCGAGCGGGGCGGGGCGGTACAGATCGGGCTGTTGCGCGGCAGCAGCCGCACTGCGCTGCCGCTGCCCGGCGGGCGCATCACGTCATTGTGTTTTCTGGCGGGCGGGCGGCGGCTGATGGCCAGCTACCATTGGGGGGCGGCGTTCGTGTCAGTGCCGTCGCGCGAGGAGCCTGCCAGCCGCCTGATTGCCACCCTGCATATTGCGGGCGAGCAGATGGTCTGGAGCACGCCGTCACTGCCCGGCCTGTCGGGCTATTTCTACACCGATGGCGGGGACAGTCTGATCAGCGTGCTGCAACGCGCGCCCGAGGATGGCCGATTGCTGGCGGTAACAGGCGATGCGCGTGCCGATTATCTGGCGCGGCACAACCGGCGCGACCTTGTGCTGGATTCAATCTTCGCGCCCGATCCCGGCAATGCGCGCTGGTCCTCGCTGCCGTTCGAAGTGCTGGGCCGCATCGCGGCCGCACCGCAGGCCATTGCGTTGCCGAGTCCCTCCCAGACATGATCCGCCCCCGCACGCCTGGCGCGGCGGCCCTATGCGGCGTGTTGCAGGGCGCAACGAAGTACTGGCGTTGCGCCCCGCAGCCCGTTAGCGTGGTGCATCGGGCCGCCGCCCTGGATGCAGTGGCAGACCAGACCAAATATTGCGACTGATCGAAATGTCCTGTGAGGAGCATGGTTGGTGAAAGTCACGCTATTGCAGGACGACTTGCAATGGATGCTCGACAACCAACCGACTGCTTCCG
>CAIPHQ010000132.1 GCA_903864895.1 uncultured Rhodospirillales bacterium
CCACATCGGTGCTGGTCAGCCCCGCAGGCTTGTCCACGATCAGCCAGCCATCCAAGGCCAGGCCGCGCATCTTGCGCTGACGCATGCTCTCTCCTACCGGCGGCACCGCGCCCGCTTGCTCCGCCAGAACCGGCGGGAGGGCGGGCGGATACACTGCCAGCCTGCGGCAATACAGCGCCGCGCCGTCTTTTGACACGCATGGCTGCAATACCTGCGGCCCGGCCCGTGCTACAGGCGGCCCATTTCACCCCGAGGATGCGCCGATGTCAGACACCACCCCGCCCGCCTATCCAATTGATGAGATGAACCGGGTCAAGCGCCGCCACGACCGGGGCTTTTACGATCACGGCACGGTGCATCGCCTGCTCGATTCGGCGATGCTTTGCCATGTCGCCTATGTCGTGGACGGCCAGCCCTATTGCACGCCCACGCTGTTCTGGCGCGAGCGCAGCACACTGTACTGGCACGGCAGCAGCGCCAGCCGGATGCTGCGCAACCAGTCGGCGGGCCAGCCCGCCTGCCTGACCGTTACGCATTTCGACAGCATCGTGCTGGCCCGCTGCGGCTTCAACCACTCGGCAGATTACCGCTCGGTGATGGCGTTCGGCCACGCGGCGCTGGTGGAAGACCCGGCGGAAAAGGCGGCGGCCCTTGTGGCGATGGTGGACCGCTTCTTCCCCGGCCGCACGGCCACGCTGCGGCAGAGCACCGCGCAGGAAATCAAGGCGACATCTGTGGTGGCAATGCAGATCGAGCGCGCGTCGGCCAAGATCCGCGCCAAGGGCGTGGCCGATGACGAGGAAGACTATGAATTGCCGGTCTATGCCGAACGCCTGCCCATCCACACCGTCATCGGCGCGCCGGAACCCTGCCCCCGCCTGCTGGACGGCGTGGCGCGGCCGGAGAATCTGGCGCTGTATCAGCCAGGGGACTTGCTGGAGGAAGCGCTGCGCCGCGCGCACGCGAGGACATATCCGGGCTAGCCCGGGAAATAACCGTGCGCCTTACGCTGACCCATGGGCCTGTCCAGCCTGCCGCTATCGCAACAACTGCACGGGTGAGTCGGTCGTGACACACCAGATTCACCCGCAGGCGGCGCATAATCGCGGCTGCCACCTGATCGTGCCACGATGGGATGAGCAGGCGTGCGGCACCTCCTACAATGTTCATGCCGCAATAAGCTGTTGGCCCTCACCTCGCTGTTCTAGGATGCGGCCACGTGCCGTAGATTGACGGCCACGCTAATCGATTAAGGACCGGTCGTATGCCCTTTCCGAGCCTCGCCACAATCCCCGGCATGCTGGCAATCATCATCCGGGAAGAACGGCAGCGGGCCAGGTATCCGGGCCAAGCGGTCGTCCACATCGGGGAGCGGCTGGGCCGCCGCGCTCTTGGCTTGCCCGCCCGGGTCCATCCCCCAGGCCGTGTGCCGCCGGTGCGGATGAAGCGCGACAATCCCGCGCTCGCGGCAACGGCACGCGAAATCTTTGAATTCGTCCGCCCGATGCAGGCGGAAGGTGTGCCGATGGTGCGGAAAGGAAAGGATCATGACGGCGGCTATGTGATGCTGGACGCCGGGCTCCACGATGCGATCGCCTATTCTCTTGGGATCAGCAACGACGTATCCTGGGATATGGATATGGCAGCCTTGGGCTGCCATATTTTTCAGTACGATCACACCATTCCCGGCCTGCCCAGCGAGCACCCGAACTTCCATTTCTTCCGACAGGGCATCGCTCCCACCGACAGTGAGGACGGCGTGTTCGCAAGCCTGACCTCGTTGATCCACCGTAACGGGCATGATGGGCGCACCGACCTTGTCCTGAAGATGGATATTGAAGATTCCGAGTGGGACGTGCTGTCCGCTCTTCCGGAAGCGACGCTCGGGCAATTTTCACAAATTGCCGTGGAGTTCCATCTCCTGCTCCAGACCGACCAGCCAGACCGCCGTGCGAAAGTCTTGCGGACGCTGTCGCATCTCAACAACACCCATCAGGCGGTGCATGTGCATGCCAACAATTACGGCGCACTCGGCCTGATCTCGGGCGTTACGCTGCCCGACACGCTTGAGATAACTTACGTTCGACGCACTGATCACCGTTTCGTGAAGACGGCGCAACGCTTTCCGACGCCGCTCGACATGCCGAATAATCCAGCCGTGTTCGATTTCGATCTCGGTGCCCTCGGCCGCGATGGCGCACCGATGGGCGCACGGCTGGCACCTCCGGTGTAGGCAACGACCCCTGCCACTTAGAATGATCTGAAAGGCAACCCGCCATGCGTACCGGCACCGGTGGCAGCAGAGGAGGTGCCTGCTAGTCGGCAGCGCGGAAGACGGGAACCTCGCGCATCGCGGAAGGCGTGGCATCCAGGAACTTGCCAATGGTATCTGCCACCAAGCCCGGATCCAGTTCGCTCATGCATCTCGGCACATCAAACCCGCGAGGGCATTTGTCCATCCATGTCCGGCTGACCCACCAACAACCGCCGCAGAAGCTCGGACTGATGTTGATATTGCCGGCATAGCCGAAAAAGTCCGCGGGCGTCGGACCGAACACCACGCAGGAAGGCACGCCCAGGCAACGGGCCAAATGCACCAGCCCACCTTCGTTATCTATATGCAACAATGCATTGGCCACCAATCCGCTGGCTTCCTTCAACGACGTGGCGCCGATCAGATTGAGGTCAGCTTCCGGCACCGGATCGCTCGTGGTCGTGCCGAGTTGGACAATCGGAAGTTCGGGGAAGCGCCGCTTCAACAAGCGGACCACCATGCCGAAATGCGGATAGCACTTTGTGGCGCGTCCATTTTGCACGAAGAATTGCGGATCAAACCCATTGTGCAGTGTGATATAATTGCCACGGCGCAGGCCGTACCGCGCCACGGCAGCATCGTCAACCTGAATTGGAAATGCGTCGCCTCCATAGCCGATACCCGCCATGCCATGCAAAGAATCGGTTCGATTTCGATTTTCATACACAAACGTCTGAGCCAGAAAGTTTGCCCAGTGCGGATATTGGTCAATCAGCGGCTTCAGCCGAACCGCAGCCCGCTCAATATGTTCGGCGCTGGAACGCAGCGCCGGACGCTCACGCACCCCCTGCAACGCCAGATACGGCCTTTCGACCGTAACAACCAGATTCGCGCGTAACACGAGGTTGTACTCGGAATGATCAATTTCGTATGATATCTCATCCCGGCAGGCAATAACCGCCTTCAGCGCGCCAAACACCCAGCGCGCCTGATCCGGGTTGCTGGCGAAGATATCGAAGGCGAGCGGTCCGCATTCCGCGTCCAGATCGCGCAAAAAGCGGGCGATCACCAGATAATCGCCGAGCCCGCCGCTCACCAGCACAGCCACCAGTGGAATGTCCGCCGGCAAATCAGCGCGTGTTGCCCTGACTTGCTGAATCGTATGCCGCCGTTGGGTGCCGCGCCTGTCCCTGCGCCGCAATTGCCGCAGCATTTTGGAAGCGGCCAAACGAGATACATAAAATACGGCAGCTGAAATGCTTCCGGTTTGTCCGTGGACCTCTCGAAATATCCGCCCCGCGCTGCGCGCGCGCCTCACAAAAATTGCAGCTGCGGCCATTGGCACCCTTAATGGACTTAGTCGGGCCGCTACGCTGACCAAGCTTCCGGCCAATCAACTCCGAGCCTGCAGGACAGGTCAGCGTGGGAACGATTAACGTATCCGATGCGCTGCCGGGCCGCGAAAGTCAAGTTAGGACTCGGTTGGTCGTTGCAAATCTCTTTGCACTGCCGCGGAATGCAGCACGTCGTTGATGTGCATCGCGTAGTCGATGGTTTCATCAGCCTGGAACGACAGGTCCGGCGCCACTCGCAGCCGCAGTTCGCGCGCCATTTCGTGGCGCAGGAACGGGGCCGCACGCCGCAGCGCAGGCAATTTCTGGCCGATGTCCGAGCGGCCCAATCGTGTGACGAACGCGGTCGCCCGCTTCAGGTCTGGCCCGATGCGCACCTCGGTCACCGTGATCAGCACATCGGCCAAATCGGGGTCGCGCACTTCGCCGCGTGCGAAAATCCCGGCGAGCACGTGGCGGATTTCCTCCGCCACGCGCAATTGCCGCTGGCTGGCCGGCTTGGCCGAGCGTGGTGTGCCGCCGGTCCGCGGCTTGCCACCCGAGCGGCCCGGACCGCCCGGACCTGTCTTGCCGCCCGAGCCCGTCTTGCCGCCCGAGCTTGTCTTACCGCTGGAGCGGCTGGCCGGCGCAGGCATCAGCCCGGCACCATCTCGATCTCGTAGCACTCAACCACGTCGCCCTCGCGCAGGTCCTGATAGCCTGCGAACGAAAGGCCGCATTCGTAGCCGCGCGCCACTTCCTTCACGTCGTCCTTGAAGCGCTTCAACTGCGTCAGTTCGCCGGTGTGCATCACCACACCGTCGCGCAGCAAGCGCACGCCGCTGCCGCGCTTGACCACGCCTTCGGTGATCATGCAGCCA
>CAIPHQ010000133.1 GCA_903864895.1 uncultured Rhodospirillales bacterium
CGGCAGCGAGTTCCCATGCCACGCGGCTGTCGGTGATCACCGGCAGATGCGGGCCGTGCTGTTCCATCGCACCCACCGGAAGTACCGCGAGCGCATTGCCGCGCGCGGCGACCGCGCGAATCTCGGGCGCGGTCAGGCGCGCCCATTCAATCTCGGCCATGCTACTGGACCGTGCTGCCGAAGCCGAGGAATCCGGCCTGAGGATCCGGCGTGCCAGGGTTGGACCCCAGTGGCGTCAGCCCTGCCTTGCCGCCGGTGTTGGCGGCCAGTTTTGCGGCGGCAGGTGACAGCGGTTGCGGGGCGGCCGCGGGCTTGGCCGGGGCTTTTGCGGTGGTGGCGGTTTTGGCGGCCGGTTTCTTGGCCGCACCCGCCGCAGGGGCCGGGTCGGCGGCACCCAGCGACAGCAGCAGGAAGGTGATGTCGTTGCGGCTCAGGTCGATCGACAGATCGATCGGGCTCAGCCCGAGCATGTTGTGCGCGTACAGGTCAGCCCCGCGTGACACGGCATCGCGCACGGTGGCGATGTCGCCACGGTTGATGCCGTCGAACAACGCGTCCGTCGGCGGCAGGTCCATCTGCGTCTTGGCCGCTGCCCCGTATGGATTCAGCGTGCCCGGCAGCGCGGGCGGCGGTGCGCCGTCGATGGCGTTGGGGTCCGGGACCACCGGCTTGTCCTTGTACGGCGCGTGAAATCCGGGCTCGGTCCGCACCGCCTGCGCAAGCGCGCCAGTGGACACCAGTGCGATGCCCGCCGCGAGCGCGGCAACGAAACCGTTATGCGAAAGACGAATCATGCCAAACCTCCGGCCGGTCCCGGCTGCCTCCGCCGGGTGGTTGTGGGTCCCGTAGCACAGACCGCGCCGTGGCGGCAGCGCTGTGCGCGCCTAACGGCTTTCCCGCCGCCACGCGGCCACCACCAGCCCCAGCAGCAAGGGCAAGGCGAGCCAGGGCGGCAGCAGCGGGGCGGCGGATATGCCGGTCACCAGATGGTCATGGCGGCGCTGCATTCCAATCCATGCCGAGCCGGATGCATCGCGTTCCGGTTCGCTGCGCCGCATTTCCGGCGCGCCGCGCGGGTCCAGCCAGTGGATGCCGCCGCCCGAGTCGCGCGCCAGACTGTCCAGCTTGCTGGCCGTGGCGCGCAAATCCGCCAGTTCCAGCGGGTTGGCGGCCCCCGCGGCGGCGTAAGCGGTGCGTACGCCATCGCTGACCTGCCAGACGCCGGGGGCTGTGGCGGCCATGCTGCCGGTGGCGCGGCCGGGTCGCTGTTCCGTCAAGGCAAGCTCGCTGCGCGCGCCATCCGGGGCAATCACGCCCACCTTGGGCAAGCTGCCAGCCTCGGTGCTGCGGCGTTCCACCGTCAGGCGGCCCCGGTCCACGGCGGCCGTCAGCGCGGTTTCCTCCAGATCCGGCTCTTTCATCAGCCAGTGCGCGATGCGGCGCAGCAATTCTGCCTGCGGCCCGCCGCCCTCATGTCCGCGCGACCACAGCCACATCTGGTCGGACAGCAGCATCGCCACCCGCCCTTCGCCCACACGGTCCAGCAGCAGCAGCGGCGCGCCATCCGGCCCCTGCATCAGCGCGTCGCCATGCGCATCGGATGGCACGATGCGCCGGTACCATTCACCCCAGGCCTGCGGCCCCATCAGCCCGGCCGTCACCGGATGGCGCTCGCCCAACACGGTCAGCGCCGGGCGGAACGCGCCTTCGACCAGTGCGCCATCTTCCGGTGCCAGCGCAGGCAGCACACCGGCCAGCGGGGTGTGGCCCAGGCTGGTTTCGCCCACAAATTCCGGCCCCACGCTCATCAGCAGCGCACCGCCCTGCCGCACGAAGTCGGCGATGTTGCGGATATACAGCGGCGGCAGCGTGCCGCGATTCTGGAAGCGGTCCAGAATGATCAGGTCGAACTCATTGATCTTGAGCATGAACAGCTCGCGCACCGGAAAGGCGATCAGCGCCAGTTCCTTCAGCGGCGTCATGTCGTCTTTTTCCGGCGGGCGCAGAATGGTGAAATGGATCAGATCCACCGACGGGTCAGATTTCAGCAGCCGCCGCCATGTCCGTTCCCCCGGATGCGGCTCGCCGGAGACAAGCAGCACCCGCAGGCGGTCGCGCACCCCGTTGATGGAGACCACGGCGCGGTTATTGGCCAATGAGACTTCGCCGGGCAGCGGTTCCGCGTTCAGGTCCAGCACCGTGGGGCCCGCGCGCGGGATGGGGATGTCGAGCGTGGTTTCGCGGCCCACCTGCAACGTCTCCACCCGCTCGGCCTCGCCGTCACGGCGGATGGTGAGTTTCACGGCCGCCGGGCGCAGCGGCAGCAGCGGGCGCTCCACGCCCAGATCGTCCACCGCCAGCTTCAACTGCACGCTTTTGCCGACGATGCCGTAGCCCGGCGCTTCGATGATGCGGATGCGCCGGTCGGTCTCCTCGCCCTTCGCCGCAATCAGCACATGCAGCGGCGCGCCCCAGGCGGCGGTGGCGGGCAGGTCGTGCACCTGCCCATCCGTCACGGCCACAATGCCCGCCAGCCGCCCGCGCGGAATGTCGGCCAGCGCGCGGTCGATGGCGGCAAACAGCCTGGTGCCCTCGTTGCCCGCTTCCGGCACGGTGATGGTGCGCAATTCCATATCGTGCAGCCCGCGCGCGCCGCCCTCGATTTTCGCCCGCGCTGCCTCGGCCAGTTGCGCGCGGTTGCCCACGGCCATGGAAGCCGACTGGTCGATCACCAGCAGGCCGATATCGGGCAGGGTCTGCCGGGTTTCCTCCACAAGGCGCGGGCCGGTCAGCCATGCCAGCAGCAGCACGAAGGCAAAGCCGCGCAGCACCGTGCCCGGCGCGCGCCGCCAGATGGCCACACCCAGCACGGTCGCGCACAGCACCGCGAGGGCGGCCAAAGCCTGCCACGGCAAGGCGGGGTCGAAGCGGATGGCGGCGATGGCTTGTTCCATATGCATGGCTATTGCCCCAGCCGCTCCAGCAGCGACGGCACATGCACCTGATCGCCCTTGTAGTTGCCGGTCAGCGCATACATCACCAGATTGACCCCAAAACGGTAGGCCATCACGCGCTGCCGCGCGCCGCCGGGGATGGTGGCGAACGGGTTGCGGCCATTGGCGTCCACCGCCCACGCGGCCGCCCAGTCGTGCGCGCCGATGATCACCGGGCTCACGCTGTCATTGGCCCGGTCCTGATCGCGGCCCACCCACACCGTGTCGCCTGTGTAGCGGCCGGGAAAGTCCTGCAACAGGTAGAAGGCGCGGGCCAGCACGTGCTGCGGGGTCAGCGGTGCCAGCGGTGGAATCGCCAGCCCGCGCGTCAACTCCGGCAATGCCTCCGCCGCGCCGGGGGCGAAGCCTTCGCCGCTGCCGCCGCCGCGCGTGTCGATCAGGATCACCCCGCCATGCGACATGAACTGGTTCAGCGCCGCCACCGCCGCCCCGGACAAGGGTTGCGCGTCGGCGGAAACCGGCCAGTAGAGCAACGGGTAGAAACTCAGATCATCGGTCCCCGGCGTGACCGGCGCGGGGTCGCCCAACTGCGCGGCGGTGCGGCGGTTGACGTATTCGCTGAGCCCGGCAAGCCCCATGCGGGAAACTGAGTCCATCTGCTCGTCGCCGGTCACCACGAACGCCAATCGGGTCAGCAGCGCCGGGTTCTGCTCAGTTTCCTGCGCCCGTGCCGGGGCGGCGAGCAGGGCGAGTGCCAGCAGCGCAGCTCCTGCCGGGCGCAGCAGGCCGCGCAGGCGCAAGGACAGCAGCAGGTCTGCGGCCAGCAGCGCCAGCGCCAGCGCGATCAGCCACGGTCCGATGGGCTGTTCGGGCACCGAGTCCGCCAGACTTTCCTGCACCGCGCCAGCCAGCGGCAGGGTTGCTTCCGGCAGCGGCGCATGGCCGCCGAGGTTCAGCGCGCGGCGGCCATTTTCCGGCCCGTACAGGCCCGGCGGATGGCGCGGGCCGGGCAGGGCGGCGGCAAATTCGCCCGGCGCGATCGGGGTTGCGGCGGAGGGCGGCGGCACCAGCGCGCCGAACCCGTCCAGCGTCGCGGCGGGCGATAGCGCGGCGGCGGAAGCCGATTCGCCCGCCACGCCGGCCGACAGCGCCACAAGCCGCCGCAACATGTCCACGAACAGGCCGGACAGCGGCAGATCGGACCAGTCGGCATTGGCGGTGACATGGAACAGCACAATGCGCCCGGCACCGCGCGCACTCGCCGTCACCAGCGGCGTGCCGTCGGACAGTTTGGCCCAGGTCTGCCCGGCCAGATGCGTGCCCGGTTCGGCCAGAACCTGCTGCGTGACGCGCACATCGGCAGGCACGGTCAGCCCCGCGAAGGGTGAGCCAGGCGGGAAGGGGGCGAGCGTTGCCGGTTGCCCCCACGACATCGCGCCACCCAGTTGCCGGTCGCCTTCCAGCAGTTTCACCGGCAGCAATCCATCCGGGTGGCCCGCCACTTCCGGCCCGGCAAAGCGCACCAACAGCCCGCCATGCTCGACCCATGCGGCCAGTTTGTCGCGCTCCGGCCCGTCCGGCACCACGCGGTCGGCCAGCACCAGTACCGAAACGTCGCGCGCCAGCAGGGCGTCAAGCTCGCCTTCGCGCACCTCGGTGTACGGCTCCAGCGCGCGCTTCAGGTAGAACGCCTGCCCGGTCAGCGGCGTCTGCGCGCTGGCCGCGTCACCGGCCGCGATGCCCACCGGGCGGCGGCGCCACTGCTCGTCCAGCAGGATCACCGACCCGGCCGAACCTTGGCCTTCCAGTCGCAGGGTTGCCAGACGGTTGCGCAGTTCCATCGGCAGGCGCAGCGGCACTTCGGCGATGGCACTGCCCGCAGGCAGCGTGATCGCCACGCGGGTCAGCGTGCGCCCGTCGCCCGATTGCGCCAGCACGGCTGCGGTTTCGTCAAACTCGCGCACCGGATGCGCCACGCGCAGCACCAACGCATCGGCCTCGGCACGCGGCGGCAGCAACAGCATGGCCCCGGCCACCGGCGCGCGCAGATCGGTCAGCGGCCCATGAGCGGCCAGCGCGCGGGCGAAATCGGCATAGGCGGGGCCATCGCTCAGCCCATCGGCCAGATACACCGCTGAACCAGCCGCGCCGGCCAGCGCGCGGGCGGCGGCGGCGCGGTCCACCGGCCACGGCTTCGGGCGCAGGGCGGCCACAAGCGGGCGCAGATCGCTCACCGGAAGGGTCGCCGTGGCGCGGATCGGGCCGCCATCTTCGGGCAGGGCGGTGGTCAGCAATGCCACCGGGCGGCTGTCACGCTCGGCGCGGTCCAGTACCGCATCGGCGGCCTGCATGCGCCGCGCCCAATCGGCGGCGCTGGCCCAGCCATCGTCGATCACCAGCAGCACCGGCCCGCTGCCGGGCAGGCCGGGGCCTGCATCCAGCAACGGGCGGGCAATGCCCACAATCACCAGCCCGGCAGCCAGCATCCGCAGCAGCAGCAGCCACCACGGCGTGCGCGCCGGGGTTTCGGCCACCGAGGTCAGGCCCAGCAGCAACCGCACCGCCGGAAACGACTCGCGGCGCGGCGCAGGCGGGGTCACGCGCAGCAGCCACCACAGCAGCGGCAGGGCCGCCAGCGCCAACAGCACCCAGGGGGCGGCAAAGATCATCGGCGGCGCGGTTCCGGCATCAGCGAGGTGTATAGGGACAGCAGGGCAGATTCCGGCGGATGGTCGGTGCGATGCACCGCAAAACTCCAGCCCACGGCGGTGCAGATCGCCGCCAATCCGTGCTGCTGCGCGGCGAGGCGTTCGGCATAGGCACCGCGCACGCTTTCCACGCGCGGGATCAGCGCGGTATCGCTTCGGCCCACGCCTTCGAAGCGCACGCGGCCCTCATAAGGCAACACCGCCTCGGCGGGGTCGAGCACCTGCAACAACGTGCCGCTGGCGGGCGTGGCGGCGAGGGCTGCAATGCGGGCCTGAATCCCGGCCAGTGGTGACAGGAAATCGCCGATCAGCACCACGCTGGCATGGCGCGGAATCTCGGCCTGTGGCGGCAGGCCATCGGCATCGTCGGGCAGACGGTCCAGCGACTCGGCCAGCCGTTCCAGTCCGGCCTTGCCACTGACCGCGCGGCCCTGCTGCGCCAGCAGCCGCACTCGCTCACCGCTGCGCAGCAGCAGCGCTGCCAGCGCCAGCAGGATCAGCCCGGCGCGATCCGCCTTGGCATCCGGCGCACCCGCCGAGCGCCAGCGCATCGCGGGTCCCGAGTCGCGCCACAGGCACACGGTTTGCGCCGCTTCCCACTCGGTCTCCCGCAGATAGGTGCGGTCGGACCGGGCGGACACGCGCCAATCGATCCGTGTGGCGGGGTCACCGGGGTAGAACGGGCGGTACTGCCAGAAACTGTCGCCTTGCCCCACGCGGCGGCGGCCATGCACGCCGCCCGCCACCGTGGCAGCCACACGCTCGGCGGCCACCAGCAACGGCGGCAGGTGCGCGCCGAGCGACTCGGCGCGGCGCAGCGATTGGCTCATCCGATGCGCGCTGCCAGACGGTCGATCACGCCCGCCACGGTCAGCCCGGCAGGGGCGGAGAATTTCAGCGCCATGCGATGCCGCAGCACCGGTTGCGCCAGCGCCAGCACGTCATCAAGGCTCGGGGCAAGGCGGCCATCCAGCACGGCGCGGGCGCGGCAGGCCAGCATCAACGCCTGCGCGGCGCGCGGGCCGGGGCCCCATGCGACATGGTCGCGCACCATGTGATCGCCCGCCGTTTCCGGCCGTCCGCCACGCACCAGCGCCAGAATGGCTTCCAGTACGGTCTCGCCCACCGGAATGCGGCGGATCAGCGCCTGCGCGGCCATCAAATCCTCAGCACTCAGCGCCTGCGCCGCGCGGGTTTCGGCGGACCCGGTGGTGGCCAGCAGCATGGTGCGCTCGGCGTCCAGATCCGGGTAGCGGACCTGAATTTCCAGCAGAAACCGGTCCAGCTGCGCTTCCGGCAGCGGATAGGTGCCTTCCTGCTCGATGGGGTTCTGCGTGGCCAGCACATGGAACGGGCGCGGCAGCGGATGCTCCACCCCGCCGACCGCCACGCGCTGTTCCTGCATGGCCTGCAACAGCGCCGACTGCGTGCGGGGTGAGGCGCGGTTGATCTCGTCGGCCATCAGCAACTGGCAGAACACCGGGCCGGGCACGAAGCGGAAGCTGCGGCGGCCATCGGCGGCGTCGTCCAGCACCTCGCTGCCGAGGATGTCGGCGGGCATCAGGTCGGGCGTGAACTGCACCCGCTTGCTGCCCATGCCGAACACGGTGGCCAGCGTTTCCACCAGCTTGGACTTGCCCAGACCGGGCACGCCCACCAGCAACGCATGGCCGCCGGACAGCAGCGCGATCAGCGACTGGTCGATCACCTCGGTCTGGCCGTGGATGGCGCGGGCGATCTGCGCGCGGGCGTTGGCGATACGCGCACCCAGCGCCTCGACCTGTGCGACGAGATCGGCGTCCGCTGCGGCGGCGGGGGGCGGGAAGGCGGCGGGGGCTGCGGTCATGACGGGGCTCCTGTGTCGCCAGTCTGCCATGTTGTCACGCCGTGCGAACCCGCAATCCGGTGCAGATGTTCTTCATGGCAGGACTTTCACCCGCCGGGGGGCGCACCCTATATGCGGGTTCCGGCGCAATTTGGCCGGGCGAGGTGGAGAAGCCGTGGTGAATGACGCCGCGCACGTGACAGACCGTGACGCCGCCACCGATCCGATATCGGCTGCGTCCCTTATCGGTTCGGCCAGCACCGACCGGCTGAACGGTCCGCGCCGCCCCCCGATGGAGTGCGGCGACCTGCCCTTCATCATCAAGCGCGACGGCACGTGGCTGTACCGGGGCAGCCCGATTGGACGCAAGGAACTGGTGTGCCTGTTCGCCTCCGTGCTCAAGCGCGAGGAGGACGGCAGTTTCTGGCTGGAAACCCCCGCCGAACGTGGCCGCATCGAGGTGGAAGATGCGCCGTTTCTGGCCGTGGAGATGGACTGGGTGGGCTGCGGGCGCGACCAGCGGCTGGTGTTTCGCACCAATGTGGATCAACTGGTCACGGCCGGGCCGGACCACCCGATCCGTATCGCCCACGACGTGCTGACCTGTGAGCCCACGCCCTATATCCGCGTGCGCGGCACCCAGCGCGCGCCGGTGGAGGCGCGGATTTCGCGGGCGGTGTACTATGAACTGGCGGCACTCGCCGAACCGGCCGCGCAGCAATGCCGCAAGATGCTGGGCGTGTGGAGCAACGGCCAGTTTTTCCCGCTCGGCGAAGTGCCCCACGGCGAAGACGCGGCGTGACCGCCGCCGAGTTGCGCGCGCGGCTTGCCGGGCAGGGCCTGACGCCGCCACCGTTGCCGCCGGCCATCGACCGGCTCGACCCCGGCGACGACATGGCCGATATCGTGCAGCCGCCACTGAAACCGGCGGCGGTGCTGGTGCCGTTCGTGCTCGGCGCTGTGCCGGGCGTTCTGCTGACCAAGCGCACAGCGCATCTGTCGGCCCATGCCGGGCAGGTGAGTTTCCCGGGCGGGCGGATTGACCCGGAGGACGCCGATGCCGAAGCGGCGGCGCTGCGCGAGGCCGAGGAAGAAATCGGCCTGCATCGCGGCCACGTGGAAATCGCCGGGCGGCTGACCGA
>CAIPHQ010000134.1 GCA_903864895.1 uncultured Rhodospirillales bacterium
CCGCTTCACCGAGGACGAGGCGATGTTGCAGGTCCGCTCCGACCGGCACACCCACCGGCCGTACGGCCTGTGGGGCGGCTCACCGGGCGCGCCGTCGCAGAATACGGGCGACCCGTATGGGGCAGCGCGCCCCCTGCCCTCCAAATTCACCACCACCATCCGGCGCGGCGAAATGTTCCGCCATCAGTTGCCCGGCTCGGGCGGCTGGGGCGACCCGCTGACACGCGACCCGGCGGCCGTGCTGCGCGATGTGCGCAACGAGTTCGTCTCCCTCGCCGCAGCGGCATCGGAGTACGGCGTGGTCCTGCTGCCATCGCCGCTGCGCATCGACGGTGAAGCGACCCAACAGCAGCGCGCCACGCTGCGGGCGGCGCGCGGCTGGACCACCGTTCCGCCGGTGCAATGGGGCACGGAGCACGGCCAATGAACGCGCTGGGCATCGATATCGGCGGCACCTTCACCGACCTTGTGCTGCGCACCGCAGACGGGCAGGCGCACCGGCTGAAACTGCCATCCACCCCCGGCGACTACGCGGCGGCGATTGGTGACGGGCTGGACCGGTTGCTGGTACAGGCGGGCGTGGCGGCGGCAGACGTCAGCGATGTGCGGCACGGCACCACGGTGGCCTCGAACGCCATTCTGGAAGGCAAGGGCGCCCGCACCGGGCTCATCACCACGCGCGGCTTCCGCGACATTCTGGAAATCCGCACGCTGCGCATGCCGCGCCTGTACGATCTGGCGTGGGACAAGCCGAAAGTGCTGGTGGAGCGCGCCTTGCGGCGTGAGGTGACGGAACGGCTGGACGCGCGCGGCAACGTGGTGATCCCGCTCGACGAAGCTTCTGTCATCGCCGCGCTCGATACGCTGGTGGCCGAGCAGGTGGATGCGGTGGCGGTGTGTCTGCTGCATTCCTACGCCAACGACGCGCATGAGCGCCGCATCGCCGAATTGGCCGCAATCCACGCGCCCGGCCTCCGCGTCAGCCTGAGTACCGAGGTGCTGCCGGAAATCCGTGAATACGAGCGCACCTCCACCACCGTCATCAACGCCTATCTGCAACCGGTGGTGGCCAGTTATCTGGCCCGGCTGGAACAGGTGTTGCGCGCGCGCGGCATCATGGTGCCGCTGCGGCTGATGCAGTCGGCGGGCGGGCTGATGGCCGCGGTGCAGGCAGCGCGGCGGCCGGTGGAAATTGTCGAATCCGGCCCGGCGGCGGGGGTGATCGGCGCGCTTGCGCTGGCGCGGCGCGATGGCGTGGCCGATCTGATCTCGTTCGACATGGGCGGCACCACCGCCAAGGCGGCGCTGATTCTGGGCGGCGAGGCGTCACAGGCGGCCGAAATGCAGGTCGGCGGCGGAATGCTCGGCGGCTCCCGCCTGCTGACCGGCGGCGGCTATACGCTGCGCGTGCCCGCGATTGATCTGGCCGAGGTGGGCGCGGGTGGCGGCTCCATTGTCTGGCTCGACCGCGCCGGGGCACCGCAAGTAGGGCCGCACAGCGCGGGTGCCGTGCCCGGCCCGGTGGCCTATGGCGCGGGCGGCACGGAGCCGACCGTGACTGATTGCAGCGTGGCGCTGGGCTGGCTCGGCCCCGCTGGGCTGGCAGGCGGCACGGTGGCGCTGGACGCGGCGGCGGCGCGGGCAGCGGTGGAGTCGCGCATTGCCAAACCGCTCGCTGTGAGCGTGGAAGTGGCGGCCTATGGTGCCATCGAGGTGGCTGTGGCCACCATGATCCGCGCCATCCGCGCCGTTTCGAGTGAACGCGGCCGCGACCCGCGCCATTTTGCGCTCGCGGCATTCGGTGGCAATGGCGGCATGTTCGGCCCGCTGGTGGCAAGCCGCCTTGGCATCGCCCGTGTGATCGTGCCGCAGGCCCCCGGCCTGTTCTCCGCCGCCGGGTTGCTGGACGGCGTGGTGCAGCATCTGGCGTCACGCACCTACAAGGTCCTGCTGACCGAGGCTGACGCCGCTACGGCCGCCGCTGTACTGGCCGGGCTGCGGCAGACGGTGGCCGAGCGGTTGACCGAAGCCGGGTTGCACCCGGACGCGGCCGAGGTGCAACCGCAGGCGCGGCTGCGCTATCACGGCCAATCGTTCGAACTGACCGTGAACCTGCCCACCGATCACTTGACCCCGCACGCGATCGCCGGTCTGGCCGACGCGTTTGGTGCGGAACATGAACGCACCTATGGCCACCGCGCCGGGGCTGATGAGCCGGTGGAACTGGTGAGTCTGGCCGTGCTGGGGCGCGGTGCCGTGCCAGGGACCGCTGCCGAAACGGCGGCGCGCAGGGCGGCAGCGCCCAGACCATCCCGCGCGGCCTATTTCGGCCCCGTTCATGGCTGGCACGAGGTGCAGGTGCTGGGGCGCGACGATGTGGCCGCCACCGCGCGCACCGGGCCGCTGATTATCGAGGAATACGACGCCACCATCGTCGTGCCGCCGGGGGCCGCGGTGCGCTGCGACGCATCCGGCAACGTGGTGATTGATTTGTAGGCAGACGCCTCAGCCGGTTTCCTCGATCAGCAGCAGGCCGTGGCGGTCCACCGTCACCTGCTGCCCGGCGAGGATGAGCGTGGTGGTGGTGGGCTCCTCCACCAGCGCCGGGCCGGCGATGCAGGCCCCGGCGGGCAGGCGTTCGCGGGCATAGACCGGGGCCAGTTCCTGCGCGGCACCGCCGGTGCGCAGCGTGCGGTGGCCCAGCAGCGCCTGTTCGGTGCTGCCAGCCCCGGTGATCTCCGGCATGGCGATGCGCGGCGCGTCGATTTCAGCGGCCAGATGAAACGTCACCAGTTCCACCGCCGTGTCTGACAGGCGGAACGTGTACGCCTGCTCGTGCGCCGCATGGAACGCGGCGAACAGACCATCCAGCGCCGCATCCGGGTCGAAGCGTGTGGCAACCGTGTGTTCCTGCCCGGCATAGCGCATTTCAATCGCACGGCTGTGCAAAAGGCCGTCCGTCCGCCCGAAGCGCGCGGCGGCCTCGGCTGCCAGTGTGGAGAAAATTTCGCGGGCGGCGGCGAAGCTGGCTGCGGTGAGTTTCATCAGCCGTGTGCGGTGCAGATCGAGCCTTGGCCGCGCCGCCAGCATCCCCCACGCCGAGAACAGCCCGGCGAAATGCGGCACCACCACGCGCTTGAGGCCGAGTTCGCGCGCCAGCGTGGCCGCGTGCATCGGCCCGCCACCGCCGCAGGCCACCATGGTCAGGTCGCGCGGGTCGTGGCCGCGTTGCAGCGTGACCAGTTTCAACGCGTTGATCATGTTGGCTTCCGCCACCCCGATCACCGCTTCCGCGGCCGTCGCGACGGACAGGCCCAGCGATGCCGCCAGCGGCGCGAAGGCGGCTTCGGCCAGGCTGCGGTCCAGTTGCATCCGCCCGCCTGCGAAATGCGCCGGGTCGATCACCCCGGTGATCAGCTTTGCGTCGGTGACGGTCGGCAGCGTGCCGCCGCGCCCGTAACAGGCCGGGCCGGGAGCGGACCCGGCGCTGTCGGGGCCGACCTGCACCCCGCCCGCCGCGCCGATGCGGGCAATGGACCCGCCGCCCGCGCCGATTTCCACGATATCCACCACCGGCACCTGCAACGGGTAGCCGGGGCGCAGGCGTGACCATTCCAGCTTGTAGTCGGGCCGCAGCACCGCGCGGCCACCCTGCACCAGCGAGCATTTCGCCGTGGTGCCGCCGACATCGAAATACAGGATGTCGCTTTCACCCAGCGCCTCACCAATCCGCACCGTGCCCGCCACCCCGCCCGCCGGGCCGGATTCCACCAGCACCAGCGGGGCTGCCTCAGCGGCGGTGAAATCGGCCAGACCTCCGTTCGACTGCATGCAGTAACTGGGACAATTGATGCCCGCCTGCCGCAAACGCTGGTCCAGATTGGCCAGATAGCGCGCCATGATCGGCTGCACATAGGCCGACAGCACGGCGGTGTTGGAACGCTCGTATTCGCGCCACTGCCGGGAAATCTCATGGCTGGCCGTGACCGCCACGCCGGGCAGCAGCGCGCGCAGGCGTGCGGCCGCTTCGGCCTCATGCGCCGGGTTGATGTAGGCGTGCAGGAACGCCACCGCGACCGCCTCCACGCCAGCCGCCCGGATGGCGGCGGCGGCTGCGTCGATGTCCGCCAGCACCAGCGCAGCGCGCACCGCGCCACGCGCGTCCATGCGCTCGGTGGCTTCGAAGCGCAGATGCCGGGGCACGAACGGCTCCTCCGGCAACGCGTGCAAATTATACAGATCGGGCCGGTTGCCGCGCCCAATGGCGATGACGTCGCGGAAGCCGCGCGTGGTGACGAGTGCGGTGCGCACGCCCTTGCGCTCGGTGATCGCGTTGATCACCGTGGTGCCGCCATGCACGAACAGCCCGATGGCGCTGTTCACCAGCCCTGTCTCCGCCCCCTGCGCCAGCGTGGCCAGCACGCCTTCGGACGGGTCATGCGGCGTGGTCAGCGCCTTGCCGAGGAAGATGCGGCCGCTGGCGTCGTCGAACGCCACCAGATCGGTGAAGGTGCCACCGGCATCGGTTGCCACGCGGATCATGCGCGCAGCCCTTCGGTTGCGGCCACGTCCACCGCCCCTGCCGCATCCAGCGCCACGCCATAGCTGGCGGCAGCCTGTCCGGCGCTGAGCAAGCCGTCGCGCACGTCGCGCGCCACATCGGCCGGGTCGCGCTGCATCGGATCGCCCCAGCCACCACCACCACCGGTTTCAATCAGCACCCGGTCGCCGCGCTGCAAGGTGAACCACGGTGTTCGGGTCAGGCGCTGCGCCTCGCCGCCGCGCAGCACGACGATGCCGTTGCAACTGCCCTCGCCGCCGCCCTCGGCCCCCCACGGGCGCGTTTCGGTGCGGCCGAAGCTGGCATACAGCACCGCGTCATCGGCCTCGATTTCGTATTCGCGTACCAGCCCGAACCCGCCGCGCTGCCGCCCGGCGCCCACGCCGGCCGCGACGTTGTAGTCGTAACGATGGATCATCACCGGAAACTTGGCTTCCAGAAGTTCAACCGAATAATTGTAGGTGTCGCCATCGGTGATCGCGATCAGCCCGCTGGCCCCGTCGCGGGTGCGCGTGGCGCCCCAGCCGCCGTTTTGTGGCTCGATATGCACGAACAGCCCGTCCGGCCCGGAGCCGGAAATATAGGTCCCGCACAGGCTGACATAGCTGCCCGCCGACAGCCGGTCCGGGGCCAGCGGGGCCAGTGCCTTCCACACCAGTTCCGAGGCCTGCGCGGCCCCTTCATAGTACCATCCGGTCGGCGACGGCTTTTCCGCCGTGAACACGGTGCCGCCGGGTGCGGTCACGGTCAGCGGACGGAACCAGCCTTCGTTGGAAGGCTCCTGTGGGGCCACCAGCGCCTTGATGACGGTTTTCACCGCCGAGGTCAGGCCGCCCCGGCTGCAATTGATGGGCGCATTGCGCGCCGGGCTGGAGCCGGTGAAATCCGCCTCAATCTCGGAGCCGCGTATGCGGATGGTGACTTCCACATGGATCGGCGCATCGCTGGCCCCGTCGCCGTCGATGATGTCGCTGGCGTGGTAGTCGCCATCAGGCAGGGCAGCGATGACGGCGCGGGCGCGGGCCTCACTGGTGTCGATCAGGCGGCGAAACGTGGCTTGCAGCGCATCCGTGCCATATTTCGCGACGGTTTCGTGCAGGCGGCGCTCGGCAATGCGTACGGCGGCAAGTTCGGCGTTGATGTCGCCCAGCACCAACTGCGGCAGGCGCACGTTCTCGGTGATGATCCGCACCAGATCGTCGATCAGACGGTCATCGCGGGTCAGGCGCACGCCGGACAGGCGCAGACCCTCCTGAAACACTGAAATGGCATCCGGCGGCAGGCTGCCCGCAACCGCGCCGCCGACATCCAGCAGATGCGCCACGGCGATGCCGTAGCCGATCAGGTCACCTTGCGCGAAAATCGGGCGGATGATGGCGAAATCGCAGGCATGCGTGCCGCCTTCAAACGGGTCATTGGTCAGGAACGTGTCGCCGGGCGCCATGTCCGTGCCGAAGCGTTCGCGGATGAACTGCACCTGCCGGGAGAACGTGCCCGTGAAGATGGTGATGCCGTTGGTTTGGGCCACGAGTTCACCCTGCGCATTGCAGATGCCGCAGGCGAAATCCAGCACCTCATACACCACCGGACTCATCGAGGCGCGGGCCAGCACCATCGCCATCTCGTCCACGGTGGCCAGCAATTTGCCGGTAATCACCTCGTGGGTGATGGATTCATGGGGCGCAGTCATGATGCTTCGAACCACACTAAAAATGGAACAACGAAAGGAAATTCAACCGCAGATGCCGCAGATGAGCGCAGACAGAAGACTTTCGCCGCGCGCAGCGCGGCACAGCAGGTCCGTGAACCGGTCATTCCGGCTGCATCTGCGCCAATCTGCGTCATCTGCGGTTCTCATGAAGTCGCCATTCCGGAAAATCGCCGGGCGCTACGGCACATCCACCCGGCCCATCGCGCCTTTCAGGCTGAGGATTTCGCGCGCTTCATCTGGCGTGGCGATTTCCAGGCCGAGGCCTTCGATGATCTGGCGCACCTTGCGGACCTGGGCGGCGTTGCTTTCGGCCAGTTGGCCTGCGCCGAGCCACAGGCTGTCTTCCAGACCCACGCGCACATTGCCGCCCATGGCCGCCGACATCGCCGCGATGGGCAATTGGTGCCGCCCCGCGCCGAGCACCGACCAGCGGTACTGGTTGCCGAACAGGCGGTCGGCGGTGCGTTTCATGTGCATCACGTCTTCCGGGTGCGGGCCGATGCCGCCGAGGATGCCGAACACGCTCTGCACGAACAGCGGCGGCTTGACCAGGCCACGCTCCAGGAAATGCGCCAGATTGTACAGATGGGAGGTGTCGTAGCACTCGAACTCAAACCGCGTGCCGGATTCTGCGCATTTGGCCAGCACGTATTCGATGTCGGCAAAGCTGTTGCGGAACACGATGTCGCGCGAGCCTTCCAGATGCTTCGCCTCCCAGTCGTATTTGAACTCCTTGAAGCGTTGCAGCATCGGGAAGATGCCGAAATTCATCGAGCCCATGTTCAGTGAGGCGACCTCCGGCTGGAACAGTTCCGCCGGGCGCACCCGTTC
>CAIPHQ010000135.1 GCA_903864895.1 uncultured Rhodospirillales bacterium
ATAGAAAACTACTAGAGCAATTTTTATCAATGATCCCGGCCTTCCCGTCCATTTCCTCGTCGCTTTCGTCGAAAAAATTGACGAGGCGGCCGTGCACATGCCCGTTCTCGTCAATACGACCGAAGAAAGTTGCATCTTTATCTGGAATGGCTGGCTCCTCGAAAAAGACTTGTATCTCGTTATCATGCACCTCGACTTTGGCGACTCCTTTGCGAGTGTGTACGTCTGCTCCCAAACTTAAGGATCCGAACGACGCATAATACCAATTCCACATTTCGGAGATATTTAACGGTTTGGCATCCGCATTGGCAATGAAAGACGCCGTCAAGATAGCAGCAATTTTTCGCAAGATTCGCATTTCAGCGCCCATATCCGAATATACTGCGAACATCGGAGCGTGGGTGTGTGAAATTGCCCTGCACATATTGTATCGGCCGGGTGATAAATGGATCGGCAACCACTATAGAAATGTTGTCCAAGCCAGGATCCAGCACCTTCCCAAGGAAACCATTGGGCAGCGCACTAGATGGCGGATCGGAGCGGTCGTTCGGATTTCGCCACTCCACGTGCCCATGGGGGCCGCTCGAATCGCCATTCGTTGGAATGGCATAAGCTCCAATGATATCGCCTGACTTGACGTCTGCGCCCTCCGGATATTGCGACCTATCGATATCCAAGTGGGCATAAATGGTGATGGTGCCGTCGCTATTGCGCACCACAACAACGCCGCCATAGCGGGTATATCCGGGGAGTTCATAGCCAGTTTTCATGATCCAGCCATCAAACATTGTACGGACCGCCCACGGTGTCACATAGCCCCTGGAATTGCCCACTGGAGTTTGTGCCCATTCGCACCTCGGATCTTGCCTTTGCGGATCCCCGTGACCTTCCCAATCCCCCTTTGCATAGCTTTCAGGACCATAGCCCTCGGGATCGAACCCGCTCGAATCGCTCGCCGAGAGCGGCATATTGTCGGCGTAGCTGTACCGGTTCAACCGCTGCGGATCGGCGAAGAACCCTTGTGCGATGGGATCGGCGGCGAGGAAGCGGCCGATGTGGGGATCGTAGAGGCGGCGGTTGAGGTTGATCAGGCCGAAACTGTCCAGATGCTCCTCGCAGATGAAGCCGCGATGCTCGCTGCTGGCGATGCTCCCGGGCGGCGGCGCGGGCACGGCGATGCGGCGGGCACACCAGGGGTCGTAGTACTGCCCCGCCGGGCCGTTGCCGATCGCGGCCAGCAGGCTGCCCCAGCCGTTCGGCGTGGCGCTGGCCGCCGCCACACTGCCGGTCAGCGCCGTCACCGAGGCAAGCTGGCCGGCGCCGAAGGCGGCATGCGACATCGCGGCGATGTTGAACCCGCTGCCCGGCTTCACGCACGGCGAGGCGCCGCACATGGTGCTGAACGCCCCCACCAGCCGGCCGCCCACGTGCAGGTAGTCCACCCAGGCCGGCGGCGCGGTCTTCGGTGCCGCCCCGGCGATGCGCAGCTCGCCGTGCGTCAGCGCATCGAACCCCAGATAGTAGGTGCTGCCCTGCACCACCCCGGCGCTGCTGTTGCTCATGCTGGCGCGCTGCATCTTGGGCGTGTAGCCGAAGCCCAGCACGACGCTGCCCAGACCGCCCCGCTTGCCGTCCCGCCCGCCCGGCGCGACAACACCGGCCAAACGGAGGGACACACATGCGCGACCGGACTCGGCAGACCCCAGAGCAACTCCGCTCCGCCCGCTGGTTCGCACCCGATGACCTGCGCAGCTTCGGCCACCGCTCCCGCACCAAGCAGATGGGCTATGCGCGCGAGGAGTTCATGGGCAAGCCGGTGATCGGCATCGTCAACACGTGGAACGGCTTCAACACCTGCCACACCCACTTCCCCGAACGGGTGGAGGACATCAGGCGCGGCGTGCTGATGGCGGGCGGTTTTCCGGTGGAATTGCCCGCGCTGTCGCTGGGCGAACAACTGATGAAGCCCACCACCATGCTGTACCGCAATTTTCTTGCGATGGAGGTGGAGGAGATCATCCGTGCCCATCCGGTGGATGGCGTGGTGCTGATGGGCGGGTGCGACAAGACCACGCCCGCGCTCATCATGGGCGCCCTCAGCGCCAACGTGCCCGCCATCTACATGCCCGCCGGGCCCATGCTGCGCGGGCACTGGAAAGACATCACGCTCGGCAGCGGCACCGACGTGTGGAAATACTGGGACGACCGGCGTTCCGGCAAACTGCCGGACAAATCGTGGGGCGAGATCGAGGACGGCATCGCCCGTTCGGCGGGCACCTGCATGACCATGGGCACGGCAGCCACCATGATGTCACTGATGGAAGCCATGGGGCTGTGCCTGCCAGGTGCGTCGGCCATTCCCGCCGTGGATGCCAGCCACCAGCGAATGGCCTCGGCCAGCGGGCGGCGCATTGTCGAGATGGTGTGGGACGATCTGCGCCCCACCGATATCTGCACCGAAGCCGCGTTCACCAACGCGATCATTGTGGACATGGCCATCGGCGGCTCCACCAACGCCATCGTGCATCTGCTGGCCATGGCGCGGCGCGCCAACGTGCCCATCGGCATGGACACGTTCGACCGCGTGGCGCAGGGCATTCCGCTGATCGCCAACCTCAAACCCTCCGGCGCGTATGTGATGGAGGATTTCTATTACGCAGGCGGGCTGCGGGCGCTGATGGTGCAACTGGCCTCCCGCCTGCATCTGGACGCACTCACCGTCACCGGCAGCACGCTGGGTGCCGCCATCGAGGGGGCGGAGGTTTACAACACCGACGTGATCCGCAGCCTCGCCAACCCGGTGAAGGGCGCGGGCGGCACCGCCATTCTGCGCGGGTCGCTGGCCCCGGATGGCGCGGTCATCAAGCCCACGGCGGCCGAGGAACGCCTTCTGGTGCATGAAGGCCCGGCGGTGGTGTTCTCCGACATTCGCGACCTCAAGGCGCGGGTGGACAGCGAAGATCTGGATGTCACGGCCGATTCGGTGCTGGTGCTGCAAAACGCCGGGCCGGTGGGTGCCCCCGGAATGCCGGAATGGGGCCAGTTGCCGGTGCCGCGCAAATTGCTGCGGCAGGGCGTGCGCGACATCGTGCGGATTTCGGACGCGCGCATGTCCGGCACCAGTTACGGCGCCTGCGTATTGCACGTGGCCCCGGAAGCCGCCGTGGGCGGGCCGTTGGGGCTGGTCCGCACCGGCGACCGCATCCGGCTGGACGTGCCGAACCGGCGGCTGGATTTGCTGGTCGATGAGGCCGAAATGGCCCGCCGCCGCGCCGAATGGGTGCAGCCGAAACTGCCGGGCGGGGAGCGTGGCTATGTGGCGCTGTACCGCCGCAGCGTCACGCAAGCCAATCTGGGCTGCGATTTCGACTTTCTGGACGGCACGCCGGGCGAGACGCCGGAGCCGCAGATTTTCTGAATCCGGCGCGGCGGGCGGCGGCGCCCCCGCCGCCCGGGTCGGCATCATTTCATCATGTCCCGCTTTCAAACTGCGGCATCGTGCAATAGGACGGTGCGCGGAACAGCGGAGTGCGCAAGATGCAGATCACACGCCGGCACATGGCCATCGGGCTGGCCGTATCCACGCTGCTGCGGCCCGCCATGGTCCGGTCTGCCGAACTGGCAGAACTCGATATGCATCCGAAAAATCTGACCGGCGATCTGGACACGATGCTGGACCGAGGCATCGTGCGCATGCTGGTGCCGTACAGCCGGACCTTCTTTTACCAGAGCGGGGGCGATTTCCACGGCGTTGCCGCCGAAATTGGCGATGAACTGGAAAAGTGGCTGCGCCACACCTATCCGGCGCTGAAGCAGAAGCTGGTGGTGACCATCGTTCCGACGTCACGCGACCGGCTTATCCCGGATCTGCTGGCGGGCCACGGTGATGTTGCTGTCGGCGACATCACCATCACGCCGGAACGCCAGAGACTGGTGGCCTTCTCCAACCCCACCTTCACCGGCATCAAGGAACTTGTCGCCACCAAGGCTGGCGTGCCGCCAATGGCCTCCGCCGATGACCTGTCCGGCCGCGAGATTGCCGCCCGCCCCGGCACGTCCACCTATGCCAGCATTACGGCGCTCAACGACAAGCTGAAGGCCGCCGGGCGCCCGCCCGCCATCATTCTGGACTTGCCCGGCGCGCTGGAAGCCGAGGACATGCTGGACATGCTGGAAGCCGGATTGCTGCCGGCCATGCCCGTGGAGGAATGGCTGTTCGACCTGTGGGGCAGCCAGATGCCGGGCATCATGCTGCATCACAACGCCGTGCTGCGCGCCGGTGCCAGCGTCGGCTGGGCCATGCGCCGCGACAATCCGGCGTTGCAGACGGCGCTGAACAATTTTCTCGCCAAGGTGGGCGGCACCGGGCAGAATCTGCGTGACACCGTCACCTATTACCTTAAGGAAGCCAAGAAGCTGCACGGTGCCACCCGCCCGGACGACATGAAGCGGTTTGAGGTGCTGCTGGGCTATTTCAAGAAATACGGGCCGGAATACGGCTTTGATTCCCTGATGCTTGTCGCGCAGGGCTATCAGGAATCGCAACTCGACCAGGGCACGCACAGCCCGTCGGGTGCCATCGGCGTCATGCAGTTGCTGCCGCAGACCGGCAAGGACATGTCGGTGGGCGATATCGGCCAGATCGAGCCGAACGTCCACGCCGGGGCGAAATACATGCGCTACCTGATCGACACGTATCTGAAGGACGGCGAATTCGACGAACAGAACCGCACGCTGTTTGCCTTCGCCTGCTACAATGCCGGGCCGAACAAGATTGCGCAGTTGCGCAAGCAGGCCAGGGACGAAGGGCTGAACCCGAACCAGTGGTTCGACAATGTCGAGCGCATTGCGGCCAAGAAGATCGGCCAGGAAACCGTGCGCTACGTACGGAACATCTACAAATACTATATCGGCTACAAGCTTGTGGCCGAAAGCCAGCAACGCATTGCCGCCAGCAAGGCCGCCGCGCCGCCGCAGTAGCAGCGGTCCCGGGCGTCCCGGGCGCCTCCCGGTGTCCGCCAAAAAATTGCAAGCCTGACGGCAATGTGTTAAGGATGCGTTAATAATAACCTTGCAATTTGCAAAAGAGTGTGGAATCATGGTTTTGTAAGAAATTGACATGGAGACGCGCGATGGTCCTCGGTCTGGCGGGCGCAGTGCGGAATGTCACACCAAAGGTGCTGGGGGCCGCCGCTGCGGCGCTGCTGCTGACCTCGGCGGCCAGCGCGCAGGTGATGCCGGGTGATACGGTTCCCGTGCAGTGGAACGAGGCGGCCATCTCCAACATCATTGCCGCCAAACCGGCCCCCACGGTGGCCGCCCGGGCGCTGGCCGAAGTTGCCACCGCGATGTACGACGCCTGGGCAGCCTATGACACGCTGGCGGTGCCCACCCAGTCCGGCAACGGCAATGTCCGCCAGACCGGCAGTGCCGTCACCACCGCGGCCAAGACGCAGGCCATCAGCTACGCGGCGTATCGCACGTTGCTGGATCTGTTCCCGGCCAACACCGCACCGGCGGTGGCGGCGATGGCAACATTGGGCTACGACCCCGCCAACACCGTGCAGGACAGCAGCCCGGCAGGCATCGGCAACCGCGCGGCAGCGGCGGTGATTGCGTTCCGGCACAACGATGGCAGCAACCAGCTTGGCAACCTGAACGGCGGCGCGCCCTATACCGACTATTCGGGCTACACTACGCCCAACACGCCGTATGTCATCAACGACCCGAATGCGTGGCAGCCACTGGCCATCACCGTGGGTGGCGTGACCAGCGTTCAGAAATTCGCCACCCCGTTCTGGGGGGCGGTGATTCCGTTCAACCCCATGCCGCCGTTCATGGGGACCGGGCCGTCGCGCTATCCGTCGGCGGCCTATACTGCGGATGCGCAGTCCATTCTCGCCACGAGCGCCGCGCTGAACGACACCACCAAGTCCATCGCAGAATACTGGGCCGATTTCGCCGGCACACAATTGCCGCCCGGCCACTGGAGCCGCATCGGCGAGTATGTCTCCCGCCGCGACCTGCACAGTCTGGACACCGATGTGCAGATGTTCTTCGCATTGAACAACGCCCTGCTGGATGCGGGCATTTCCGCATGGGCGGTCAAACGCACCTTCAACAGCGAACGGCCGATCACGGCCGTGCATTACCTCTACACCGGGCAGCAAGTGTATGCGTGGGCCGGGCCGGGCAAGGGCGCGCAATGGATCGACGGTGGCACATGGTTGCCGTACCAGCCCGCCAATGTGGTCACGCCGCCGTTTGCCGAGTACACCTCGGGCCACAGCACGTTCAGCTTCGCCGCCACGGCGGTGCTGCAATACTTCACCGGCAGTGACAGCTTTGGCGCCAGCGTCATCATCCCGGCTGGCAGTTCCACCGTGGAGCCGGGCATCACCCCGGCACAGCCGGTCACGCTGTATTTCTCAACCTTCACCTCGGCCGCCTCTCAGGCCGGGCTGTCGCGGCGCTATGGCGGCATTCACTACGTTGCGGGGGATCTCGGCGGGCGGGCCGATGGCTTCAATATCGGGCAGTCCGACTGGACGCAGGCCGTGACCTATTTCAACGGCGGCACCCCCTGCAACGTGAAAACCAATGGCAACGGCAACAGCTATGGCCGGTACAAGAAGCAAAGCAGCTATTGCAGTTCGCTGGCCAATGACTGGCTGAGTTACTCCTACAGTGCCATCAACGGTCTGGGCAGTTATGGCAGCACGGGCGGCGGCGGAACGCCGAACACCAGCGGCGGCGGCTCGGGCAATGGCGGCTCAGGCAATGGCGGCTCAGGCAATGGTGGCTCAGGCGGCGGCGATGACGGCCATGGCGATGACGGGCATGGCGGTGACATGAGCGGCGGCGACAGCCAAGGCACCCATGATGATCACGAAGGCGGCGGCTGGTCCTCGGCGGGCGGGCTCGACAACTAGGCCGGGGTCAACAGCGACTTCGCCAGCGCCGCCTCACGCGCAATCGCCTCGGTGAATTGTGCCGGGGCCGGGCGGGGCCGCCCGGTGGCGGCTTCCACGAACACGCACACAAAGCGCCCTTCATAGCTCAGCGTGCCATCCGCCTTGCGCCCGCTGATGCGAAACTCCAATGACGTGCGGCCCGCCTTGGCCAGGGCCACCGTCGTGTCCACCTCATCGCGCGGGCGCAACGGGCTGCGGAAATCCATGCTGACATGCACGAACGGCGTGCCGCCGCCGAGTTTCTCGTGCTGCTCGAACCAGTCCATGCCCAACCGGTCGATGAACCACGCGTCGATGGCTTGCAGCGCGAAATTCGGGAACTGGCCGGTATAGGCAATGCCCGCCGGGTCGCTGTCGCTCCAGGTGATCACCCGGCGGTGCACGAACAAACGCGGCGCGGACTCTGCCATTTTGGCACCTCTGGACTGCCTTGCGGCAGGCACCGGGGACCCGTAAACCACCGTCATGTCAAGCACACTCGCCGCAACGCTGCGCTTCCCGGCCGCCACGCCCCCCGCCGTGGGCAGCCCGATTGAAATCGCCCCCGGCATCCTGTGGCTGCGCCTGGCGCTGCCGTTCCAGTTGAATCACGTCAACATCTACCTCATCGAAGACGGCGATGGCTGGGCGATCCTCGATACCGGCATCAACGACGCCCGCACGCGGGTGTGGTGGGAAACCCTGCTGGCCGGTCCGCTGGCCGAGCGGCGGCCGACGCGGCTGATCTGCACGCATTTCCACCCCGACCATGTCGGCCTCGCAGGCTGGCTGATCGAGAAATGCGGGCTGGAACTGGTCATGAGCCGCACCGAATATCTCGGCACCCAGTTCCACCGCCGCTGGGCCGAACCCGAGGAAATCGAGGCGCATACCCGCTTTTATACCGCCTGCGGGCTCGATGAGCACGCCATCGGCGCCCTGATGGAGCGCGATATCGGCTACCGCTGGCTGACCACCGACGTGCCGCCCAGCTATCACCGCATCGCGGCGGGGGACACGCTGACCATAGGCGGGCGGCGGTTTGAGGTGCTGACCGGCGGCGGGCATTCCTATGAACTGGTGATGCTGTATTGCCGGGCCGAGAACCTGTTTCTGGCCGCCGATCAGGTGCTGGCGAAAATCTCGCCCAATGTCAGCGTGTGGCCGCATGAGCCCACCGGCGACCCGCTGGGCGAATATCTGCGCTCACTGGCCGCGCTGGCGCAGGCCATCCCGCATGATGCCTTCGTGCTGCCCGCGCATAACCTGCCATTCTACGGCCTGCACGACCGCATTGCCGAACTGTCGCGCCACCACGACCAGCGCTGTCAGGACATTCTGGACGCGTGCGCCGGTGAACCGGTGCTGCCCGCCGAAATCGTCCCGCTGCTGTTCCCGCGCAAACTCGATGCCCACCAGACCAGCTTCGCCTTTGGCGAGGCGCTGGCGCACATCAACTACATGCGCCGCCTCGGCTGGATGACCGCCGAACCGGGCGAGGACGGGCGCTTGCGGGTGCGCCCCGCCTGAATCGGTGCCTGAGCGGGGGTCTGCGCCCAGCCGGGTTGCAGCGCGCCCACATGCAGTTCCACCGCCAGCACGCCCGCCGCCTCCGGCAGCGTGATCAGCGCGTCACCATCAGTCCAGCGCCACGCCCGCACGCCGTCGCGTTCCGGCACATGCAGTCCGGCGCCCCGCTGCGCCCACAAATTCACCTCATGCCACGCCCACGGGCGGAACAGCGCCATCCGCTCCAGCAATGCGCCAAGGCGCCGGGTGTCGGTGCCGTGTGGTTCCACTTCGGCGGGGATGCCGCTGCGTGAGACGATGCGCAGGCTGGCGAGTGATTCACGGCGCAGCGTGAAGCGGTAGATGCCGCCCTCAATGCTGTCCGGGTCGATGCGGTCCTGCCCCACCATCAGGTGCAAATCCCCGCCCGGCAGCAACACATGCCCAAGCTGCGCCGCCCACGGCAGCAGCGCCGCGCGTGCCTCGGCCAGCAATGCCCCATCCCGCACCAGCGGCGCGCAGGCGGACCGTGCCCAGATGTTCAGCGCCAAGGCCGGGTGCAGATGCGTGACCTGCCCGCCATTGGCGAAATCCGCCCGGTTGCCGGTGTCCAGATAGCTCTCGCAGGGCAGGCCCTCGGCCAGCAGCACATCGTGGCGCGGCAGTTCCACGTGCCAGTAGGTGATGCGCTTGGCCGGTTCCTGCCGGATGCTGGCACCGTTGATCAGGTAGCGCACCGGCACCAGCACGCCGCCGCCGATGGCGGGCAGGAACACCGCATGATCCGGCGACAGCAGCAAGTCCCGCGCCGGCAGCCCCGGCCCGAACGCGCCCTGCTGCACCCGCACCGGCCACACGTCGCGCGGGCTGGGATGGCTGCGGCACTCCACCCGGCGATGACCCAGCCACACCACACGGGCGCTGCCCGCGCGTGTGCGGACCGTGTCGCTCACGTTCAGGCGCTCGACCGGAACCTCGCCCTCCGGGGTGGCAATCAGCGTGCCCTCGGCAAAGCCGGCCATGCCGGGCCCGCCGCCTGCGGTGAACCCTGCCGCAGCGGTCAGCATGTTGGCCGGTTGTCACTGCCGGAGCGCGCCATGGCAGGCTACGGGTTGTCCTTGAACAAATCTTCCGGCGTCGCCCCGGCTGAGCCGATATTCCCGGCGCGGCTGGAAATGCAGTCGCTGATCATTTGCGAATGCGCGTAACGGCTGCTCAGCATCGTGGGGTTGTTGGACACGCCGGTGCCGGAAAAGGCGGCATCCCGGCCGGAGGTCACGTAGCGGTCAGACTGGAAAATCTCGTCGGCGTTCTGATGCCGGTAGATTTGCTCGGCGCGTTGCCGGCAGGCGGCGCGGTCGGCGGCACTGGCCACCGGCTCACCCGGCGGCGGCTGCTTGGCGCAGGCCGCCAGCACCACGGCCAGCACCGCCATACCGATCAGGCTACGGCCATTCATACGCTGCATCATCCGATTGCCCCGCGGCACGCCGCACCAAGTTTGCATCTGCGCCGGGCGGCGCGGGCCGCACCATGGCGTGCAAGCTGCCGCCGCGCCAGTGGTTTCAGGATTGCGGCTGCACCCGCAGCAGCGTCTGCGCGCCCCCGTCCCACACCCGCCCCAGCGCCACCCGGCCAAGCTGCCCGCCCAGCACATACAGGTCGCACAGCGCTTCCAGCCGCAGATGGTTGGTGTCGTCGAACAGGATCAGGTCGCCCGGCAGCGCCAGCCGCAGCGTGTTGCGCAAATCCGCATGGGCGAACTCGAAGCCGTGCCCGCCATCGATATGAAACAGCCGGAAATCCTGCCGCCCGAGTGCTGCCAGACGCGGCAGCACGGCGCGCGAATCACCCTCGATCAACTCGATCCGCTCCCCAAATTCCGCGCGCAGATACGCGAAACATGGCCGCGAATACGGGTGCCCGCACCAGTCCACGCCGGTGTAGCGCAGCGCCGGATTGACCGCGAGCGCCAGCAACAGGCTGTGCCCGGCATTGACGCCGATTTCCAGCATGCTGGCCCCGGCGGCGGCGAACAGTGCAAAGTTGCGCCGCTTGGCCCGGTAGCGCGGGTGCGGGCGGTCAATGGGCTCCACGAAATCCGGGTAGAACAGGTTGCCTTCGCCCCGCCCGCCGGTGGTGGCCACCACAATGCCGTTCAACGCCCGCAAATGGTGCTGATAGTCCGCCAGCCCCGGCTCCCAGTCCGGGTCTTCCAGCCCGCCGATCAGGCGTTCGATGGCGGCGTCGGACAGCTTCATGGCGGCCTCGCGGACTTCCCGGACGACAGGTCCGGCAGTCTAACGAAACCTGTGTGCAACGGAAGCCGTCAGGTCTCCGCCGGGCGCAGGCGCTGCGGCAGGGTGGCCAGACTTTCCACCGTGTCAAAATCGCGCAGCACCGCATCGTCGCCGATATCCACCTCGGCAACCTGCTCCTCATGGCGCTTCAGCAACACCCGCGCCCCGGAATCGCCGGACAGTGCCAGCATGTCAGCAAAGAACGCGCGGCTCCACAGAATCGGGTTGCCGGTGCGGCCCTGATGCTGCGGCACCACGATGCTGCGGCCCTCGTCGGTGTCCCAGGCGTCGATCAACCGGTCCAGCATCCGCCCGGTCACCAGCGGCATGTCACCCAGACACACCAGCGCCGCCGGAATGGCCTCCGGCAGCGCCGCGATGCCCGATTTCAGGCTGGCGGACAGGCCCTCGGCGTAGTCCGGCGCGTCGATGAACGTCACCGGCCGCCCGGCCAGCGCGGCGCGCACATCGTCGCTGCGATGGCCCGTCACCACGAACACCGGCCGCGCGCGGCTGGAAAGAATGTTATCCACCACGCGCGCAATCATCGGCTTGCCGTCTTTGCCGGTCACCAGCAACTTGTTGTAGGGGGCCATGCGGGTGGACTTGCCCGCCGCCAGCACCAGCGCCGCCACCGCAGGCCGCCTTGCTTCGGGCTGAGGCTGCGCCACGGCCTTGGCGCGGGGCAGGGGCCGCACATCGGTGTCTTTCAGCAACCCGCCGGCGCCCATGCGCATCACCTCACCGGGGCCGACCGGCAACCCGGCGAACAGGCGCTGCAAGACCCAGTCGATGCCATTGGCCTTCGGGCTGCGCGCGCATCCGGGCAGCACCAGCGTGGGCACGGTGCCGACGCGGCCGATGCAGATCAGGTTGCCGGGGTCCACCGGCATCCCGAAATGCACAATCTCGCCGCCCGCCAGCACCACGCCTTCCGGCCCCACATCGCGCCGGTCCACGGTGGCCGACGCGCCTGCGACCAATACAAGGTCCGACCCCGATGCCAGCAACTGCCCGATGGCCGCCGCAATGGCCGGTGTGGTGTGCGGGCAGGTCAGCGGCGGCAGCAGCGTGCCGCCAAGCCCGGTGATGCGGTGGCGCGTGGCCTCGATGGTGCCGTCGGTCACGCTCTGCTTCAGCCCCGGCAGTTCGGACAGCGCAAGCCCCACGCGCAGCGGCCGGAACGGGTGCAGCGCCAGCGCACCGCCTTGGCGGGATTGGGCTTCCACCCGGTCCAGCAGATGCCCCGGCACCGCGAACGGGATCACCTTGATGGTCGCCACCATGTCGCGCGGGGCCACCACGGCGTAGTCCGGCAGCGTGGCGACGGTCAGCGCCTCATCCAGCAAATTCACCGCGTCAATCCGTGCCGCATCCACCCGCAGCAACCCGGCGGCCTCGGCGTGCAGATTGACCCGCCCGGTGCCTGCGCGGCCCGAGGTCAGGCCGGGGGCCGTCAGCGCCGCTGCCAGCCGTCCGGCAGCCTCGTTCTCGGCCACATCGCCCGGTTCCAGCCGGGCGGCAATCACCTGCGCGTGCCCCGCCGCGCGCAGCGCCGCAATGGCGGCGGCATCCAGCACCGAACCCTTGCGGATCATGCCGCCGGGCAGGCGATGGCTGTGCGCGGCCAGTGCGCCCTCGGCATCGTCCAGCGCGAGGGCCGAGAAGATCACGCGCTGCGGGCGGTCAGTGCCGCATTGCGGCGCACACCGACCAGTTCGGCCAGAATCGACAGCGCGATTTCCGGGGCGGTGACGGCTTCGATGTTCAGCCCGACCGGGCCGCGGATCCGCGCCATCGCGTCCTCGGTATGGCCAAGCTCGCGCAGGCGCTTCAGCCTCGCAGCGTGGGTTTTGCGGCTGCCCAGCGCGCCGATGTAAAAGGCTTGGCTTTTCAGCGCCCGGTCCAGCGCCGGGTCATCCAGCTTCGGGTCGTGCGTCAGCGTCACCACTGCCGTGCGGGTGTCGGGGGCGATGGCCTCCATCGCGTCATCCGGCCACTCATTGCTGATGGTCACGTTCGGGAACCGCTCTGCCGAGCCGAAGCCCCGGCGCGGGTCCACCACGATCACCTGCCAGCCGATCTGTGCGGCCATCGGCACCAGCGCCTGCGCGATATGCACGGCACCCACCACCACAAGCCGCAGCGGCGGGTTGTGCACGTCCAGAAACCAGTCGCCATCGGCCAGCTTGACGGTACCGCTCTCGTCCCGGTCCAGCGCCCGTGCCGCTGCCGCCGCCAGTTCGGGCGACGCCGCCGCATCGGGCAAAAGCAGTTGCGCGCCGCCGGGCAATTGGGTCGCCACCACCACCGGGTGCTTGGCGGCCTTGGCCGCCATCAGCGCCGCCAGAAAATCCGGTGTCACGCCAAAGTCTCCACGAAGACCTTCACCTTGCCGCCGCAGGCGAGCCCGACTTCCCACGCGCGCTCATGCGTCACGCCGAAATCCAGCAATTGCGGCACGCCGGTCTGCATGGTCTGGCGCGCGGCATCGGCCACGGCCCCCTCAATGCAGCCGCCACTGACCGAGCCAGCCATCTTGCCCGACGCCGTCACCGCCATGCGGCTGCCGGGCGGGCGGGGCGAACTGCCCCATGTCTCGGTCACGGTAGCAATGGCAACCTGCTCGCCCGAAGCGCGCCACTCGGCGGCCACGGACAGGATGTCTTCGGCGGTGCTCATGCGGCAGCCCTCCAGCGATCCATCGCGCCGCGCGACTGCGGCCGCGACAAGGTTTCCACCAGCGCGCGCAGGCTGGCCAGATTGTGCACGGTGCGGAACTCGTCCACATGCGGCAGCATCGCGCGAATGCCCTGGGACTTGGGCTGGAACCCGTCCCAGCGCAACAGCGGGTTCAGCCAGACCAGCCGTGAGCAGGATTTGTGCAACCGTTCCATGTTCTCGGACAGGCCATGCGCGCCGTCGCGGTCCAGCCCGTCCGTCACCAGCAGCACCACCGCGCCCTGACCCAGCACGCGGCGCGACCAGTCGCGGTTGAATTTCTCCAGCGCCTCACCGATGCGGGTGCCGCCCGACCAGTCCGGCACGGCGTGGGAGACCATCTGGAACGCGATTTCCGGGTCGCGGTGGCGCAACTGCCGGGTGATGTTGGACAGGCGGGTGCCGAACAGGAACGTGCTGACCCGGTCGCGGTCATTGGCCACCGCGTGCAGAAAATGCAGCAGAATCTGCGCGTAGCGGTTCATCGAGCCACTGATGTCGCACAGCACCACCAAGGGCGGCGGGCGGGTGACCTTGCGGGTTGCCGCAATTTCAAGGATTTCGCCGCCGGTGCGCATGCTGGCACGGATGGTCGCGCGCAGGTCGGTGTGCGGCCCGGACGGGTCCGGGCGGCGGCGGCGGGTGCGCTTGAGGTCGAGCGGAAGCGTGAGCTTGCGGATTTCCGCCTTGGCATTGGCGATCTCGGCGGCGCTCATCGCCTCGAAATCCATGGTTTGCAGCTTCTCGCTGTCCGACACGGTCAGCACCGCGTCGATCTCGATTTCCTCTTTCTCCGGCTGTTTCTGCTCACGCGGGGCCGACAGCGCCTCGGACAGGCGCCTGCTGCCGGGCGGGGCCTTTTCCGGCGGGGCCGGGGTTCCGCCCAGCAATTCCAGCGCCTTGGCGGTCTTGGCGGCTTCCGGGTCGCGCCAGAACATGATGAAGGCCTGATGGAACAGGTCTTCGTACTCGTGGCGATGCACCAGCGTGGTGCGCAGCGCGGTACGCACCTGCGCCCGGCTGCCGATATCCACCAGCGCGATGGCCTGCTGTGCGGCCAGCATGTCGGCGGGTCCCACCGGCAACCCGGCGCGGCGCAGCAGCCGGGCGAAATGCATGATGTTCTGCGGCAGGACGCTGTCGGTCATGGGGCGGCCAAATCTGGGAGTGTCACGGAACCGTCAGCCTCTACTTCGACGACCTTGTTGATCAGATCGGGCAACGGCTCAATCACGTCCAATGCACATGCGAACGCCGCACCTGCGTTCCGGCGCCGGCGCTTCCCGGAACGATCACCACCCGACCCGGATGGGTTGGTTCCTGCCGATAGAGCTTCAGAAAATCGCGCGCGTTCTCGGTAACGAAAACAAAGCCTTCTGCACGGATAACCGGCATGAGGCTGCGATCCCGTCAAGCGGCCGCTAGTGGTAGTGCGGGAAAACCTCGCACCGGTTTTTTCCGGCATGCACCTCGACAAGCACCGTGTCCGCCGGAATGCGCGTGCCATGCAGCACCGCCTACTCGAACGGGTTCTTCGGCGCCGCCGCCACCTTCGCCTCGGTCACCAGCCGGGCTGCCTCAGCACCTTTGATCTTCGCAATATCATCCTGATATTTTAGCAAAACCCCCAACGTTTCGTCCACCGCGCCGGGGGCCAGTTCGTGCTGATCCAGATGTGTCAGCGCCGCCGCCCAGTCGATGGTCTCGGCCACGCCGGGCAGCTTGAACAGGTCCACCGTGCGCAGGCGCTGCACGAACGCCACGATCTCGGCGGACAATTTCGCCGCCACGTTCGGGGCCTTGCGCGCCAGAATCTCGCGCTCGCGCCTTGCGTCGGGGTAGTCCACCCAATGGTACAGACACCGGCGGCGGATCGCGTCATGCACCTCGCGGGTGCGGTTGGACGTGATCACCACCACCGGCGGCGTCGCGGCATGGATGGTGCCGAATTCCGGGATGGTCAGCTGAAAATCGGCCAGCACTTCCAGCAGGAACGCCTCGAACGGCTCATCGGCGCGATCCAGTTCGTCAATCAGCAGCACCGCAGGCGGCTGGCTCGGGTCAATCGCCGACAGCAGCGGGCGCGATTGCAGGAACTCGCGGGCGTAGATGTCCGACGACAACGCGGTGCGGTTGGCCGAGCCCGAGGCTTCGGCGATGCGGATCGCCATCAACTGCCGCGCATGGTCCCACTCATAGGCCGCCGCCGACAGGTCGAGGCCATCATAGCACTGCAGCCGCACCAGACGCCGGTCGAGCCCGGCGGCCAGCACCTTGGCAATCTCGGTCTTGCCGGTGCCCGGCTCACCTTCCAGAAACAGCGGGCGCTGCATGACCAAGGACAGATGCACGGTGGTGGCCAGCGCGGTATCGGCCACGTATCCGCCCTGCGCGAGCAGGGCGGCGGTATCGGCGACGGAGGATGGAATCACGCGGCTCAGCCTCCGAACATCAGGATCAGAATCACAAGGCAGATGGCGCTGCCAACCCAGAACACAATCGGCAGTCCGAGCGGGCGCGGCAGCATGTCTAGCAGGCTGATCGATGACGGTGCCGGGATCGGCGCGGCCTCCGCCGTGGCCACGGCGGAAGCGGCCGAAGCCGAATCGGCGGTGGCGATGGCTTCCACTGCGGAGGCAAAGCGATTGAAGAACGCATCGGCCATCTGCTTGGCGGTGGCGTCGATCAGCCGCGCGCCCAACTGCGCAATCTTGCCGCCGACCTGCGCCTTCACGTCGTAGGACATCACGGTGTCGGTGCCATCGGTGACCAGTTTCACCGTCGCCCCGCCCTTGGCGAAGCCTGCCACGCCGCCGGTGCCTTCGCCTTCAATGCGGTAGCCGTTCGGCGGGTCCAGATCGAGCAGTTGCACCTTGCCGGAAAACCGCGCCGAAATCGGGCCGATCTTCACGGCGGCACTGGCTGAAAGTTCACCGGTTTCCAGCCGCTCCAGCTTGTCACAGCCGGGGATGCAGCTTTTCAGGACCTCGGTATCGTTCAGGGCGGTCCACACCGTCTGGCGCGGTGCCGGAATTCGCCGCTCGCCGGTCATGTCCATGCGCAGTTCTCCATTCGGCGCGCCCGTTCGCGCCGGCGGGTTCAGCCGCCGCTGCGGCTCACGGGCTATAATGCCTGCAATCGGCCTGCCGCATTGCGCTCTGTCAACCCCGCAGAAGGTGCCAGCCGCATTGCCGGGGCCGGGCGCGGGCGCTTATGTCGCGCATGCTTCCCGACCCCCGCATCCGCCCGGTCTATATCGGCAGCGAGATCTACCGCGCCTCCACCTACGGCCCCGGCCATCCGCTGGCGATTCCGCGTGTGTCCACCTGCACCGATCTGGTGTGCGCGATGGGCTGGCTGGACCCGGCGCAGTACGTGGATGCGCCAATGGCCACCGAAGCCGCGTTGCAGCGCTTCCACGACGCCGAATACCTCGCGGCGCTGAAACGGGCCGAGGCGCGGCAGGCAGTGGGCCACGCCGACCGGCAGCGCTTTCGCATCGGGGCCGACAGCAACCCGGTCTATGCCGGGATGTTCCGCCGCCCGGCCACCTCGGCGGGCGGGACCATGCTGGCGGCAAACCTGCTGGCCGATGGCGGCATCGTGCATTGCCCCGGCGGCGGCACGCATCACGGCCGCGCGGATCGCGCCAGCGGCTTCTGCTACGTGAACGACCCGGTGCTGGCGCTGCTGACATGGCTGGATCAGGGGCTGGACAATCTGGTCTATCTGGATCTGGACGCGCATCACGGCGACGGCGTGCAGGACGCGTTTGCCGGTGACCCGCGCGTGCTGACCATCAGCATTCACGAGGCCGGGCGCTGGCCGTTCACCGGCGCGGCGCATGACCGGGCCGGTGGCTCGGCGCGCAACCTGCCGGTGCCGCCTGGGCTGAATGACACCGAGCACCGGGTGCTGATGCAGCACGCCGTGCTGCCACTGATCCGCGCCCGCCGCCCGCAGGCCATCCTGCTGCAAACCGGTGCCGATAGTCTGGAAGAAGACCCGCTGGCCAAACTGGCCTTGTCCAACAACGCCTATTGGGCGGCGGTGGCCAGCGTGATGCCGCTGGCACCGCGCCTGCTGGTGGTGGGCGGTGGCGGCTACAACCCGTACACCGTCGGGCGCTGCTGGGCGGGAATCTGGGCGGTGCTGAACCGCCTGCCGATCCCCGAACGGACCACCGCGCAGGCCGAAGCCGTGCTGCGCGGGCTGGCCTACAACCGTGCCGCCGGGCGAAATCCGCCGGACCACTGGTTCACCACGTTGCGCGACGCGCCGCGTGAGGGGATTGTGCGCCCCGGGATTGAACATCTGGCCGCCGAGGCCGTTCAGGAGACACCTGCCGCATGACCCGCCGCCACCTGCTCGCCCTGCTGGCCGCCAGCCCCTTGTTGCTGCCCGCCGCCGTGCGCGCGTATTCCGAGCCGACCGGCCCGCAGCCCGAACTGCCGAAGGAGAAGCTGGTCATCATCACGCATGACGGCCAGAAGCATGACTTCATGGTGGAAATGGCGGTCACGCAGGACCAGCAGACCATCGGCCTGATGTTCCGCCCGTCCGTGCCCGCCGATGGCGGCATGTTGTTCGACTGGGGCCAGCCGCGCCGCTCGCAGATGTGGATGCGCAACACCATCACCAGCCTCGACATGCTGTTCATCGCCGCCGATGGCACCGTGAAGCACGTCGCCGAGCACACCGTGCCGTTCAGCCTTGCGGTCGTCGACGGCGGCGTGCCGGTGCGCGCCACGCTGGAACTGGCGGCTGGGACGGCCGAAAAGCTGGATATTCGCGTCGGCGACAAGGTGCAGGCCCAAATCTTCGGCAACCTGCCGTAATACCCGGCCCGCGCGCGCCGCGCTTGCACTTGCGCCCCGCCGCCCATAGGGTCCGCCGCATGGCCGGGGCGTGGCGCAGCCTGGTAGCGCGCGTGTTTTGGGTACACGAGGCCGCCGGTTCGAGTCCGGCCGCCCCGACCAGTTGAGCTTTCAGGAGTCCGCCGATGGCCGCTCGGGCCCGCATTTATCAGCAGCCGAAAAACGCCATGCAGTCCGGCCGCGCCGGTACGCAGGAATGGGTGCTGGACTTCGAACCGGACGGCACCATCCGCCCCGACCCGCTGATGGGCTGGAGCGGCGGCGGTGCCACCCAGAACCAGGTGCGCCTGCGCTTCGACAGCCAGGAAGACGCCGTGGCCTATGCCCAGCGCAACAACCTGACCTACAGTGTGGAACTGCCGCGCGTGCGCAAATTCGTGCCGAAGAACTACTCGGACAATTTCGCCTTCCGCCGCCACGAAAACTGGACGCACTGAGACGCAGCAGGTTTGCCGGGTGACGCGATGAAAATCGTCATCACCCCGGTCGTCGTGGTGCCCGACATGTCACCGCTGATCCATCTGGCGGCAGCCGGGCGTTTGACGTTGTTGCAGGAATTCGGCCGCGTCGTGGTGATGGATATCGTGGCCTATGAGGCCAGCGATGATCCGTCCCGCCCATGGGCGCAAGACGTCGCTGCCTGGCTGGCCGAGGGGCAACGGCCGGGCACCAATTTGCCGGTGGAGGTCGTCAAGACGGAAATCGGTGAGGCCTATCGTCTGGCGCGGCAGGCCAACCCGCAATTCCGGATGCAGAATGCGGGCGAAAGTGCCATCCGCGACTGGCTGGTCGATACCTTGCCGGAGATTGGCGGTCCGGCACTGGTGGTTTATGAAGACAAGAAGATGCCACGCTTGATCCAGCGTGAACATCTGGCTCAAGTTGTGGTAGTGGCCACCACGCGCGCGTTCTTGGCGTTTGCCGAGGAGCGCGGCCTGATTGCTTCGGCGGAGGGCGAATGGAACGAGATTATCAGCCGGGCCTCGGGGGCCAACCCGAGACAGGACGTGCAGGTGATCCGCCCGGCCCCGCAATCCTGACCATCTTGCGGCGCTATTCCGCCGGCGAGATCTCCGCGCGGCAAGCCGCGCGCGCAATGGGGCCGCAGGCCAGTGAGCATGATGTGTTCGCCGGAATTCTGGCGGCGCATCTGCCGTTGCCGGTGCCGCCGCCGGAGGATTTGGCGCGGGAGGTGGCGGCGCTGCGGATGCTCTACGGGGCCGCATGACACAGTAACAAGTGCTGCAAGCGCCGCCCCGCGTGCCCGGCCAAACGCTGCGCTGAATGCGGCTGTAACGCCGCTTGCCTCCGCCGGTCCCATCCCCACCTGCTTCCCCGACGAGAGGACCCGCCATGGACGCACCCGACACCCCAGCCCCGCGCGAAAAACTCATCGCCAGCAAACAGGCGTGGGCGCGCGATGGCCGCCTGATCACCGGTCACGCGGATGAATCCTATGAGCGCCGGCTGCCGCCCGGCCAGCGCCTGGTGCGGGACTGGCCGGTGCTGGACCTCGGGATCCAGCCCGACGTGACGAAGCTGAAATTCCGGCTCGATGTGGACGGCGCGGTCGAACACCCGCTCAGCCTTAATCTGGATGAGTTCATGGCGCTGCCCGCCACGCACAGCGTGTCGGACATGCACTGCGTCACCGCATGGTCGCGCTACGACAACCGCTGGGAGGGTGTGGCGGCGCGCACGCTGCTCGACCTCGTGCGCCCGAAGCCCGGCACCAACCATGTGATTTTCCATTCGCATGACGGCTACACCACCAATGTGCGGCTGGAGCAGTTTGACCAGCCGGACGTGCTGCTGGTGTATCGCTGGGAGGGCGAGCCGATCTCGCGGGAGCATGGCGGGCCGGTACGGGTGTTGATTCCGCGGCTGTTCCTGTGGAAATCGGCCAAATGGGTGCGCCGCATCGAACTGCGCGCCAGCGACAAGCCGGGGTTCTGGGAAACCCGGGGCTATCACAACAATGCCGATCCGTGGCTGGAGGAACGATATGGCTGAAGCAACACGCCGGGCTGTCCTGCTGGGGGCCGGGGCGCTGGCCGTTTCGGCCGCCGCCCCGCCGCCGCTGGCGTGGGACTTCACCTTCACGTCCATCGAGGATGGCACACTGTCGCTGGCGCAGTTCAAGGGCCGGGCGCTGCTGGTGGTCAACACCGCCAGTTTCTGCGGCTTCACCTACCAGTACAAGGGGCTGGAAGCGCTGCACACGCAACTCTCCCCCAAGGGCCTGACCGTGGTGGGCGTACCCAGCCAGGATTTCGACCAGGAGTCGGACAGCAACGCCAAGGTGAAGCAGTTCTGCGAGGGCATTTACGGCATCCAGTTTCCGCTGGCGGGGCTGACGCATGTGAAGGGCGCGCAGGCGCATCCGTTCTACCGCTGGGTGCATGACACCAAGGACTGGGAACCGGCCTGGAACTTCAACAAGGTGCTGATCGGCCGCGATGGCCGCATTGCCGGGCTGTTCAGTTCCTGGAGTGCGCCAGACGGGGTGAAGCTGCGCGGTGCCATCGGGCAGGCGCTGGACGCCACCGCTTAACCGCGCGTTCATCCGGCTGCCGCCAATTGGCCGCCGCCATGAACGCGCCCGCTCCCCAGGATCAGTGCCGGTTGCAGAACCGCCGGTTCGCGTCACTCGGTGCCATCAGCTTCCGCCGGGCGGAGGCGGATGGCACCCCGGTTGCGTTGATCTCGCTGGGGGAGCGCAACGCGGCGGTGCCGCTGCGGGCCTTGCAGCGCGAATTCGGCATCGAGGATGACAGTGCAGACGGGCGGATGCTCGGGCTGATCGCCGAGGCTTTGGACTACGTCACCGGCCTGCAACTCGGCGACCGGCTGCCCGATGAGGTGTTGAGCGGCAAGGCAAGCTGGCAGCCGGACGCCAAGTTCCGCCGCGTGACTGCCAGCAAGCTGCGCCTGCAACTGATCGCCTGGGTCGATCCGGCGGCCGCCGCCGATACCGGCGCAGACGCGCCTGCGATGGAACGGCTGGAAACCGACCCGGCCATGCGCGCCCGCGTGCAGCGCGCCTTCGAACAGGCAGCCCGCGCGCTCGACCTGCCGGGGCCGCAGGCGGTGATGCAGGTGGTGGGCGAGATTGCCGAGGAGCTTTCGTTCATCGAGGCACTGCGTGAGGAACTGCTGTTGCGCGCACAGGCCATGGCGATGCGTCTCGGCGCGCTCGGCACCGGCGGCACGGTGAATGCCGAGCGGCAGGCCATGCTGACCCGCGTGCGCAAACTGACGCATCTGGCCCTGCACCAGATCACCGCGCGTTTCGCCGATGTGGACGCGCAGACCGGGGAGGTGATGGCCACCCTGCGCAATGCCGAGGCGCAGCGCGCCTTCATCCGCTCCAACCGCGACTGGCTGTATCGCACGCGGCGCGCGTGGGAGCCGATTCTGGCCGATTGGGCCGCCGCCCCCCCGGTGCTGGACGACGCCGCATGGCTGCGCGTGGGCCGCACCTATCACTTTCTGGCCCCGCGCTTCATGCCGGTGCAGGAGTGGGAAACCAGCACCGGCCTGCGCCACGGCCGCAGGCCGCCGAAGCTGGACAACGCTATGAAGTGGTAAGTGCTGCCGCCAGCACCTGCACCGAATGCACCGCCGTGCGCCCGCCCAGCCCCGCAATCTGCGCACGGCATGACGTGCCATCCGCCACAATCACATCTCCCGCTGCCGCCGCGCGCACAGCGGGCAGCAACCCGGCCTCCGCCATGGCCCGCGAGGCGTCCTGCGTTTCCGCCTGATAGCCGAACGCCCCCGCCATGCCGCAGCAGGATGAGGTGATGGGCGCCACGTTCAAACCCGGCACCCGCCCCAGTGCGGCCAGCGCGGCAGGGAAGGCGCCAAAACTTTTCTGGTGGCAGTGGCCATGCACATGCGCCGTGGTGGCCGTGGCGCGCAGCGGCAGCGCGATATGCTCGCGTTCCAGATACTCGCTCAGCAGCATCACCCGTCCGGCGAGGTTGCGCGCCTCGGCCCCCGGCAGCAGGGCCGGCAGTTCGTCGCGCAGCGTGAACAGG
This sequence comes from uncultured Rhodospirillales bacterium, assembly GCA_903864895.1. Taxonomy (GTDB): domain Bacteria; phylum Pseudomonadota; class Alphaproteobacteria; order Acetobacterales; family Acetobacteraceae; genus CAIPHQ01. Next base: position 22,404 of record CAIPHQ010000135.1, read on the forward strand.
CAGGACGGCTCCAGCCCCAGCACCGGCGCATCGCCCGCCAAGGCCGCCAGCGTGCGGCGCATCCCGGCGCGGGCCTTGTCCATCATGCCTGCGGCCAGATAGGTCCGCCCGCAGCACAGCGCCCGCCCGCCGCCGCCCGCCACGATGGGGCGCACCCCGCCCGCGCGCAGCACGCGCACGGCAGCACGCAGATTGTCCGGCTCGAACCAGCGGTTGAACGTGTCGGCGAACAGCAGCACGGGCTGGCCGCTGGCAGGCCCGTCTGCCTCCGTGTCCCGGAACGGGTCCGCCCGCCATTGCGGCAAGGCGCGGCCTTGGGCGAGGCCCAGACGGCCCGCCAGCATCCGGGGCAGTGCATTGGCGAGGCCGGGCAGGCGGGCCGCCAGCGGCCCCATGCGGGGCAGGGCGGCCAGCAACCGCTCGCGCGGGGCGATGCCGTGGTGCGCGGCGCGGGCGGCGGTGGCTTCCAGCTTCATCCGCGCCATGTCCACGCCCGCCGGGCACTCCCGGCGGCAGGCCTTGCAGGACACGCACAGGCTGAGCGCATCGGCTACCTCGGCACTCGCCAGACCGTCGCGGCCCAACTGCCCGCTCAGTGCCAAGCGAAACACATTGGCCCGCCCGCGCGTCACGTCGCGCTCATCGCGCGTGACGCGGTAACTCGGGCACATCGTGCCACTGTCGAAGCTGCGGCAGGTGCCGTTGTTGTTGCACATCTCCGCCGCCCCCAGCAGGCCCGCCGGGTGCTCGGACCAGTCCAGCGCCGGGCGCAGACCCGGCAGCGGGGCGTAGCCGGGCGGGGTGCGCAGCAGCGTGCGGTCGTCCATGCGCGGCGGGTGCACGATGCGGTTCGGGTTCAGCAGCCCTTGCGGGTCGAACGCCGCCTTCACCGCCTCGAACGCGCGCACCACGCGCGGGCCGAACATGGCCTCATGAAACTCGCTGCGCACGATGCCATCGCCGTGCTCGCCGCTATGGCTGCCCTTGTAGCCGCGCACGAGCGCGAAGCATTCCTCGGCCACCGCGCGCATGGTGGCCACCTGCGCGCCGTCCTTCAGGTTCAGCACCGGGCGAACATGCAGGCAGCCCACCGAGGCATGGGCGTACCACGTGCCCTTCACGCCATGCCGGGCGAACACCGCTTCCAGCCGTTCGGTGTATTCCGCCAGATCGTCCAGCGGCACCGCGCAGTCTTCGATGAAGCTCACCGGCTTGGCGTCGGATTTCTGCGACATCATGATGTTCAGCCCGGCCTCACGCACCTCGGCGATGCGGGCCTGAAAGCCGGGTTCGGTGGCGCGCACCACAGCACCGGCATAGCCCAGATCGGCCATCGCGGTGTCCAGTTCGGCCAGCTTGGCCAGCAACGGCGTGTCGCTCTCACCGTGGAACTCGACAATCAGCAGGCTTCCGGGCTGTCCGATCAGCATCCGGTCGATGGTGTCGCGGTAGATCGGAATGGCGCGGCCAAGGTCGATCATGGTCCGGTCCACCAGTTCCACCGCCTCCGGGTCCAGCGCCACCAGATGCCGGGTGGCCTGCATGGCGGCGCGGAAACTCGGGAACTGGCAGATGCCCAGCATCTTGCGCGGCTTGATGCGGTGCAGCTTCAGGGTCAGCGCAGTCGAGACCGCCAGCGTGCCCTCGGAGCCTACCAGCAGGCCGGCGAAATTGGCGGGTGCGCGCGCCGGAAGCAGCGCGTCCAGATTGTAGCCGCCCACCCGGCGCAGCACGTTCGGGAAGCGCGCGGCAATCTCGGCTGCCTCCGCCGCGCCAAGCCCGCGCATCTGCGCCAGCAATCCCGCAACGCGCTGTGATGGCGCGGTTGGCGCGGTATCAAACCGGTGCGCCGTGCCGTCGGCCAGCAGCGCCTCGATGGCCAGCACGTTGTCGGCCATCAACCCGTAGCGGATGGATTTGGAGCCGCAGGAATTGTTGCCCGCCATGCCGCCGAGGGTGCAGCGCGCATGGGTGGATGGGTCCACCGCGAAGAACAGTTTGTCCGCCCGCAGCGCCGCGTTCAGATGCCCCAGCACCAGCCCCGGCTCGACAGTGGCGGTCTGTGCCGCCACGTCCACCGCCAGCACCCGCCGCAGATATTTGGAAAAATCCAGCACCAGCGCCCGGTTCACCGTCTGCCCGCACTGGCTTGTCCCACCGCCGCGCGGCAGCACCGCCACGCCGGCGTCGCGCGCAATCGCCAAGGCTGCCGCCACATCGGCGGTGGTGCGCGGCACCGCCACGCCCACCGGCAGCATCTGATACATCGACGCATCGGTGGCGTAGCGCCCGCAATCGGCTGGGCCGAACAGCACTTCGGCGGTGGTCTCCCGCCGCAGGCGGGCGGCAAGGGCAGGGCGGTCGAAGGTCTCTGGCTGGCGCATGGTGCAAGCCTAGCGCGATTGCCGCCGCCGCGCGCACTGGTTGCGGCAGCGCCGCTGCCCATATCCTGCCCATTGCAAAATCCGGGAGTTCGCAATGATCGAGGTCTGGACGTGGCCGACGCCGAACGGCCACAAGGTGCATATCGCGCTGGAGGAAATGGGCCTGCCCTACAAGGTCGTGCCGGTGGATATCGGCAAGGGCGCGCAGTTCAGCCCGGAATTTCTGGCGATCACGCCAAACCACCGCATCCCCGCCATCGTCGATCCCGATGGCCCGGACGGCCAGACGGTCACGCTGTTCGAGTCGGGCGCCATCCTGATCTATCTGGCCGAGAAGACCGGCCAGTTCCTGCCCGCCGATCCCGTCGCACGCTACACCGCGCTGCAATGGCTGATGTTCCAGATGGGCGGCGTGGGGCCGATGTTCGGCCAGCACGGGCATTTCCATCACTACGCGCCGGAAAAAATTCCCTATGCGATGGACCGCTACGCCAACGAAATTCGCCGCTTGCTCGGCGTGCTGAACAAGCGCTTGTCACAGGCGGCGTATCTGGCGGGCGATGACTATGGCATCGCCGACATGGCCACATGGCCGTGGCTGCGCTTTCCGGAACGGCGGGGCGTGGATTATGCCGATTATCCGGCGGTCAAACGCTGGTACGACGCCATCGGCGCCCGCCCGGCGGTGCAGCGCGGCATCGAAGTGCTGTCAGCCAACCAGCGCGCGGG
>CAIPHQ010000136.1 GCA_903864895.1 uncultured Rhodospirillales bacterium
GAAACGGCGGCTTCGGGGTTGCAGGCGCCGGTGACGCTGGCGCGGCCCGATGCGGGGGGATAGGGCGAGCCCAATCACCCTCCCGGCCTTCGGCTGGAAGGGTGAGGGTTGAGGGCCTAGCCCGGCTTGCGCTTTTCGTCCGTCTTCAGGCTCAGCGGCACCCAGCGCAGGCCGTCGCCGCTCTGCACCAGCATCAGCACCGAGCCCTTGCCGGACTTGCGGAGTTTTTCCACGCGGTCCTGCACTTCGGTGGGGGAGGCCACTTCCTGCTGCTGCACTTCCACAATCACGTCGCCCGGCTTCAGGCCCCGGTCGGCGGCGGGGGTGCCATCGGCCACGCCGGCAATCAGCACGCCTTTCTGGTCAGCCCCCAGCGAATATTTCTCGCGCGCATCCGGCGTGATGGCGCTCAGCGACAGGCCGAGTCCGGCCAGTTCCAGCGGCTTGCCCACAGGGGCGGCGGGCTTTTCCGGGGCGGTGCTGGCGGTCTGCTCGTCGGGCAGTTCGCCGATCTTGATTTTCAGCGTCAGGCCCTTGCCGTCACGCCACACCTCCACCGGCACTTCCTTGGCGATGTCGGTCTCGGCCACCATGCGCGGCAGCGTCTTCATTTCCTTCACATCCTGACCATTGAACTTCAGGATGATGTCGCCGTTGCGCAGCTTGCCCTTCTCGGCCGGCCCGCCCGGTTCCACACCGGCCACCAGCGCACCCGCCGGGTCTTTCAGGCCGAGGCTTTCGGCGATGTCGGGCGTCACCTGCTGGATCTTCACGCCCAGCCAGCCGCGCCGCGCATGGCCGAAGTCGCGCAACTGCGCCACCACGGTCTTGGCGGTGTTGGACGGGATGGAGAAGCCGATGCCGATGGACCCGCCGCTGGGCGAGTAGATGGCAGTGTTGATGCCGATCACCTCGCCATCCATGTTGAACAGCGGACCGCCCGAGTTGCCGCGGTTGATGGCGGCGTCGGTCTGGATGAAATTGTCGTACGGCCCCTGCGAGATGTCGCGCCCGCGCGCCGAGACAATGCCCGCCGTGACGGTGCCGCCCAGCCCGAACGGGTTGCCGATGGCCAGCACCCAGTCCCCCACGCGCGAGGCATCCGAATCACCGAAGGTCACGAACGGCAGCGGCTTGTCGGATTCCACCTTCAGCACCGCGAGGTCACTGCGCGGGTCGCGGCCCAGCAGCTTGGCCTTCAGCGTGGTGTTGTCCTGCAGGATCACGTTGATCTCGTCGGCGTCCTCGATCACGTGGTTGTTGGTGATCACGATGCCGGAGGCGTCGATGATGAAGCCCGAGCCGAGGCTTTGCGACTTGCGCGGCGCCGCGTTCGGGTCGCGTTCCTTGCCGCCGTGGTTGCGGTCCATGAAGTCGCGGAAGAACTTCTCGAACGGCGAGCCGGGCGGGAACTGCGGAATCTCCGGCCCGGCGCCGGGCTTGTCGCCCTTCTCGCCCCGGTCGGCGTTGACGATCTGGGTGGAGGAGATGTTCACCACACCCGGCAGCAGCTTGGCGGCAAGGTCGGCGAAGCTGTCGGGCGCCGGGCGGGCATAGGCCGGGGCGGCCGCGAACGGCAGCACCGGGGCGGCAAGGGCCAGCGCCAGCGCAAAGGCGGCGGCGCGGGGGCGGCGGGTCATCAGACGCATGAGCTTCAATTCCCTAAAGGCGCGGGCGGGATATGGGGGCGGAGGCGGCGCGTGTCACTGCGCCGCCGGTTGCATGGTGAGTACGGGCGCGGCGGATTGCGGATGCGGCATCTGGCTGAGGAATTTCAGGAAATCATCGCCGGGTGTCATCACCAGCCGGGCATTGCCGGTGGCGAACGCATCCTTGTAGGCCTGCAAGGTGCGCCATGCCTGAAAGAACGCCGGGTCGCGCTGGAACGCGTCGGCATACAGCGCAATCGCCTGCGCCTCACCCTGACCGCGCAGGTTGTCGGCCTGTGCGCGGGCTTCGGCCACCAGCACCGTGCGCTCGCGCTCGGCATTGGCGCGGATGCGGGCGCTGGCTTCGGCACCCTCGGCGCGCGCCTGCTTGGCCACGCGCTCACGTTCGGACTGCATGCGCGCCAGCACGGCCTGCGTGTTTTCCTCCGGCAGGTCGGCGCGGCGGATGCGCACGTCCTCCACAACCACGCCGAACCCGGCCATTTCGGCGTTGGACTGATCGCGGATGGTGCTCATGATCCGCCCGCGCTGCGAGGACAGCACCTGCAGCAACTGCTCGTTGCCCAGCACGCGGCGCAGGGCCGAGGACACCACCGAGTTCAGCCGCGCCCTGATGGCGTCTTCCGCCGCCCCCACCGCCTGATAATACCGCAGCGGGTCGGTGATGCGGAACCGGGTGAAGCTGTCCACGATCAGGCGGCGCTGGTCGCCCAGAATCACTTCCTCGGACGGCACTTCATAGTCCAGCAGGCGGCGGTCGAAGCTGATGGCGGTCTGCACGAACGGAATCTTGGCGTGCAGGCCGGGCTCGTTGATCACGCGCACCGGCTGGCCGAGCTGGGTGATCAGCACCTGCTCGGTCTGCTCCACCTGAAACAGCGTGGCGTTGGCCAGAATCGCCAGCACGATGGCGGTGGCCAGCCCGATGATGCTCACGCGGTTCATTTGACGGCTCCGGTGCCGGAGGCAGGCGGGGCCGGCAGCAGCGGCCGCACGGCGTTGTGCTGCTCACCCAGCGGCAGATACGGCACCACGCCCTGCAAGCCCTGATCGACGATCAGTGTCGGGGTGTGGGACAGGATGTCCTGCATGGTTTCAATGTACAGCCGCTGCATCGTCACGTCCTTCGCGGCGTTGTAGGCTTTCAGCACCGACAGGAAGCGCTGCGCCTGCCCGGTGGCCTCGGCCATGTTGGCCTGCCGTGTGGCATCGGCTTCGGCGACAATGCGTGCTGCCTCGCCGCGCGCACGCGGCACGATGTCGTTATGGTAGCTCTCGGCCTCGTTGCGCATCCGGTCGGCGTCGGTGTTGGCGCGCTGCACGTCGCGGAAACTGTCGATGACGGCGGCGGGCGGATCGACCTTCTGCAACTGCACCTGGGTGATTTCCACGCCGGTGCCGTACTGGTCCAGAATGGCCTGCACGCCCTGCATCACCGAAAGCTCGATCTGCGCGCGGCCTTCGGTCAGCGCCGGTTGAATCGGCGTGCGGCCGATCACCTCACGCATCACGCTCTCGGCGGCGGATTTGACCGTGTATTCCGGGTGGCGGGTCTTGAACAGGAAGTCGCCCGCGTCGCGGATGCGCCAGAACACCGCGAAGTCGATGTCGATGATGTTCTCGTCCCCGGTCAGCATCAGGCTTTCTTCCAGCACGTCGCGCCCGGTGGCGTCGCGGCCCGATTCGATGCGCCCGTCCGGCCCGCCGGAGCGGTAGCCGATTTCCACGCGGTTGATGCGGGTGACCTGCGGGGCCATCACGGTCTCGACCGGCCACGGCAGATGGTAGTTCAGGCCCGGCAGCGTGGTGCGGTTATAGGCGCCGAAGCGCAGCACCACGCCCTGTTCATCGGGCTGCACCCGGTAGAAGCCGCTGGCCAGCCACAGCGCCACCACGGCGGCGGCGACAAGCCACAGGCCCAGCGCGCCGCGCCCGGCCGGGACGGGCGGGCGGGCGTTGCCGCGCCCCTGCCCGTTACCCTGGCCGCTGCCTTGCCCCATGCCGGGCGGCAGCAGGCCGCGCACGAAATTCTGTACTTTCTCGATCAGCTCATCCAGATCGGGCGGCACGCCGCCCGGCCCGCCGCTGCCGGGGCCACGGAACGGCGGCTTGCCAGACGCGCGATCATCCGGACGCTCCTTGGGGCGGTCGCCCCAGGGCGAATTGCCGCCGCCACCTGATCCACCGTTGCCCGATCCGCTGTTGCCTGGCCCGCTGTTACCCGATCCGCCATTGCCGGAGGAACCGCCGGGATTGCCCCACGGACCGGGTCCGCCGGAGCTGCCGTTATTGGTGGCCATGAAATCAGGCTGCTCCTTGTTTGCCGCCACGCGGCCCGCCGCCGCACCTCCCCACCGGCCGGGGGGGCC
>CAIPHQ010000137.1 GCA_903864895.1 uncultured Rhodospirillales bacterium
CTGCAAGCCAGCGCCCCCGCCGAGGCTGCCATTGTGGACGCCGTGCTGGCGGGCCTGCCGGACAAGATATCAACCAGGGCGCGCGTGGCCGAACTGTATGCCGGCAGCGGCACGCTGAGCTTCGCGCTGTCCGCACATGTGCGCGTGACCGCCTATGAAGGCGATGCCCGCGCCCATGCCGCGCTGCAGGCCGCCGCCAACGCGGCGCAGATCACCGGACGGATGGAGCCGGTGCTGCGTGACCTGACGCGCCAGCCGCTGAGCCCGAAGGAACTCTCGCCGTTCGCCGCTGTGGTGCTGGACCCGCCCTATGCCGGGGCAGCGGCGCAGATGGCGCCGCTGGCAGCAAGTGGTGTGGCGCGGATCATCTATGTCAGTTGCAACCCGGCAGCGCTGGCGCGGGATGCCACGGTGCTGAAGGGCGCGGGTTACAAGCTGGTTTCGGCGGTGCCGATTGATCAGTTTTTGTGGTCCGCACGGCTGGAAGCGGTTGTGGTGTTTTCGCGGTAACCGGCCACAACCGCCAGTACGGCTGTCACCACGGCATCCGGCGCATCCAGCGCAATCTGATGGCCGCTGTCCACCACCACCTCCGGCGGCGGCGCGCCGAGGCGGGCAGCGTAGTCGGCTTGCAGCGCCGTCCACACGGTTTCCATCTGCCCGGCGGGCGGCACGTCGCGCCACTCGCCATTGCCGTGCACCAGCACGCGCGCAGGCAGATGCGGTAATGGGGCCGTGCCGAGCGCATGGGCGCTGTCGATCATGCGGGCCATTTCCCGGAACACGAACACGCGGGCGGAATCGGTCAGCGCCAGATCCATCGCCAGACGGTGCAGGGATTCGGGCAGCTTGTAGGTGGCAGCGAAACCCGAGGTGCGGCCGATCACCAGATGCGGATCGGTTTCCACATACACGCCCGCCGCGGCAAAGGCGTCAAACTGCGCCGGATGCATCGCATCCAGCAGCACCAGAGCGGCCAGATCATCAGAGTAATCGCGCGCATAGGTCGCCGCAATCAAGCCGCCAAACGAGTGGCCCACCAGCACGAACGGGCGCGCCAATCCGCCCGCGCGCACCAGTTCATGCAATTCCTCGGCAATGGCCGCAGCCAGACGCGGGCGGGCGGTGCGGGCGCTGTAGCCAGCACCTGCGCGGTCGTAACTGCACACGCGGGTGCTGGCAGCCAGTTGCGGCTGCACCAGAGTCCAGTCGAGGTAATTGCCCGCGAGCCCCGCTTCCAGCACCACGGCGGGCGCGCCGCTGCCGGTGCAGTTCAGATGCAGAACGGTGTCGAACACCGGAACAAGCTGCCCCGGGGGCGGTTCGGCATGCGCGGCGGCGGCGCTGAGCAACAGCGCGCAGACCGCGCGCCACATCAGACGTGAAAACTCTCGCCGCAGCCGCAGCGGCCTTTTTCGTTCGGGTTGGTGAAGGTGAACCCGGAGGTCAGCGTGGTGCTTTCGTAATCCATCACCGTGCCGATCAGGAACAGGCTGGCCTTGCGGTCCACCAGCACGGTCAGGCCCTTGTCGCTGACCGTTTCATCGCCGGGGCCGGGGCCGTCCACCCAGTTCATCTGATAGGACAGGCCCGAGCACCCCTTGGTGCCGACCGAGATGCGCAGCAATTTGCCCTGCTGGCCGCTGGCATACAGCGCGCCAAGCCGCGCGGCAGCCGCGTCGGTCAGCGACATCAGCGGCGGCAGCGCCCGGCGCGTGCGGGCGGGCGGCGAGACGGTCGTGCTCATGATCGCGTCCTCCCCTGCATCAGAACATGTTGAGCGCAAGCCGCGCATCTTCGGTCATGCGCGACTGATCCCATGGCGGGTCCCACACCACTTCAACCTCACAGCCGGTGACGCCATCGACGGCCATGATCGCCTCACGCACCTGCTCGGGCAGTTCCTGCGCGCTGGGACAGGCGGGCGCGGTGAGGGTCATTTCCACACGCACCTGCCCGCTGTCTTCGATATCGACCATATAGATCAGGCCGAGTTCGTAGATATTCACCGGGATTTCCGGATCATACACGCTGGCGCAGGCGGCCAGCACCGCGTCTTCACTGACCTTGGGCGCGGTCTCGCCCTCGGGCGTCCACGCGCCGTGCGCAGCGGGAACGGGGGCGGCGGATTGTTCACTCACTGCTGGAGTCTCCTTTGCCGTCCAGCGCTGCCAAAAGCGCATGCCATGGGAGCGTCGCACATTTGACTCGTGACGGATACTCATGCACCCCCGCCAACGGCTTCAGCCGCTCGATTGCCGCATCACCGCCGCTGGCAGCGCCGGTGCGGGCCATTTCACGAAACCGGCCGGCCAGATCACGGCTTTCTGCGTCGCTGCGCCCGGCGATCACTTCGGCCATCAGATCGGCAGATGCCACGCTGATCGCACAGCCGCGCGCTTCAAACCCGGCTTCTGCAATAAGGCCATCGTCCCCGTGGCGCAGGAACACCTGCACCCGGTCGCCGCACATCGGGTTGTCGCCCTTGGCGGTGGCGTCGAATGCGGCCAAGCGCGCGCCATGGCGCGGCTTGCGGCCGTGGTCGAGGATGATGTCCTGATACAGATCGCGCAGATCATCGAACATTAGGCAAAGAACTCCCGCACGCGCAGCAGCGTGCCGGCCAGCAGGTCGATTTCGTCCTGCGTCGTGTAGATCCCGAAACTCGCACGCGCCGTGCTGTCCAGCCCAAGGCGGCGCATCAGCGGTTCGGCGCAGTGTTGCCCGGCACGCACCGCAATCCCCTGCCGGTCCAGCAAGGTCGCCACATCGTGCGCGTGGGCGCCTTGCATGGTGAAACTGATCACCCCGCCGCGATCCTGCGCGCGGCCGACCACGGTGAGCCCCTCAATGGTGGAAAGCCGCGCCAGAGCGTGGTCGGTCAGGGCTGCTTCATGCGCCGCGATGGCATCGTAGCCGACGCTTTCCATGAAGCCGATGGCCGCATTCAGGCCGATGGTTTCCAGAATCGCAGGTGTACCTGCTTCGAACTTGTGCGGCACCTCGGCCCATGTGCTGCGCTCGAAACTCACCGAGGCAATCATGTCGCCGCCGCCGAGGAACGGCGGCATCTGCTCCAGCAACTCCCGCCGCGCCCACAGCACGCCGATGCCGGTGGGGCCGTACAGCTTGTGGCCGGTGAACACGTAGAAATCCGCGTCCAGCGCCTGCACGTCGATCTTGCGATGCACGATGGCCTGGCTGCCATCGAACAACACCTTCGCGCCATACTCGTGCGCCAGCGCTGCAATACGCCCGGCGGGCGTGTAAGTGCCCAGCACGTTGGACATGTGGGTGATCGCCACCAGACCCACCTTGCCGTCGGCCAGCAGCGCCTCGAACGCCGCCATGTCGAGTTCGCCCGCATCGGTGATCGGGGCCACGCGCAGTTCGATGCCGTGCGAATCGCGCAGCATCTGCCACGGCACGATGTTGGAATGATGCTCCATCGCCGAGATCAGCACCGCCTGCCCGGGCTTCAGCACGCCGCGCCCGTAGCTATGCGCCACAAGATTGATCGCGCCGGTGCTGTTGTTGGTGAAGACAATTTCCTCACGGCTGTTGGCATTCAGCAGGCGGGCGATGGAATCGCGCGTGGCCTCATACGCATCCGTGGTGCGCTCGCTCATCCAGTGCAGTCCGCGATGCACGTTGGCGTATTGGTGTTCCATGGCATGCACCATGGCGTCGATCACCACACGGGGTTTTTGCGCACTCGCCGCACTGTCCAGAAACACCAGCGGTTTGCCGCGCACCGTCTCGGACAGAATCGGAAACTGCGCGCGAATCTCTGCAAGGGTCATGGCGCCTGCCGCTCCCACCACGCCGAAACAGCGGCTTCCAGCATGGCGCGGCCCGCATCATGCGCAATCGGGTCCAGCGCTTCGGCCAGAAACGCGCGCACCAGCATCGACCGCGCTTCGGCTTGCGGCACGCCACGGCTGCGCAGGTAGAACAACTGTTCGCCGTCCAGTTCGCCCACAGTGGCACCGTGGCTGCACTTCACGTCGTCGGCAAAGATTTCCAGTTCCGGCTTGCTGTCGATCTCGGCATCCGGGGACAGCAGCAGCGCCTGATTCATCTGGTAGCCGTCGGTCTTCTGCGCGTCACGGGCGACTTCGATCTTGCCCTGAAATACGCCGCGCGAGCGCCCGGTCAGCACGTTCTTCACCGTCTGGCGTGAGGCGCAATGCGGGGCCGCGTGCGTGATCACCGTGGTGAAATCGGCGTGCTGCGAGCCGCCCAGCAATTGTGCCGCGTTCAGATGCGCCACCGCCTTGGGGCCGGACAGGCTGGCATGCACTTCCATGCGCGCCCACTTGCCGCCCAGCGTCAGCGCAAAACTGTCGTAGGTGCCGCGCGCGGCCACATCGGCATAGACGGTGGAAACATGAAACGCCGCGTGTGATTCATCCTGCAAGCGCAGATGCACGAGCGTGGCTCCCTCGCCGATTGCAAGTTCCAGCACGGCGTTGTGCCAGTAAGCCCCCTCACCCATCACCACATCCAGCAGCGTCAGCGATGCGCCGTCTGCCAGATGCACGCTGTGACGCGGATGGAACGCCACCGGGCGATCGGCGGTGCCGGTGCCGAGGCTGACCAGCAGCAACGTGCCGCCATCCACCCCGGCAGCAACGTCGATGGCCGCGCCATCGCCCGCCAGCATGGTGTTCAGCGCCACCATCGCCTCACGGTCCGGGTTTGCCAGCGTGGCATAGGCCGGGCCGCCAACGCGCACGGACACCGATTGCGGCACCACCGACAGATCATCGCGGAAGCGGCCATCGACAAACACAAGGCGCGGCGCATCGGTTTGCGGCAGGCGGGCCAGCATGGCCGCGCAATCCGCCACCGGGGTCAGCGGTTCGGCAAACCGGGTCTCGGCCAGTGCGCGCAGGCTGGTGAAGTGCCAAGCCTCATCCCGCACGCCGGGCAGGCCGCGCGCGGCGAAGGCCGCAGCGCCCGCCTCGCGCGCCGCCGCATCGCCGGGCAGGCGGCCGCGCAGGCCTTCGTAGCGCGCCACAAACGCCGCCGCAGCATCCTGCGACCACGCCGGTTGCAGCGCGCGCGGGCGGGGTAGTGCGGTCATGCCGCCTCCGCCACCACGGACGCATAGCCGCTGGCTTCCAGTTCCAGCGCCAGTTCCGGCCCGCCGGAGCGGATGATCCGCCCGCCCGCCAGCACATGCACGCGGTCCGGCACAATGTAGTCCAGCAGGCGCTGATAATGCGTGATCACCAGCGCCGAGGTGGCCGGGCCGCGCAGGGCGTTGACGCCGTCGGCCACGATCTTCAGCGCGTCGATGTCCAAACCGCTGTCGGTCTCGTCCAGAATCGCCAGTTTCGGGCGCAGGATGGCCATTTGCAGCACTTCGTTGCGCTTCTTCTCGCCGCCCGAGAAGCCCACGTTCACGTTGCGCTTCAGCATGTCGTCCGGCATCGAAAGCCGCTTGGCTTCGGCGCGCGACAGTTTCAGGAACTGCACCGCGTCCAGTTCCGCTTCACCGCGCGCACGGCGCTGCGCGTTCAGCGCGGTGCGCAGAAAATTGGCGTTGTTCACGCCGGGCAATTCCACCGGATACTGGAACGCCAGAAACAGCCCGGCCGCCGCGCGGGCTTCCGGCTCCATCGCCAGCAAATCGGCACCATCAAACGCCGCCGAGCCGCCGGTCACCTCATAGCCGTCGCGGCCCGCCAGCACATAGGACAGCGTGGACTTGCCCGACCCGTTCGGCCCCATGATGGCGTGCACCTCGCCATCCGGCACGACCAGGTCGATCCCTTTCAGAATCGCCTTGCCGTCCACGGATGCCGTCAGGCCTTCAATCTTCAACATCTGCGCGTTCCTAGCCCACCGAGCCTTCGAGACTCACGGCGAGCAGCTTCTGTGCCTCCACCGCAAATTCCATCGGCAATTCCTTCAACACATCCTTGCAGAACCCGTTCACGATCAGCCCCACCGCATCTTCTTCCGACAATCCGCGCTGACGGCAGTAGAACAACTGGTCCTCGGCGATCTTCGACGTCGTGGCCTCATGTTCCAGCTTCGCCGTCGGGTTGCGGCTTTCGATATACGGCACGGTATGCGCGCCGCAGGTGCTGCCGATCAGCAGGCTGTCGCATTGCGTATGGTTGCGCGCGCCATGCGCCTTCGGCATCACCTTCACCTGTCCGCGATAGGTGTTGTTGCTGTGCCCGGCACTGATGCCCTTGGAGACGATGGTGCTGCGGGTGTTGCGGCCGATATGGATCATCTTGGTGCCGGTATCGGCCTGCTGATAGTTTGTCGTCACGGCCACCGAATAGAACTCACCCACGCTGTCATCGCCGCGCAGCACGCAGCTTGGATACTTCCACGTGATCGCCGAGCCGGTTTCCACCTGCGTCCAGCTGATCTTGCTGCGCGCACCCCGGCAGTCGCCACGCTTGGTGACAAAATTGTAGATGCCGCCACGGCCTTCCGCATCACCGGGGTACCAGTTCTGCACCGTGCTGTATTTGATCTGCGCGTCGTCATGCGCAATCAGTTCCACCACGGCGGCGTGCAACTGGTTTTCGTCGCGCTGCGGCGCGGTGCAGCCTTCCAGATAGCTCACATAGCTGCCCGCATCGGCGATGATCAGCGTGCGCTCAAACTGCCCGGTGTTGCGGGCGTTGATGCGGAAATAGGTGGAAAGCTCCATCGGGCAGCGCACGCCGGGCGGGATGTAGACAAAGCTGCCATCGGTGAACACGGCGCAGTTCAGGGCGGCGAAGAAATTGTCGCTCTGCGGCACCACGCTGCCGAGGTATTTCTGCACCAGATTCGGGTGCTCACGCACCGCCTCACTGATCGGGCAGAAAATCACGCCCGCCTTCGCCAAGGTTGCCTTGAACGTGGTGGCAACCGAGACGCTGTCGAACACCGCGTCCATCGCCACTTGCGGGCGGTCGCCTTCGCCGTCAGCCCCCTCAACGCCTGCCAGAATCGCGCGTTCCTTCAGCGGAATGCCCAGCTTTTCATAGGTGCGCAGCAGTTCGGGATCGACCTCGTCCAGGCTTTTCGGCCCGGCCTTCTTCTTCGGCGCGGCGTAGTAATGCAGGTCCTGATAGTCGATCGGCGGGTGCTTCACGCGCGCCCAATCGGGTTCTTCCATCTTCTGCCATACGGCAAACGCTTCCAGCCGCCATGCGAGCAGCCACGCCGGTTCCTCCTTGCGCGCCGAGATCAGGCGGATGGTGTCTTCCGTCAGTCCCTTCGGCGCCATGTCCATCTCGATGTCGGTCGAGAAGCCCCATTTGTAGGGCGTCGCGGTCACGGCATTGAGGGTTTCCAGCGTGGCGGATTCGGACATTGGGGTTCCTATTCGGCGGCCGAAGCAGCAATGGCGGGCAACGCGGCCTCGGGCAGGCGGAAGGCGTGCGGCACCGAGGCGCCGCGCATGTCTTCCAGCGAAATACTCTCCAGCGCACCGCGAATGGCGTCGTTCACCAAGTCCCAACGCCCCTTCACCGCACACAGGCCCTGCACGTCACACCCGCCCGCGCCATCGACGCAGGCGGTCAGCGCAATCGGGCCATCCACGGCGGCAATCACGTCAGCCACCGACACTGCGGACAACGGCCGCGCCAACCGGTAGCCGCCGCGCGCGCCGCGCAGGCTCAACACCAGATTGGCGCTTGCCAAAGATTTCAAGACTTTGGCCACGGTGGGTTCCGGCACTCCGGTGGCCAGCGCGATGCCCGGCGAGGTCTGCACCGGCTCGGCAAACCCGGCGCGGCAACAGGCGCGATCGCCGTCGGCCAGACGGATCAGCACCACCACGGCGTAGTCGGTCAGTTTGGAAAGCCGCAACATGGCTTGTTGTTCCTGGCGCCGGTGGTAACTGGACCGGCGTAGTCCGGTATTGCGCAAATGGCCCCAATCACGCGCTGCGTCAAGGCCGCGCACACCGCGCCGCGCGGCTGCCACCCAGCACTGCTTCTGGCGCAGACCGCCCCGGACCGGGCACACTGTGCCGCCCCAATAGCAGGTTCGACGATGAACGAAACCCCGCCCGCAACGCCCCGCCCCGCCGCCAGTCTGGTGGTTCTGCGCTGGATCGACAGCGGACCGGCCGTGCTGATGGGGATGCGCGGCGCGGGGCACAAATTCATGCCGAACCGGCTGGTCTTCCCCGGCGGCGCGGTGGACGCCGAGGACTACGCTGCCACCCCCGCAGTTTCGCTGCCCGCGCACGTGCAGGCCCGCCTGCTGGCAGCCGCCAGCCCGGAACTCACCGCAGCACTCGGCATCGCCGTGGCGCGGGAACTGGAGGAGGAGACCGGACTGTCACTGGGCAACCCGCCCAATCTGGGCGGGCTGGACTATCTGTGCCGCGCCACCACCCCGCCCAGCCAGCCGATCC
>CAIPHQ010000138.1 GCA_903864895.1 uncultured Rhodospirillales bacterium
GAACGGGTAGCAGAACGGCCATGCCAGCGCGCCGGAGAACGTGGCGTGCGTGGTCAGCCCCATGCGGCGTGAGGCGGTGGCGCACTGCTTGAGTTGTGTGGTGGCCCATTCCTGCCGCGCTTTCGGGTTGCCGCGCACGGCGGGCGGACACAGCCCGTCCATCAGCGTGTTATACGCCGGATTGACCGCGCAGAGTTGGCCTTGCAGGTGGCTGGCCGTGTCGCACACCACAAGCCCCGCAGCTTTCGCCTGCCCCATCACCTCATCGGCATAGGTCTGGCTGCCGGCGGCGCGGGCGATGTCGATGAAGCGGCTGTCCCAGGTGGGCAGTTGCACGGCGTCGAAGCCGCAATCCTTGGCCCAGGCGGCGATGCCCGGCAGCGTGTTGAACGGGGCTTCGTCGCCCGCGAATTGGCCAAGAAACAGCCCCGGCCCCTTGATGGTCCGCATGTGGTTTTCCCCCTGTTTGTCCGCGCCTGTCCGGGCTATTTCGCCCGCCGGAAACGTTTACAGCGGCGACGTTACGGAGGCCGCCAAGCCGCTGTCAAGCGCGTTCCGCCCCAAAAACAGAAGTCCCGGCGGCGGTCAGCGGTGGCGTGGCGCCAGAAGATCCGGGGTCATCTGCCGCAGCGAGGTGATGCCGAGCAGCGCCATGTCGCGTTCGATTTCTTCGCGCAGCAGGCGGATGGCATGTGCCACGCCGTCCGCCCCGGCCACCGCGGCGGCGAACAGGAAGGGGCGGCCGGCAAAGACAAAATCGGCGCCCAGCGCCACCGCCTTCAGCACATCGGTGCCGCGCCGCACCCCGCCATCCAGCATCACTGCCATGGTGCCAGCCACCGCGCGGATGCCGGGCAGCGCATGCAGCGGGGCCTGCGCGTAGTCCAGTTGCCGCCCGCCGTGGTTGGAGACGATGATGCCATCCACCCCTTCGTCGCGCGCCATGCGGGCATCGTCCGGGGCCAGAATGCCCTTCACCACCAAGCGCCCGCGCCAGCGTTTGCGGATTTGCGCCAGATGCGGCCAGGCCAGCGTGTCGCGCGCGCCCAGTTGCCGGTCCAGCCCACGTGAGAGGATGGGCGGGCCTTGCGTGGCGGCGAAATTCTCGAAATGCGGCATGCCGTGGCGCAGCAAGGTGCGCGCGGCGGTGCGCCACAGCCACAGCGGGTGGGTCACGCCCTGCCATGCCAGTTGCGGCCCCGGGCGCAGCGGCAGGCTGAAGCCGTTGCGCACGTTGTTTTCGCGGTTGGCCCCCACCGGCACATCCACCGTGAGCACGAACGTGCCGTATCCGGCCGCCGCCGCCCGGTCCACCAACGCGTCGATGCGCGCAGGGTCGCCGGGCAGATAGGCCTGAAACCACGGCTTGCCGCCCGCGCGGGCCACATCCTCCATGCGGATCAGGGATGAACCGGACAGAACAAACGGAATCCCGGCCTTGGCTGCGGCCCCGGCCAAGGCCAGATCGGCGCGATAGGCAATCAGGGCCGCCGCCCCCATCGGCGGAATGCCGAACGGTGCGGTGTAGGATTCGCCGAACAGGCTGGTGGCGGCACTGCGGGCGGAGGTGTCCACCAATGTGCGCGGCACGAAGCGGTAATCCGCAAAGGCGGCGCGGTTGCCGTGCAGCGCCGCATCGGTTTCAGCCGCCCCTGCGACAAACCCATACAGCGGGCGCGGCAGATGCCGGCGCGCTGCCGCATCGAAGTCATCGAGCGACAAGATTTTCTGCCGCAAGCGGTCCGCCATGCCCGTGTTCCCGCCGTTCCTGAAACCGCCCGTCTATCGGGGCGTGCGTGCTGCGGTATGCCCTGCCATGCGTGCGCTTGCAAAGCCCGCCAGCGCCTCGACAGGCATTCGAAACATGGTGCAATCTTGCGGCCGCAGCGCCCCTCCCGCGGTTGCGGGAGCGGAGACGCCATGCCCCGGCACCGCAATGGCGTGAGCGGATTGCCTGGCCAGACAAGCAACACGCCGCGGAGGGGACACCATGACCGCACACGCACCCCGTGCGCCCGCGCGCCATCCGTTTCTGGATGGCAAGCTGAAGCGTATGCTGATCGACGGAAAATGGCTGGAAGCTGCGTCGGGCAAGACGTTCCAGTCCATCAACCCGGCCACCGGCGAAGTGCTGGCCGATGTGGCCGAAGGCGACGCCGAGGACATCGACCGTGCCGTAGAAGCCGCGCGCCGGGCGTTCGAAGGTCCGTGGAGCAAGGTGAAGCCGTTCGAACGGCAGGCCATTCTGCTGAAATTTGCCGATCTGGTGGACCAGCACGCCGACGAACTGACCGAGCTTGATACGCTGGACATGGGCGCGCCGCTGTCGCGCACCCGCAACATGCGCCGCCGCGCCGTGGGGCTGTTGCGCTACTACGCCGGCATGGCCACGGCCCTGCATGGCGAGACCATCGAGAACTCGCTGCCCGGCGACGTGTTTTCCTACACGCTGAAGGAACCGGTGGGCGTGGTGGGCGCCATCATTCCGTGGAATGCGCCGCTGACCTCCAGCCTGTGGAAGATCGGCCCGGCGCTGGCCACCGGTTGCACCGTGATTCTGAAGCCCGCCGAGGAAGCGCCGCTGACGCCGTTGCTGCTGGGGCAACTGGCGCTGGAAGCGGGCGTGCCGCCGGGCGTGCTGAATGTGGTGCCGGGCTATGGCGAGACCGCGGGTGCCGCACTGGCCAAGCATATGGGCGTGGACAAGGTGGCCTTCACCGGCAGCCATTTCACCGGCCAGAAGATCGTGCAGGCGTCGTCGTTCAACCTCAAGCGCGTATCGCTGGAACTTGGCGGCAAGTCGCCGGACATCGTGTTCGCCGATGCCGACCTGGAGAGCGCGGTGCCGGGTGCGGCGATGGCGGTGTTCGCCAATTCGGGGCAGATTTGTTCGGCCGGTACGCGGCTGTTCGTGGAGCGCAAGATCTACGACGAATTCACCGCGCGTGTGGCCGAGTTCAGCAAGACGCTGCGCGTGGGCAACGGCATCGACCCGGATGTGATGATCGGCCCGCTGGTCTCGCAGGAACAACTCGACCGGGTGACCGGCTATATGTCCATCGGGCGGCAGGAAGGCGCCAACCCGCTGTCGGGCGGAGAGCGGATGACCGATGGCGACATGGCCAAGGGCTATTTCGTGCCGCCCACCGTGTTCGCCAATGTGCGCGACGACATGCGCATCGCGCAGGAGGAAATCTTTGGCCCGGTGATCTCGGCGATTCCGTTCACCGATATCGACGAAGTCCTGGGCCGTGCCAACAACACGATGTTCGGCCTCGGCAGCGGTGTGTGGACGCGCGACGTGAACAAGGCGCACCGGCTGGCGCGCGGCATTCGTGCGGGCTCGGTGTGGGTAAACTGCTATCAGGCCATGGACCCGGCGGTGCCGTTCGGCGGCTATAAAATGAGCGGCTACGGACGCGAAAGCGGCATTCAGCATCTGGAAGAGTACCTGAACGTCAAGGCGGTGTGGATCAAGACCGGCTGACGCACAACACGAAGGCGGCGTGCAAACGGGGGCGCGCCGCCGGAAGCCCTGATGGACACTGCAACAATCGCGGAGGAAGCGATGGCTGAACCGATTGGCGTGGGTATGCTGGGCGCCGGATTCATCGGCATGATCCACTCCTACGCGCTGCGCAGCGTGACGCTGGCCAAAACGAGGCCACCGCTGCTGCCAGAGCTTGTGGCGCTGGCCGATTTGAACGCGGGTGCCCGCGAACGCTGTGCGGAGCGGTTTGGCTGGTCCGAAACCGGCGACGACTGGCATGCGGCGGTGCAGGACCCGCGCGTGGGGCTGTTCGTGAATTCCGCGCCGAATCATCTGCATCTGGAACCCTCGCTGGCCGCCGCCCGGCTGGGCAAGCACGTGCTGTGCGAAAAGCCGCTGGCCCCGGATGCCGGCACGGCGTTTCAGTTGTGGCGCGAGACGGCGCGCACCGGCGTGGCGCATCAATGCGCCTTCATCTTCCGCTTCATCCCCGCACTGCGGCTGGCGCGCGAGATTGTGCAAAGCGGGCAGATTGGCGAGGTGTTGCAGTTCCGCTCCAGCTATCTGATGTCCACCGCGCTGGAACCGGGACAGCCGATGAGTTGGCGGTTCGACCGGGCGGTGGCGGGCAGCGGTGCCATCGGTGATCTGGGCGCGCACCATATCGATCAGGCACGGTGTCTGGTGGGCGATATCGAGGCCGTTTCAGCCTTGGGCAAGACGCAGGTGCCGGAACGCGGCGGGCGGCGCGTGGAAGTGGATGATGCGTTTGTCTCGATTGTACGGTTTCGCAATGGTGCGATCGGCAGCATCGAAGGCTCCCGCATCGCGTGCGGCTATGGCCACACCGGGCGGATTCAGGTGGATGGCACCAAGGGTTCGCTGAAATTCGATGTCGAGCGGCTGAATGAACTGGACATCGCCGATGGTGTGAACAGCGGTTTCCGCACCATTCAGGCCATCCGCGCCGGGCATCCGTTTGCGGATTTCATGTTCGATGCCGGCATTCAGGGCAGCCATCCGATTGGCTGGGCCGAATGTTTTGTGCATCAGATGCATCATTTCCTGACCGCCGCCGCCGGGCAGGGCAGCGTGGCCCCGTTGGCCGGCACGTTCGAGGACGGCTACCGCGCCGCCGAGGTGTGCGATGCGATGGTGCGGTCGTGGCGGTCCGGGCAACTTGAGGCTGTTCGCTACCGCAGCATAGATGATTGATTCGTCTTGGGTGGTTCTTCGCTTGACAATGGCCGCGCGGGGCACACAGAGTCCCGGTGGCTCAAAGAGGCCAGTAGAACAAAGAACACGAATCCGAAGGGGGCGACGATGACTGACACCATGCGGTGCTATGTTTCGCGTACGCTGACGGCTGGCCTTGCGGCCGGCATGGTATTCGCCTTGGCCGGCACCGCGCCGGCGCAGGCCCAGGGCTTCACGCTGGGGTATTCCACCGGGTTCCTGCAGGACCCGTTTCAGGTGGTGCAGGCCGACAGCGTGATGGCGGCGGGCAAGGCCGCTGGCCTGAAGACGCTGCCGGTGGCCAACGCCAATGGCGACCCCGGCAAGCAGATCGGCGATTTCCACAATCTGGTGGCGCAGGGCGCGCAGGGCATTCTGTTCGTGGCCCGCGACAGCCAGGCGATTGTGCCGGCGCTGGATTTTGCGGCCAGCAAGAACGTGCCGGTTGTGTCCATCGACATGGGCCCGGCAGGCGGCAAGGCCGCGATGGTGGTGCGCGCCGATAACATCCGCATGGGCGAAGACGCCTGCAAGCTGACCGGCAAGGCACTGGGCGGCAAGGGCATCGTGCTGTCGCTGATGGGCGATCAGGCCACGTTGAACGGGCGTGACCGCACCAGCGGATTTTCCAATTGCATGAAAAAGGACTTCCCGGACATCAAGCTGATCGAGCAGCCGACGTACTGGGCGACCGACAAGGCGACCTCCATCGCGCAGACCGTGGTGACCTCCACGCCGGCACTCGGCGCGATCTACATGCAAAGCGACGCGGTGATGCTGGCAGGCGTGCTGAACGTGCTGAAGAGCGCGGGCAAGCTGAAGCCGGTTGGCGAGGCCGGGCATATCTTCCTGGTCAGCATCGACGGCACGCCACTGGCGCACCAGAAGATCCGCGAAGGTCAGCTTGATGCGGCGATTTCGCAGCCGCTGAACCTGTATGTGAAGTGGGGCCTGTACTATCTGCAAGGTGCGGTCGCCGGCAAAGCCTTCGCCCCCGGTCCGACCGACCATGACAGCCGCATCGAGATGATGAACGGCAACCCGATGGACATGCTGCCCGCGCCGACCGTCACCAAGGCCAATGTCGATGACCCGTCGCTGTGGGCCAACGGCGTGAAAGGCTGAGCACGGCAGCGCTGCGGCTGGCAGCGTGATGCGCAACACCCCTCCGGCCCCGGATGCCGCACGCGCGGCATCCGGGGTGCCGCTGGT
Organism: uncultured Rhodospirillales bacterium; assembly: GCA_903864895.1. Lineage (GTDB taxonomy): Bacteria > Pseudomonadota > Alphaproteobacteria > Acetobacterales > Acetobacteraceae > CAIPHQ01. Next base: position 5,939 of record CAIPHQ010000138.1, read on the forward strand.
GGAAGTGCACGGCGTGTCCAAGCGCTTTGGCATGAGCCAGGCGCTGACCGACGTGACGGTACGGGTTCCCCAAGGTGATTCGCGGGCGCTGGTGGGGCGCAACGGGGCCGGGAAATCCACGCTGGTCGGCGTGCTGACCGGCATTCTGGCCCCCGATACCGGGCAGGTACGCTTTTCCGGGCAGGACGCACCGGGGCTAGGCGAGCGGCAGAAATGGCGCGACCGGGTGGCCTGCGTGTACCAGAAATCCACGCTGGTCCCCACGCTGACGGTGGCCGAGAACCTGCTGCTGAACACACAGCCTTTGACCCGGTTCGGCCTGATCAACTGGTCTGCCATGCGCCGTGAGGCGGAGGGTGTGCTGTCCGGCTGGGGCATGGATCTGGATGTCGAGCAGGAATGTGCCCGGCTGTCGGTGGAGCAGCGGCAGATTGTGGAGATTGCGCGCGC